>NZ_BAZE01000007.1:0-306638 GCF_000710955.1 Nocardiopsis alba
AAGGAATTCCGGATTGAACGGCCCTGCGGAGCATTGCGTGGCCGAGTTCGTTCTTGGTTGCGAAGGCGACCTGTTCACCGATACCGGAGGCCCGGCATCGGTCGCGGTCCTCGGTCCAGGCTTTGGGCAGGTAGAGTTCCCGGTCGATCAACGCCCGGCCCTTGCTGCTGGCATAGGCCAGGAACACGCCGATCTGGCAGTTCTCGATTCTTCCGGCGGTTCCCGAGTACTGGCGGGCTACCCCGGCCGATTTCGTGCCTTTCTTGAGGAACCCGGTGTCGTCCAGGATCAGCACACCGTGGTCGGGATCGGCCAGGACCTCTACCACCAGGTCGCGGACGTCGTCCCGCACACCGTCAGTGTCCCAGGCGTAGAAGTTCAGCAGGCGCTGAAGGCGCTCGGGACCCTGTTCACCGCACATCTCGGCCAGGGTCCACCCGTTCTTGCGTTCCAGTTCGCTGAGGAGTCCACGCAGGTAGGAGGTGGCCTGGCGGCGGGACTCAACGCGGGGAAAGCGGTGGGCGAAGGACGCGGTGAACTCGGAGAAGGACCGCGACCAGGTCTCAAGGTCAGTGATGGCCACACACGATTACTTACCGTGTGCGGCCATCACATCGCAACCTGTCGTTGCAGTACTAAGAAGCTCTCGTTCCCGGAGCAGAAGAGCCACGGCGGTGGTCTGGGGCGGGTGGCTTCACTCTCCTTCTATTGGGACTGGGACGGATGCGCGGGTCTACCGGTGACGGTCAAGGCCCGGATCGAACTTCCCTGACCAGTAGCAAGGAGCACACCGTGAGCATGATCCCGACACAGGTCCGACGCACCCTCCCAACCACCACGTTCACCCCTCCCAAGACCAGCACCACGTCGACCTCGGTGCAGCGGGGCAGGCACGCCCAGCCGTCCCGGAGGGGCACGTATGCCCCGACAGCTCGGGCGGGGACCCTCGCTCCATCTAAGACCACCGACACCACCGCTGGCCCGGTCATCCCGAAGGTTCGGAGGGGCTGGTTCGGTCTTCGGCGCCGGTTCGCTCACTGGGCCGGGTTCCTCCCGATCTCCGGCGAGCCTGAGCGGCCCGTTCCGCCGAAGCCTCCGGTCCCTCTGCCTCGGCGCACCCCGCGATCTCCGTCCGGTCCTCCGACCCCTGCTTCGGGTTCGGTGGAGCAGAACGCGGCCGCGGAGTTGAGCGCGTTGCGGTTGTTGGGCCGGTTGAGCGTGCAGCAGCGGTTGGCGCGGGTGGATCACCGGTTGAGTCTGGCCCGGCTGTTGGTCGACGGGATCTTGGACGAACGCTCCCGGGTGGAACGGCAGTTGCGCGAAGCGGAGCAGGCCGAGCAGGACGCCGGCACCCAAGAGCTCGGGGTCGCGGTCAAGCGCTACCTCGCCATGGGAGGTCGGACATGGACGACCTCTTGACCCCCGCCCAGGCCGCCTTGCAGTGGGGGGTGTCGTATGCGACCGCCGCCCGCTGGGCCCGCGAGGGCATCATCCCGGCTCTGCATGTGGGGCGTCGTTACTACTACCTCCAGGGCACCGTCGACCAGGTCCGGCGTGCCCGGGCCACAGGTGTCGCCCCCTATCCGAACCACGATGCGAATGCGGGGGTAGCGATGACGATGACGTGGGGCGCGGCCCGCAGTGGCACTTTGTTGGATCGTGAGGAATGGGCTTTGACCAACGCGGCCCGGACGTTCGACTACCTGGACTACGGGAAAGACTCGTGGAGCCAGGATCGCCACACGGCCGTCAAGATGGCCGAGGCCTCACCCGGTCTGGCGGGGCAGATGTTGGTGCACCGCAAGGCCCGAGAAGGCGTGGTCGACGCGGTCTGTCGCTCCTTCTCCCAGGTGATCGACCTGGGCTGCGGGCTGCCGGCGATGCGCCGCGCTCCACACGAACGCGGCCGGGTGCTGTGGGGGTCGCGGGCGAGGACGGTCTATGTCGACCACGACCTGGCCGCCCTGGCGGCGGCGCGGGCGTGGTGGGAGCACTCGGCTCAGGTTCGGGGGTACAACGTGCGGGTGCTGGATTTGGATCTGCGCTATCCGGAAACCCTGGTCAACGCTCTGGGTGAGCATCTGGATCTGTCGGTTCCGGTGGGGGTGCTCTCCACCCTGACCCTCGACCACCTTGAAGACGAAGAGCTGTCGGGGTTGGTCGAGGCGCTCGCTGCGGGGCTTGCTCCGGGGAGTGGGTGGGGGATCACCCACCTGTCCGGGATGGTCGGCGCCGCCGAGGTCTATACCGACCAGGCCCAGGAGCAGGGTGCGGATACCCGGTTGGTGGCACGCGATCCGGATGGGTTGCGGAAGGTGTTCGAAGCCGCGGGTTGGGGGCGTTGGCGGGGGTTGTCGCCGCGTGAGTCGGGTGGGGGAGAGCCGCCGATCGCCGCTCTGACCACCCTCGCCCGATCTAACCGGGCTTCCCGGACCGCGCCGCCTGAACGCGCGGAGTGCACCGCTTCTCCCGTGCGGTCTGCTCCCTCCAGCGGGGTCGACTGACCGGTCCGTGAAAAGGCTCGGTGCCCTCACCCGAGAAGTGAGGGCACCGTAGAGCCCGCCAGGGCTCGTTCCCGGGGGCGGTTGCCGCCGCCTCCCGGGGTGTCAACCGCAAGAACAAGCAGGTAGAGGATATTTCATGAAGATCGTGCAGACCCAGGGTCGTAGGTCCTTGACCGCCGGGGTGTGGCACAAGGCCGAGGCCTCGCAGGGCGCCTCCAACTGCGCTGCCGCCAAGCTCATCGCGGGCGGGAACGTGTTGATGGGCGACACCCAGAACCCCGACCAGGTCCGACTGACGTTGCCGGGCAGTGCTTGGGACGCGCTGGTGCGCACCCTCGCCTGACCGACCTCACTAAGACGACGGGGCACTTGCGGCCTGGCAGCAGCAATGCGTGGCCCGTCCGGTGTCCCAGGAGGCGCGCCCTTGCCGGCGCCCTCCTGGGGCCCACCCCTCCGAGTGACAGCTCGCCCGGAAGAACCGAGAAGCTCTCGTACATCTCGTCCACCGGGCCCCGAACAGCCCACATCGGCGAAAACCAAGGAGACCCAGGTGGATCAGGACGCGGACTCCCTGTGCACCGACAGCAAGAAGGAGCTCGGCGTCCACCTGAAGCGGTTGCGCAAGGCGGCCGGGTTGAGCGGGTATCGGTTGTCGGGGGTGGATCAGTCGACGGTCTCGCGGATCGAGACCGGACGCATCCGCCCCTCTCATGAGCTCCTGACCAGACTGTTGGACTCCTACGAAGCCGACCAGGAGGGGCGGGAGCAGGCCTACCTGCTCTGGGACCAGGCCCAACTGCCGCTTCAGACCCGGCGTCGGCAGGTCGAGGGCACCCGTCCCGCGTGGGACCAGGCCGCCCGCCCGGCCTGCGGTCCCACCTTGTTGGCCGGAGCGAGTGCGGCCGAGGATGCCGCCCGCTATCTCACTCGCGCCCAGTGGGCGGGCAACAGCCAAGCCCGCAGGAACGCCTTGCTGGACGATGCCGAAGGACGACTGGTCCAGGTACTGGCCGCACTGCACTCCGCCCGGACACGGACACCGGCGCGCTGAACCTCTCCCTGTTACGACTTCCACGCCCCTGACACGGGCCTGGCGCACACGACCCAACCCCCTGAACTTCCACGACCCCCGATAACGACCCCCTGAGAGAAGAACATGACGCAGCCGGATGTCGACCCCATGGACCTGCTCACACCCCAGGAGGTCGCGCAGGCGTTCCGGGTGGATCCCAAGACCGTCCGTCTGTGGGCCCAGGAAGGCAGATTGCGGTGGGTCCGCACTCTGGGCGGACATCGCCGGTACTTCAAGTCCGATGTCCAACGCCTGCTCACCGAACCCGGACGATGATCCGCCTGCGGACCGCGCCAGCGGTGTGAAAGCCGGCGTGACGGTGCGGTCGACCTCGGACATCGCGGACCACCTCTTCGCGAGCTCCGTCAGGTCCCGTACCGCCATACCTTCCAAGCCCCGCCGCCTTCGGGTGGCGAGGCCCTGCCCGGACCTGGATCCGGGTGGGGTCGTGGGGGAGCGGGCCGGGGGTGTCACCACCACCTCCGGCCCCTCCACGAACCTTCGCGCAACGATGCGAGGAAGAGCGCTCCGCACTCGACGGGTCGGAGCAGCCATAGATCGTGAGGGCCGGCTGGATGTCGGAGCACAGGGCCTGGAGACCCGGCGGCTCCGATCGGGACCCTCCGCGGGGGCCGCACCCGAAGCGCACTTCGGGTGCGGCCCCCGACCAACGTGTGCCTCCACCATCGGGACGCCTCGAGCGGGGTCTTTGCTCTCGCTGATGAGCCCGGTCGCCTCGAACGGAGGGCGTTTCGGGGATCGTCCGACCACCACCGCCTCCACCACAGAAGACCGGTCGTCCTCCTATGGAGCAGAGATCGATACCGACCACAGGCCACGACTCACCGCGTCACCCTGGACGAACCCGGTAGAGCCGTACTGCCGAACCAGTCCCACGCCACGAGAAGGGGAGCCACCCCCACCGGAGTGGGGGCGAGGCTGCCACAGAGCCGCACCGGGCCTCGACCGTTCCCTCACCCCTCCTGGTCGCCGAGCCCCGAGAGCAGACGGTGGTAGAGCCCGGACGAGGTCATCCCGCCGTCCACGACCAGCTCCGTTCCGGTGACGTAGCGCGAGGCGTCGGACAACAGGAACAGCACCGCGTCGGTGATCTCCTCGGGTGTTGCGACCCGCCCGGCGGGCACCGAGCGCAGGCTCTCGTGTACGAACTCCGGAGCGCCGGACCACAGCAGGGGCGTGTCCACGAGGCCGGGATGCAGGGAGTTGACCCGAACACCCCAGCGCGCGAACTCCAGTGCTCCGGTCTTGCTGATGCCGCGGACCCCCCATTTGCTCGCCGCGTACCCGGCGGCGAAGTAGCCGGTCATCCCGGCGATGGAGGACACGTTCACCACAGAGGCCGAGCCCGCCTCCTTGAGCAGGGGCGCGAGGTACTTCATGCCGTAGAAGATTCCGGACAGGTTGATGTCGAGCACCCGCTGCCAGTCCTCGTCGGCGGTGTCGACGATGCCGTGACGGTGGCTCACCCCCGCGTTGTTCACCAGGCCGTGGACGACGCCCGGGCCCTCGGTGAGCGCGTCGCGCAGGTCCGCCCACGCCGAGGGGTCGGTCACGTCGAGGCGGAAGAACTCGGCACGGCCCCCACGATCCGTGAGCGTGCGCGCGAGTTCGCGGCCGGGGTCCTCGGCGACATCGGCGATCCATACGTGGGCGCCCCGCGCGGCCAGTTCCGTGGCCTCGGCGCGGCCCATGCCGGTGGCGGCGCCCGTGACGACGACGGTGAGGCCCTTGAGTCCGTGGTGGTCCATGAACCGCTCCTTAGTCGATGCGCAGTTCGCTGCCGCGCGTCTCGGTCACGAAGAAGACGGCCCCCAGGGTGATCAGGGCGGTGAGAACGAAGTAGCCGGCGGGGGCGAGATCGTTCCCGGTGACGCTGATCAGCCAGGTGGCGATGAAGGGGGCGGTACCGCCCAGAAGCGTGTTGGTCACGTTGTTGCCCAGGGCGATGCCGCTGTAGCGGGTCGAAGCGCTGAGCATCTCCGCGTAGGTGACGAACGAGGCGCCGTTGACCACCGACACGAGGACGAAGAGCACGGACTGGCCCACGAAGGCCGCCCAGGCGGGCCCCGCCGCCATCATCATGAACATCGGCACGCCGAGGAGCGCGGCTCCGGCGCTCCCGATGAACAGGACCTTCTTCCGGCCGACGGTGTCCGCCAGATAACCGGACAGCGGCAGGGTCAACGCCCCGAGCACCATGGCCACCGAGGTCGAGGCGAAGGCCACCTGCGAGGAGTGCCCCGCCGTGGTCTGAAGGTAGGTGGCCGCGTACACCGAGGCGATGTAGTACCCGCCCGTGATCACGGCGCCGAGGCAGACGATCTTCACGACCGATCGCCAGTTGGTGACCAGGAGGTCGCGCACGGGGACCTTCTTGGTCTCACCCTGGGCGCTGAGCTCCTTGAACTGCGGGGTGTCGTCGAGGTGGCTGCGGATGTACAGGCCGATGACACCGATCGGCAGGCTCAGCAGGAACGGGATCCGCCACGCCCAGTCGAGGATCTGCTGATCGGTGAAGACGCTGGTGGCGGTCAGCGCGACCAGGGCCGCGAAGAGCGAACCGAGGTAGGTGCCGGAGTTGACCAGCGAGGTCTGGGTGGCGCGCCAACGCGCCGGGGCGGACTCCGCGACGAAGGCGTTGGCCCCGCCCAGTTCGCCGCCGGCCGCGAACCCCTGGAGACAGCGGCAGAAGACGAGCATGCTCGTCGCCCACATGCCCAGGGTGTAGTAGTTCGGCAGTACCCCGATCAGCGCCGTGGCCAGCACCATGAGCAGGATGGTCCACGACAGCGCCTGCTTGCGTCCGTACTTGTCACCGATGTGGCCGAAGAAGATCCCGCCGGGCACCCGCATGAAGAAGGCGACGGCGAAGGCGGCGAAGGTGCCCAGCATCGCCGCGGTCGGATCGTCCGATACGAAGAACAGGGCCGCGACGAACGTCGCCATGTAACCGTAGATGCCGAAGTCGTAGTACTCCACGATCGTGCCGAGCACCGCGGCGCGGATGACCTTCAGACGTGAGCGGAAGTCGCCGTGATCCGAGGTCCGCTCCGGGGTCCGGGACGGCTGGGGGTCCAGTGACATGCTGCCTCCTAGTGGGCAGGTCGGGCCGGGATCGGACACCGCGGCCCTGATGAATCGGGGGATTCCGGGTCAGAGCCCGGCGGCCGCCTCGAGGCCCGCGACGCGACCCATGGTGACGGCGTTGGAGACGGCGTTGCCGCCGCCGACGTAGCGGGGACCGAGCACCCCGGCACCGGCCTCACCAGCGGCGAAGAGGCCGTCGATGGGCCGGCCGGCGCGGTCGCGGACGGCGGCGCGGCCGTCCACGGCCAGCCCGGCGTGGGTGCAGACCAGTTCGGTCGGCAGGTACCGGGCGGCGTAGTACGGCCCGGGACCGATGGGATCGGGCGGTGAGGTCAGCCCCTTGGCCTCCAGGGTGCGGTGCCGCAGGAAGAGCGGATCCCGGCCGTGCGGCAGCTGTTCGTTCCAGTCCCGCACCGTGGTGACCAGGGCCCGTTCCGGGACGCCCATCATGCCGGCGAGTTCCTCCAGCGTGTCGGCGCGGAGCGTGCGACCCGCCTCGGCCTCCTCGGTGATCCGGTCGGGGGTCCAGTCGGAGTAGCCGGCGGGCAGGGACCTCCTCGCCCGCTCGTCGAAGACGCACCAGACCCGGCCGCCCCGCGCGTCGATGATGCCGGTCGAGACCGCGTAGGAGGCGTCCTCGTCCATGAAGCGCAGTCCCCGTTCGTCCACGTGGATCCGCGACAGCGGCGGGAACCCCGACTGCCAGTGGTGCCGGCGCTGGAAGTAGGCGGTGGGCAGGATCAGACCCCATCCCGACCCGGTCACCGACGCCCCCACCCGGTCGGCGAAGCGCAGGTGGTCGCCCCGGCTGCCCTCGGCGGCGACGACGAAGCCGTCCGCACCGGACCTCAGCGCGTCCGGATAGTGCTCCTCCAACAGGGCGGGGTCGTGGGAGAAGCCGCCCGTGGTCACCACGACCGCCGCCGCGCGCACCTCGACGCCGTCCGCGACCGCGCCGACCACACGTCCGTCCTCGAACAACAGGTCCTCGACCCGCGTGTTCAGGACGACCTCCACACGTCGCTCCCGGCAGGCGGCGGCCAGGACGCTCACCAGCCCGTACCCCTGGTCCTTGGGCACGTGGCCCCGCCAGACGTCCTCCACCCCGGCCCGGGTCAGACCGGGCGTGTGGGCGTTGGTGGAGAGCACGGCGGGGAACTCGACGCCGAGCCCGATGAGCCATTCGAGCGCCGGACCGCTCCGCCGACAGAACGTCTCGATCAGCCCGGGCTCCAGCATCCACTGGTTGAGGTCCATGTAGTGCTGGTAGAAGCGTTCGGGGGAGTCCTCGACGCCGAGCGCCGCCTGCACGCTGGTGCCCGCCGCGGTGAACAGGCCGGCCGACAGTTGCGTCGATCCGCCGAGTTCGGTCTCGGACTCGAACAGCAGGACCCTGGCCCCCCGTTCGGCGGCGCTCGCCGCAGCCGCCAACCCGGCACCGCCGCCACCGATCACGATCACGTCGTGCTCGTGGGCCTCAGACATGGCGCGACCCCCCGTCCACGGCGATGCTGTGGCCGGTCACGTATCTGCTGCTGTCGGAGAGCAGGAAGAGCAGCACCCCCACGACCTCCTCGGGCGAGCCCACCCGGTGCAGCGGCACCCGGTCCATGGCGGCCGCGAGGGCTTCGGGGTCGTCCTGGAGCCAGCGGGTCATCTCGGTGTCGATGAAGCCGGGAGCGATGGAGTTGACCCGTATGCCCCGGTCCCCGAGCTCGACCGCCAACGATTCCGACAGGTGGGCCACCGCGGCCTTGGACGCGCAGTAGGCCGCGCGCCCCTTGCGCACCCGGACCGCGGAGATCGAGGACATGTTCACGATGGCCGCGCCCGGGCGCATGTGGCGGGCGGCGGCCTGGGCTCCGTGCAGGACGCCCTGCACGTTGACGTCGAGCACGGCGCTCATCTGGTCGGTGTCGATCTCCCCGACCGGGGCGTACGGGAAGATCCCGGCGTTGTTCACCCAGGAATCGAGGGAACCGAACTCGGAGAGGGCGACGCGGGCCAGCTCGTCGTGCTGCTCGGCGACGGTCACGTCGACGCGGCGGGCCAGGACCCTGCCGGGGGTCGACACGAGCGCCTCCGCCGCCGCGTTCCGGTTGATCTCCTCAGCGGTCGCCTTCATGGCCGCGTCGTCGATGTCCGCCGCCACGACGTTGACGCCCCGCAGGGCGAGGGCGCGGGTGAAGGCGCGGCCCATACCCCGCGCTGCTCCGGTGACCACCGCGGTGGTGCCGAGCAGTTCGGGGTACAGCGCGGTCACCGGCCGGTCGTCGACGCGTGCGGGGCCGGTGCCCTCGTGCTGGGTCATCGGGGGTTCCTTTCAGGATGAGGGGAGTGGGGTCTCGTGGTGGGGGCGAGTCTCAGCGGGGGGAGTCGTCGCGGCGCACCTCGCGCCTGGCGACCGACCACCGGCCCTCCGAGACCACCAGGTGGTCGGTCAGGGTGGTCATGCGCAGGACGCGGGTCGATCCGCCGACCGCTGTCGCCAAGACCTGGAGGTAGGCCTCGACGACGACGCCGTCGAAGGGCGCCTCCTCGTCGGAGCGCACCCAGACGTTGGTGACCACGTGCCGGTGGACCTCGCCCTGTTCGGCGGCCCTGCGGTGGAACCCGGCCGCGAAGTCGGCCAGGGCCGCGGACCCGACCACGGGTTCGGGATAGGTCGGTGAGTGGAACTCGCCGTCCGGGGTGAAGGTGTCGGCCCACTCCCGCGCGCGACCGGAGTCGATGAGGTGGGACTGCCGCGCGTAGAACTGGTGGATCTGGGAGGCCGTCGGGGTGTCCATACATCTCCGGTGTGCTATAATCGCACGCGCCGTGCGATTAAAAGTTAACGTACGTGTCACACGTCACTCCCGTCAAGGGGGTGGCGTGTGTCCGCCATCGAAAGGAAACGCGTGCCACCTGCACAGGGAGACCGACCCGACACCAAGACGTCGAAGACGCTCCACAACGGCATCGAGGTGCTGGAGCTGCTCGCGCGCAACCCACACGGGCTGACGGTCTCCGAGGTCGCCGAAGGGGTCGGGGTGCACCGGACGGTCGCCCACCGGCTGATCCGCACCCTGGAAGAGCACCGTCTGTGCACCCGTGACCCCTCCAAACGCGTCACCCTCGGGCCCGGCCTGGTGTCCCTGGCCGAAGCCGTCGAGGTCGACCTGCGCACCGTCGCCGGACCCGTCCTCATGGAACTGGCGGAGACCCAGGGCGCCACCGCGCACCTCGTCGTCCCCGAAGGGGAGGCGGAGGCCAGGGCGCTCATGGTGGTCGAACCGCGCGGCGCGCACGCGCACATCGCCTTCCGAGCCGGCCGAGTCGACCCGATGGACCAGGGCTCGGCGGGACTCGCCCTCCTCTCGGCGATGCCGCCGCGCGAACAGGAACGAGAAGAGGTGACCCAGGCCCGAAGCCGCGGCTACGCCATCACCCACGGCGAGGTCACCCACGCGGTGAGCGGCGTCTCCGCCCCCGTCGTAGGGCGGCAGGGCAAGCCCGTGGCCGCGGTGGGGGTCTCGGTCCTGGAACTGAAGGACCCCGAGACGGTCGGCGTGGCGGTGGCGGAGGCCGCGCGGCGCCTGGCTGCTTTGATCCCCCAGGCCTGAGGGCGGGTCTTTGGGAGGTGGGGGCCGGGGGGTGGCGGTGCCCCCTGGGGTGCGCGAGCGTGCTGGCGCCGCCCCGGTCATGGAGGGCGCCGGTGCTCCGTCCGGGGCCGGCGCGTTATGGGGGCGTGTGTCACGGGGGTGGAAAACGACTAAGGCCGGAATCCTTGTGGATTCCGGCCTTAGCCCGGGGTGGGCGATACAGGACTCGAACCTGTGACCCCTACCGTGTCGAGGTAGTGCTCTAGCCAACTGAGCTAATCGCCCCGGATACTGCTCGAGGTGGAGACGGGATTCGAACCCGTGTAGACGGCTTTGCAGGCCGCTGCCTCGCCTCTCGGCCACTCCACCGAGTACACGCCGGGTGATCGCTCACCCGTATGTCTCCTCCGAGCGGACGACGGGATTCGAACCCGCGACCCTCACCTTGGCAAGGTGATGCTCTACCAGCTGAGCCACGTCCGCTTGCTGCCGGGCCGCCCCCGTTTCCGTGGGCCGCGCCTTGCTGCTGGTAAAGACTTTAGCGGAGATTCGACAGACGGCAAATCGGAGTTCGAGGGGCGGGTGCGGCGGTCGACGACGGTGCCCCGCGCGCCCGGTAGCGTCCGCCTCGGGCGCGTCGAATCGGTCGGGGACGCACCCTGGCGGCGAAGAAAGGGCATGGTCGTGGCGGAGTGCGGTGGCCATCGGGGTTCCACCCCCTGGGATCGGGCGCGTGAGCTGGCCCGAGGGCTGGGGGAGCGGTGGGGGTGTCCGATCGGGGTGCTTCCGTCGGCCTCGGCGCTGGGCGGACGGCTGGCGGACGATCTGAGGGCACTGGTGGGATCGCCCTCCTTCGACGCCTCGGCGATGGACGGCTACGCGGTCCGCGGCATGGGCCCCTGGCGTCCGGTGGGGGTCCGGTTGGCGGGTGTTCCGGCCTCGGAGGTCTGCCTGGCCGAGGGCGAGGCGGTGGAGATCGCCACGGGGGCGCTGGTGCCCAAGGGGACCGAGGCCGTCCTGCCCTACGAGGCGGCCACGGTCGTGAAGGACCGGATCCACGGTGAGGTGGAGCGGGGCCGTCACGTGCGCTGGAGCGGTGAGGAGATCGCCCCGGGGGAGTCGGTACTGCCGGCGGGGACGGAGGTGACCCCGGCGGTCCTGGGGTTGGCGGCGGCGCTCGGACACGACCTGTTGCGAGTGCGAATGCCCCGGGTCGAGGTGCTGGTCACCGGGGACGAGATCGCCGTCGAGGGGCTGCCCGGGGCGGGGGTGGTCCGGGACGCGATCGGCCCGATGCTGGACGGGGTGGTGGCCTGGGCCGGCGGGAGCACCATGCGGACGCGCCACCTGGGCGACGGGCGCGAAGAGCTGGGCGCGGCCTTGGCCGACGCCGAGGCCGACGTGGTGGTGGTGTGCGGATCCTCATCGAAGGGGCCGGCCGATCATCTGCGCACGGTCCTGCGGGAGGCGGGCGCCGAGGTGGTGGTCGACGGGGTGGACTGTCGCCCCGGACATCCGCAGTTGTTGGCGCACTCGGACGACACGGTGTTCGTGGGGCTGCCGGGCAACCCGAACGCGGCGCTGGTGGCCTCGTTGACTCTTCTGGTGCCGTTGCTGGCCGGGATGCTCGGCCGTACGGAACCGACCGCCGGAGCGGGCCGGACGCCGTTGGTCGGCGAGGTGCGGGGGAGACCGGGCCGGACCTCGCTGGTCGCGGTGCGCCTCGGGCCGGAGGGGGCCGTGCCGGTGGGTCACGACCGTCCCGCGAGCCTGTGGGGCGCCGCCCTGGCGGAGGCCTACGCGGTCGTTCCGCCGGAGGGGCCGGGCGAGGACGTGGAGCTGCTGCGACTGCCCCGGCCGCCCTACGGGGCCTAGGTTCGGACATACGTCGGCCCCCGGAGAAAGGCTTCTCCGGGGGCCGTGCGGTGCGTGGGCGGCGCGACTACCTGACGGTGTCGTCCGCGCCGTCGTTCGTGGCATCGGCGGCGGCCAGGACGGTCTCCGGACGCTCCTCCTCGACGACGGTCTCCGCCTCGGGCTTCTCGCGTCGCTCCTCGTCGGTGGCCTGCCCCTCCACCGCCGGGTTGCCCTGCCCGCGCAGCAGGAACCAGGCCTGGACCGCGGCGGCCAGCACGATCACCACGGCGATGGTCGAGGTCATGTGCATGCCGTTGGTGAACGCCAGTTGGGCGTTGTCCAGCAGGGTGGCGCCGGCCGCGCCGCCCACCTGCTCGGCGGCGTTGGAGGCACCGCCCAGGGTCTCCCGGGCGGCGTCGGTGGCGGCGGTCGGCACCCCGTCCACCTCGGTCAGGTGCGCCCGATAGAACGCGGTCAACGCGCTGCCCAGGATGGCCACGCCCAGAGCACCGCCCATCTCGTAGGCGGTCTCGGAGATCGCCGAGGCCGCGCCCGCCCGCTTGGGCGGGGCCGCCGACATGATGGCGCCGTTGGTCAGCGTCTCGGCGAAACCGGTGCCCAAGGCGATGAGGGCGAAGGCGATCACGACCAGGGTCACACCCCGGGTGACGTCGTCGGCCGGGGTGAAGATCAAGGTGGCGAACCCGCCCGCGGTGACCAGCAGGGACACCCCGATCACGGTGGCCAGGCTCAGGTACCGGGCCACGCGGGCGGCGACCAGGCCGGCCACGACGGACAGCACCAGGCCGGGGACCAGCACCATGCCGGCGCGCATCGGCGAGACGTTCAGCACCAGTTGCAGGTACTGGGTGAGGAAGAACAGCGACCCCACCATCGAGAACACGATCATCAGGTTGGTGACCACGGCCACGCTGAACACACGGTTGCGGAACAGGTGGACGTCGATGAGCGGGTCGTCGAGCTTCTTCTGCCGGCGGACGAACAGGTAGCCCAGGGTCAGGCCGAACACGAGCGAGACGAACGGCAGCACGTCCACACCGCCGGTGGCCAGCTTCTTGATGCCGTACACGGCGGGCAGCATGGCGCCCAGGGACAGCAGGACGCTCACCAGGTCGATCCGACCGGAGTCGGGGTTACGCGACTCGCGCACCAGCAGGGGCACCAGGATCAGGATCAACACCATCACGGGCAGGTTGATCAAGAAGACCGAACCCCAGAAGAAGTGCTCGAGCAGCCAACCGCCCAGGATGGGGCCGAGCGCCGCGCCTCCGGAGAAACCGGAGGCCCAGATCGCGATGGCCAGCAGGCGCTGTCGGGGGTCCAGGAAGATGTTCCGCAGCAGCGACAGGGTCGAGGGCATGAGCGAGGCGCCCGCGACGCCCAGCAGGGCGCGGGCCAGGATCAGCACCTCGGCGTTGGGCGAGAAGGCCGCGATCAGCGACGCCACGCCGAAGGCGGCGGAACCGATCATGAGGAGTCGTCGTCGGCCGATCCGGTCGCCGAGCGAGCCCATGGTGATCAGCAGCCCGGCCAGGATGAAGCCGTAGATGTCGATGATCCACAGAAGCTGACCGGCGGTGGGGCTCAGGGCCTCACTGAGCGCGGGCACGGCGAAGCCGAGCACGGTCATGTCGACCGAGATCAACAGCACGGGCAGGACCAGGACGGCGAGTGCGGCCCACTCGCGCGGCCCCGCGAGCGCGGGCGGCCTCCCGTCGCTCGCGTGTGCGCGGGTGGAGCCGTTTCCGGCCTCGGCGGTACTCATCATTCCCTCGTCATCGATCGCGGGGTGGATCGCGGCTCGGTCGAGCTCGCGGAGGTGGCCCGGCGGAGTGCGGAGATCGTCCGGGCGGACGGGAAGCCTGGTCGACCGGGTGGGCTCGAGACACACTTCGGGACTCTTCGACCGTCCAGACGGTACAGTACCGTCCGGACGGTACAGTGTCAATCGTGAGTACTTCGAACACACGCGACCGCATCCTCGACGCTCTACAGGACACCCTGATCCGGGGCGGTTATTCCGCGGTGACCCTGGAGGCCGTGGCGAGGGAGGCGGAGGTGTCCAAGGGCGGGCTGCTCTACCACTTCCCGTCCAAGGCGGCCATGGTGAACGGGCTGATCGAGCGACTGCGAGAACTCGCGGAGGAGGAGTTCAGACAGGCGCGCGAGAGCGAGGAGGGCCTGGTCCGGGTCTTCCTGCGCACCTCGCTGCCGCAGAGCCCGGAGGAGAAGGAGCTGTACTGGGCGCTCATCGCGGCCCTGCGCAGCCACGAGGAGCTGGAGGAGGAGGCGGTCCGGCACGTGCAGTACCTGTTCGAGCACTGGCGCGAACTGCTGCACGAGGAGCTCACCGACCCCGTCCTCGCCGAGATCATCCTGCGCGCGGGCGACGGCCTGTACATGGCGGCGATCGCCGGACTGGCCCCGCCGGACCCGGAGCTCACCGGGCAGATGATCGACCGGCTCGTCGAGGAGTCCGACAAGGTGCGTCGCGCGCGCTAGCCCCCGTGGGCGGGGCGGGGGAGGACCCGCTCCTCGAAGACCTGCGCCTCGGTGTCACGTACCCGCACGCGCTGGGAGGGGGTGAACCCCTGTCCCTCGTAGTAGCGGACCAGCTCCCCGTCCCCGCCGGCCCAACAGTCGACCCTGACCAGGGAGATCCCCCGTTCCCGGGCCAGGCCGCGGGCGTGGTCCAGCAGCCGGCCGCCCACGTTCCGTCCGCCGTGGCCCCGCGAGACCAGGAGCAGGTGGACGTAGAGCTCCCGTTCGTCCACCGGAGGGGCGTAGGAGATGGGCGTCTCGGCGACGGCCAGGGCCCCGGCGACGGTTCCGTCGATCTCGGCGAGCCACAGTTCCTCGCCGGCGATCCGTTCCACCAACGCCACTCGCTCCGGGATCCCGGACCAGGGTTCGGTGCCCCACTGCGAGGCCGAACCGCGCGCCGTCAGCCAGGCGACCGCCTCGTCGAACAAGGCCAGCAGGGTGGGGGCGTCCTCGGGGCCGCCGCGGCGCAGGCGCATCGGTTCTCCTTCGTCAGGGGATGGAACGGGACTCGGACGGGCATAATGTCAGTCCCCGTCGGCCGGCCGAGAGCCGGTGGCCCGGGGGCGGCCGGTGTCGTCGGAAGGTGATCGTGTGGTGCTGTTCACGTGTCTCGGATCATGATTTACTTCCCAGTAACTTCGTGGCCGAGGCCGGTTCCCGGACCGACCTCGGGCCCGCACGCCGGCTGAGGTGAGGCGTGCACTACCTCGAGGAGTGGGGCGTGCCGTGTCGACCCGAGAACGTCTCTTCGCCAGACTGTTCCCACCTCACCAGGGTGTCCACGGGGTGAGAGAACACAGACTGGAAAGCGGGGAGCGGATGCACAGGCTCACCAACCAGGTACGACCGTACGCCTGGGGAGCGCGCGCCGCCATCCCACACCTGTTGGGGGTCGAGCCCGACGGCGGACCCCAGGCCGAACTCTGGCTGGGGGCCCACCACGGCGCCCCCAGCACCGTGCACTGCGAGGACGGCTCCAGACCCCTCCCCACCCTGATCGCCGACGACCCGCACCGCGTCCTCGGACCCGAGACCACCGCCCGCTTCGGCGCCCGCCTGCCCTACCTGCTCAAGTACCTGGCCGCGGAGGCGCCCCTCTCCCTCCAGGTGCACCCCGACGCCGCCCGCGCCCGTTCCGGCTACGAGGCCGAGGAACGCGCCGGCATCCCGGTGGACGCCCCCCACCGCAACTACCGGGACCCCCACCACAAGCCCGAGCTGCTGCTGGCGTTGGAACCCTTCGACGCCCTGTGCGGTTTCCGCGAGCCCTCCGCCGCCCTCGCCGACCTGGTCGGACTCGACTCCGAACTCGCGGCCCTGCTGCGCGACGATCTGTCGAACCCCGATACCCGGATCGCGCTGCGCGCCGCGCTGACCCGCCTGCTCAGTCTCCCCGAGGCCGACCGCCCCCGACTGATCGACGCCTTCGTCACCGAGTGGGCCGAGCGGGGACGGCTCTGCGCCCACGCCGGAATCATCACCGACCTGGCCGACCGCTACCCGGCCGACCCCGGCGCGGTCGCCGCCCTGCTGCTCAACCGCATCACTCTCTGGCCGGGGCAGGCCCTCTTCCTGCCCGCCGGCAACCTGCACGCCTACCTCCAGGGCACCGCCATCGAGGTGATGGCCAGCTCCGACAACGTGCTCCGGGCCGGGCTCACCGGCAAGCACGTCGACGCCCCCGAACTGCTCGACGTCGTCGACTTCTCCGTCCTGCCCATCCCCTACGCCCGCCCCGACCTCCTCGACGGACGCCGCGAGTTCCGCCCGGCCGCCCCCGAGTTCGCCCTCCACGAGATCGGCCCCGGACGGATCACCGCCTACCTGCCCGGGAACGGGCCCACCGTGGTGCTGGCCCTGCACGGCGACGTCGAACTGGTCGCCGAGGTCGGCGAGGGCATGCTCCTACGGCGCGGTGAATCGGTGTTCGTGCAGGCCGACAGCGGTCCCATCAAGGTGGAGGGACACGGTCACGTGATCGCGGCGACCGTCGGCTCCGACTGAGAAGCGCGGTCGCCCATCGGTGCTCGTCCCGGCCGGTCGGAGCTTCGGGAGCACTCGGACATCACCGATAACCTTGGCCCTCGACGTTCACATGAATCAGAGAGGACCCACCATGGCGCTCGAACGCCCCGAGATCGACTTCCTCGACGGCCCCCCGCCCACCGAGCTGAAGATCAGGGACATCAAGGTCGGTGAGGGCGACCAGGCCGGTCACGGCAGCAAGGTCAGCGTCCAGTACGTCGGCGTCGCCTTCTCCACCGGTGAGGAGTTCGACGCGAGCTGGAACCGCGGCGAGCCCCTGCGCTTCCAGCTCGGTGCCAGGCAGGTCATCCCCGGCTGGGACCAGGGTGTCATGGGCATGCGCGTCGGTGGCCGTCGCGAGCTCATCATCCCGCCGCACCTGGCCTACGGCGACCGCGGCGCCGGCGGCGTCATCAAGGGCGGCGAGACCCTCGTCTTCGTCGTGGACCTGGTGGACGTGGCCTAGGCCACGCCTCCACATCGGGGGTGCCGAGGAACGGTGCGCACAGCCCTTCCTCGACGCCCCCGTGTTCTTGCGGGCGACCTCTCTCAGCCGACCTTGACCACGTACTTCCCCCGCACCCCACCGGCCTCCAGGGCCCGATGCGCCTCGGCCGTCTCCTCCAGGGAGAAGACCGTGTCCACCGCCGGGAGCAGCGACCCCTCGACCACGTGGCGGGCCAGATCGTCGAAGTCCTTTCGACGGGGGTCGCCGCTGAAGAAACGCACCCGGCCGCGCCCGTGGACCGCGCTGAGCGCGATACCTCCGAGCGACCCGACCGGACGGGACAGGTCGAAGGCGATGGCGACCATGCGACCACCCGGGTTCAGAAGACGCCGTAAGGCCGAAAGCCCGGTCCCGACGGTGTCCATGACCACGTCGAAACGGCTCAGGGCCTCGAGCGGGGTCGATCGGTGGTCGAAGGCCTCGTGCGCTCCGAGGTCGCGGACGAAGTCGAGGTTGGCGTCCCGGGCCAGCGCGGTGACCTTCGCGCCGTAGGCCCGTCCGAGTTGGACGGCGGCGTTGCCCACACCGCCCGCCGCGCCTCGGACGAGGAGCCGTTCCCCCTGCCGCAGCCCGGCCTTGTCCCGCAGCGCGGTGACCGCCGTGGTGGCGACCGGCAGCGCGGCCGCCGCCACCGGGTCCGTCCCGTCGGGGATCCGGCCCAGCCGCTCGGGGGAGGCGACCACGTACTCGGCCGCGCTACCGAACCCGGAGGTACGGCCCAGCACGCCCCACACGGGCTCACCGACCGCGAACCCCGTCACGCCGACGCCCAGGGCGGCGACCTCACCGGCGAAGTCCAGCCCCGTCCGCTGAGGGAAGCGCCGACCGGTCAGGATCCGGACCCGCCCGGCCCGGGCCGCCGTCTCACCACCGTTGACGCTGAACGCGCGCACACGCACCAACACCTCTCCCGGCCCCGGCTCGGGACGCGGCACCCGGGCCGTGTAGAGCACCTCGGGAGGGCCGTAGCGGTCGAAGAGGACCGACCTCATCATCCGATCGTCCATGACTCCACCTTCGTGACGGGGATCCGGGGCCGACCGTAGGCTCTGCGGTGGACGCGATCGTCCGTACGGACCGGAAGTGGGAGACGGTGATGGCGGGATCCTCTCGGATCGGGGACACCGGAGGCATGCGGGCCGACGCCCGACGCAACAGGGAGCGTGTGCTCGTCGCGGCGCGCGAGGTCTTCGCCGAGCGGGGGATCGACGCCCCGGTGGCGACGGTGGCCCGGAGGGCCGGGGTCGGCGTGGCGACGCTGTACCGCCACTTTCCGACCCGGGACGACCTGGTCCGGAGCGCGTTCGAGCGACAGATGCGGACCTGCGCGAACGCGCTCGTGGACGCTCTGGCGGACCCCGACCCCTGGGAGGGGTTCGTCCGACTGGTCGAGACGCTCTGCGAACTTCAACGGGAGGAACGGGGGTTTCCGGCCGCGTTCATGGCGACCTTCCCCGAGCGGGCGGACGAACACGCGCGGGTCCGGGCACACGCCGAAGGGGATCTCGTGCGTCTGATGCGCCGTGCGCAGGCCTCGGGCGCCCTGCGGTCCGACTTCCACCCCTCCGACCTCGTCCTGGTCATGCTGGCGCACGCCGGTCTGGTGGCGACGCTTCCGGACGACGAGGCGGCCTCCCGGAGGCTGGTCGCCTACCTGCTCCACGCGTTCCGCGCCGACACCTCCGGGGCGAGGCTGCCCCCGCCGGCCCCTCTCTCGCTGCACACCCTGCCGGGCACGGCCCACCGCCCCCGGTAGCGGGAACGATGGGCGCGTACGGTCAGGTCAGGCCCGCGCCGACCTTCACGTGGCCCTTGAGCAGGTCGCGGGCGATGGTGCGCCGCTGGATCTCGTCGGTGCCCTCGAAGATGCGCAACAGCCGCAGGTCGCGGTAGAAGCGTTCGATCGGCAGTTCGCGGGTGTAGCCCATACCGCCGTGGATCTGGAGGACCCGGTCGACGATCTCGTTGGCCTTCACGCCCCCGAACAGTTTGGCGATCGACTGGGCGTGCCGGGAGTCCCGCCCCTGGGAGACCAGCCAGGCGGCGTGCAGCACCAGCAGCCGCAGCGCCTCGATCTCGGTCTGGGAGTCGGCGATCATCCACTGGATCGCCTGCCGGTCGGCGATCGGCGCCCCGAAGGTCTCGCGCGTCCGGGAGTACTCGATCGCCATGTCGAGCAGGCGTTCGCAGCCGCCCAGGGCGCGGGCGGGCAGCAGGTAGCGTCCCTTGCCGATCCACCGCATGGCCAGCGCGAAGCCGCGGCCCTCCTCGCCCAGGACGTTGGCGTTCGGGACCCGCACGTCCTGGAAGACCAGGGAGGCGGGGCGACGCTCGCCCATGGTGTCGATGGGCTCGGAGGTCCACCCCATGTCGCGGTCGACGAGGAAGCAGGTGACGCCGCCGTCGGCGCCCTTCTCGGGGTCGGTGACCGCGAACACCAGGGCGAAATCGGCCTCGTTCCCGCCGGTGATGAAGGTCTTCTCGCCGTTGAGGACCCACGCGTCGCCGTCCCGGACGGCGCGGGTGCGGATGGCCTTGGCGTCGGAGCCGGCGCCCGGCTCGGTGATGGCGAAACAGGACCGGAGTTCGCCCTCGATGGTGGGCAGCAGGTAGCGCCGTCTCTGCTCCTCGTCGGCGTGGTAGAGGATGTTGTCCGCCTCGCCGCCGAACTTGAAGGTCAGGAAGGTGCGGCCGAGCTCGGTCTCGATGAGGGCCTCGGTGACCGCGTCCAGCCCCATGCCGCCGTACTCCTGCGGGGTGGACACGCCCCAGAAACCGGAGGAGCGGGCCAGGGAGCGCAGCCCGTGGCGTTCCTCGGTGGTCAGACCTGGCGGGTGCCCCTGACGTTCGCGGCGCAGGGCCTCGTTCTCCAACGGCATGAGTTCGCGTCGTACGAAGGTCCGTACCCAGTCCCGGATGGCCCGTTGTTCTTCGCTCAAGGAGAAATCGATCACGGCCGCTCCCATTAACCTAACGGTGTTCGGTTATACGAAGGTACGACGTGGTCGGCGATGACCGCAAGGGTGGTCGTCTTCGAGAGGGGCGTCGGCTCCGAGACGGCCGCAGGACGTCGTGCGATGATCGGCGGACGCCGGACCGACCGGCCCCGTGATGGCCCAGCGCAGAAGGAGACCCTTTCCGTGGCCCGACCCAAGACGCCGATCCTGAGCAAACCGGTCATCCGGCGGGCCGCGCTGGAACTCCTCGACCGGGACGGGCTGGAACGGCTCTCCATGCGCAGGCTCGCCGAGGAGCTGGACGTGCGGGCCGCCTCCCTCTACGGCCACTACCGGACCAAGGAGGAGCTGCTCGGCGACATCGCCGACGAGGTCACCGCCGACATCGACGTCTCGGGCTTCGAGGGCGGGGACTGGCGGGCCGGACTCGCCACCTGGGCCCGCTCCTACCGGGCGGCCCTGATCGAGCACCCGAACCTGCTGCCGGTGATCGCCTCCGGGCCCGGGCGGAGGGAGGAGGCGCTCCGCCGGGCCGACGTCGTGCACGGAGGTCTGGTCGGAGCCGGATGGCCGCCGCGCTACGCCACCATGATCGGCGCCTCCACCAAGTACCTGGTGGTCGGAGCCGCCACCCGCTCCTTCGCGCGCGGTTTCGACGACGACGCGCGCGTCTACCGTGACCGGTACCCCAACCTCTCCCAGGCCCACCTGCTGGCGGAGGTCGCCACCGAGATCGACGAGGACAGCTTCGAACTGGCGCTCACCGCCTTCCTCGACGGCCTGACCCCCGTCTTCGAGACGGTCCGGACCTCCCGGGGATGACCGGGCCCCGGGCCGCCGTCCACACGGCCCGGAACGCCCGGAACCTCACGAACCGGTCGGACGGGTGTCCTCGTTCGTGCTCAGAGCGGTCCGTTCCAACAGATCGAGCGGGTCCCCACCGGACCGGGGCAGCGACCGTTCCGCCACCCGACCGCCGTAACGGATCCGGGCGAAGGTCTCCGGCAGACGTGCGGCCAGCCGCCGGTGGGCCAGCCGACCCAACAGCCAGGCCCCCACCGAGCCGTTGACCAGGGCGACCGGGACCGCCCACCAACCCCCCGCCAGCAGGGCCACCACGATGGTGGGGGAGGACAGCAGTGGGATCGCGATCAGCGACGTCCACACCTGGACCCGGGTGTCCCCGGTGTCGTTGGCGTCCACCCGCAGGTGCGGTTCCACCCCGGGGGTCGCCGCCACCACGGACAGCAGGACGGACAGACCGTTGCCCACCCCGAGGATCACCAGCAGCCCGGCCAGCACGTACGGCGACGCGCCGGGCTCCCCGGAGACGAGGACGGAGACCAGGCCCAGCAGGAGCGTGCCGGGCACGATGAGCAGGGCGATGGCGATCTGACGACCGCGCACGTCGGCACGGACCGTGTCCCGCCCCTGCCCCACGACGGTCAGCCACAGGGCGCTGCCGTCGTGACCGTACATGTTGGAGCCGCCCATCGCCATGACCAGCGCCGTGAACACCCCGGCGGACAGCGTGATCCAGGGACGGTCGGCCATCAGCCCGAACAGGCCGATGAACAGGCCCGCGTACAGGGCCGACCGCAACTCCAGGGCCCGCCAGGGATCCCGCCACCAGGACCGTAGTTCCTTGCCGACGACCGCGCCCAGCGGACCGTCCGGAAGGAGGGGGAGGCGCCTCGCCGAACGTCGATGCCCGAGAGGACGTGAACGCCTTCCCCGACCTCGGGCGTTCACGCGTGGGGCCAACAGACGCACGGTGGCCAGTACGGTCGCCGCGGTCAGCAGGGTGAAGGCCCCCAACAGGCCGAAGGCGGTGCCCCAGGCCCCGGAGGCGGCGGCGTCCACGGCCGCGATCGGCCACGAGGTGGGCAGGGCCGCCAGGACCGTGACCACCGGGGCCGGGAACCCCCGCTCGGCGAGGTCCCCGGCCGCCGAGAGGGCGGGCCCGATCGCCGCCCAGCCGAAGAACAGGCCGGCGACGATCAGCCCCCACTGGACCGAGGCGATCTCCATGCCCACCCTCGTGTGCATCGCCGCCCCCAGCGCACGGAACACCAGATGGGAGAGGGACACCATGAACACCACCGACAACAGCATCCCCAGCAGCCCCAGGGAGAGGGTGGCGGGCTCCAAGAGCCAGGCGTGACGGGCCGTGGACGCCATGGCCACGAGGGTCAGCGCCGGCCCGACCCCCACGAACGCGGTCGCCCACAGACCGGTGCCCACCTGCGAACGCTCCAACGGCAACAGGGTGAAGTACTGCGGGCGCAGCACCCCGACGCCGTTGGTGATGGTCGGCCCCAGGATCCAGGCGCCCGCCCACACCGCGCCGAGCAGCATCAACAGTTGCGACCTGACCTCGGCGGAGGAGGCGACCACGGTGACGTACCAGGTCAGAGCGGCCCCGCCCACGAGCAGAGCCAGGGTGCCGCCACGCGTCCCAGAGGCGCCGTGCCGCCCCAGGGTGGATTCGAGCCGGATCAGAACCCCAACCACGCCAGATCCCCCTCCCCGACCTCACGAGCGCCGACCAACCGGACGAAGGTGTCCTCCAAGGCGGGGTCGTCTCCGCGCACCAGGTCGAGCGGCCCGTCCGCCAGCACCCGACCGTCGGCGATGATCGCGACCCGGTCGGTGATCCGTTCGACCAGGGCCATCACGTGACTGGAGATGATCACGGTGCCGCCGCCGTCGGTGTAGCGGCGCAGGATCGCGGTCAGCACGCGCGCCGACACCGGATCCACCGCCTCGTAGGGCTCGTCCAGGACCAGAACCTCGGGCGTGTGCAGCAGGGCCGTGGCCAGCCCGATCTTCTTGCGCATCCCCGTCGAGTACTCGGCGATCAGGGTCCCGTTCCGTTCGGCCCGATCCAGCTCCAGGATCCGGAGCATCTCCTCGCTCCGGTCACGCGTGAGATCGCGATCCAGGCCGCGCAACCGCCCCCAGTAGTCGAGGAGCTCGCCCCCGGTCAACCGCTCGGGCAGGGAGAGACCGTCGGGCAGGACGCCCAGGCGACGTTTGGCCTCGACTGGTTCGGCCCACACGTCCACGCCCAGGACCCGGGCGGTGCCCGAGTCGGGCCGCAGCAGACCCACCGCCATCGACAGCGAGGTGGTCTTCCCCGCCCCGTTGGGGCCGACCAGCCCCGTCCACGACCCCCTCGGCACGGAGAGGCTCACCCGGTCGGCGGCCCGGGTCTCGTCGAAGGTCTTGGTCAGCGAGTCCAGCTCCAACGCCGGCACGCTCTCTTCGGGTCCGTGAGCGCTTGTCATGTCCCCATCGTGAGAGCCCGTGTTCGAAGGGCGCATCGGCCGTACGGACATCCGGGGTTGGTCGGGCGACCACTTCCCCCTCCGACCGGCGCGCCCACGCCGGCCGGACGGTCGAGGCGCCGGAGAGGAACCCGTTCTACCCTGGGGACTCGGACGATACGGAGGGACGGAGGGGGAGGGCGTGGAACGGAGCCGTCGGGACCTGTCCGTGGACGTCCTGCTCACCGTGTTCGTGCTGGTCTGCGGACTTCTGGCCTTCTCCGCCTACGGGAACGACCTGCACCCCACCGACCGGGTGCCCACCTGGGTGCTGTGGGCGGACCTGAGCTGTCTGCCGCCGGCCTGCGTCGCCCTGTGGTGGCGGCGTTCCCACCCCCTGGCGGTCGCCACGGGGATCATCCTGGTCTCCTCGTTCTCGGTGGCGGTGATCGGCGCCCTGATCGTCTGCCTGATCTCCCTGGCGATCCACCGGCCGCCCCTCATGGCGATCGGCGCGGCCACCCTCGCCACGGTGCTGTCCCTGCCCTGGGCACTGCTGGTCCCGGTCACCCCCGGCGCCGTCGGGGTGACGATGGTCGCGATCGTCATCATGCTCAACGCCTGCGTGGCCTGGGGCGCGGCCATCCGCTCCCAACGAAGACTCGTCGAACGGCTCCGTGAGGACGTGCGACGAGAGCGGGAGATACGGGAGGAGCGCCTGGGCCTGGCCCGGGTGGAGGAACGCCGCCGGATCGCCCGCGAGATGCACGACGTCGTCGCCCACCGCATGTCCCTGCTGTCCGTGCACGCCGGAGCCCTGGCCTACCGCACGGAACGGGCCGAGAGCGGACGGGGCGAACCCCCCACACCCGCCGAGGTGGGCGCCGCGGTCCGGGTGATCCGCGACAACGCCCACCGCGTCCTGGACGAACTCGGCGACATCCTCGACGTGCTGCGCTCCGGCGACCTCGCCGGAGAAGAGGGCGGCACACCTCAGCCGCGATTGACCGACCTGCCCCGGCTGGTCGAGGAGGCGGTCGACGCGGGAGAGCGGGTCCACGCCTCCTTCGACCTGCCCGAGGACGCCGAACCCCGCGACCAGGTGCAGCGCACCGCCTACCGGGTGGTCCAGGAGGGGCTGACCAACGTCCGTAAGCACGCCCCCGGGGCGAGGACCACGGTCGAGGTCTCGGGGGCTCCCGGGCGGGCGCTGGAGATCGTGGTGGTCAACGCGCTGCCGGTCGGCCGGGCGGGGCGCGAGGTGCCGGGGACCGGGGCAGGGCTGGCCGGGCTGAGCGAACGCGTCCGCTTGGACGGCGGGAGTCTGGAGTACGGGCCCGAGGAGGGCCGCTTCCGGCTGGCCGTCGTCCTCCCCTGGCCCGAGGAGGGGGCCGACGCCTCCAGGAGGAACGACCATCGAAAGGTGCCGTGAAGGTGACCAGACCCCTGATCAGAGTCCTGCTCGTGGACGACGACCCCCTGGTCCGATCCGGGCTGCGCATGATGCTCTCCGGTGACGGCGACATCGTGATCGCGGGGGAGAGCGAGGACGGGGCGGGCGTCCGCGAGGCGGTCGCCGAATGCCGGCCCGACGTGGTCCTCATGGACGTGCGCATGCCGGTCATGGACGGGATCGCCGCCACCGAGGAACTGCGGTCGGGGAGCGCCCCCGGGCCCCAGGTCATCGTGCTCACCACCTTCGACGCCGACGCCACCGTGGCCCGGGCCCTGCGAGCCGGAGCCGCCGGCTATCTGCTCAAGCACACCGACCCCGAACGCATCGTGGAGGCGGTACGACGGGCCGCCTCGGGAGAGCCGGTGTTGTCGCCGAGCGTGGCGCGCGCCCTGATGGACCGGGTCGCCGGTCAGGACCCCGAGGAGTGCTCCTCCGGAGCGGACCGCAGGGCCCGGGCCCGAGCCCGGCTCGCGCTGCTCAGCGCACGGGAACGCGAGGTGGCCGAGGCGGTGACGGCCGGACTGTCCAACGCCGAGATCGCCGAGCGGTTGTACATGTCGATGGGGACGGTCAAGGCGCACGTGTCCAGTGCCCTCACCAAACTGGACCTGAGCGGACGGATCCAACTGGCGCTGCTCGCCCACGACGCCCGCGACCCGGACTGACCCGGGCCGACGCGGCTCCTCGGGGGGTTGCCGACCTCGGGCGAGGGGCTGGCCGTAGCATCGGCCTCGACAGGACGACCGACGGTTGAGGAGGCGCCCCATGGCGAACGAACGCGTGGTCTGGGCGAAGAAGGTCCCCCAGGTCTACAAGAAGCTGGACGAGATCGACCAGGTCATCGCCGAGGAGCTGGACATCCGGCTGCTCGAACTGGTCAAGCTCCGCTCCTCGGTCCTGAACGGCTGCTCCTTCTGCGTGGACCTGCACACCCAGCGCGCCCTCAAGGAGGGGGAGAGTCAGCAGCGGCTCTTCCTGGTGGCCACCTGGTACGAGGCGGGCGACATCTTCACCCCGGCCGAGCGGGCCGCTCTCGCCCTCACCGACGAGATGACCCGCATGGGCGAGCACGGGGTGTCCGACGAGACCTACGCCGAGGCGGCCGAGCACTACGACGACACCGAGCTCGCCGCCCTGATGTCGGCGATCGCGATGATCAACCTCTACAACCGGCTGGCCGTCACCAGCCGGCTGCACGTCAAGAAGCGCTGATCCGCGCCCGTGTCCGCCGGACCACCGGCGGACACGGGCAGGACTCCCTAACGGTGGGCGACGCCGAAGTCGTGGGCGGCGCCCACCAGTACGTCCAGGTCGGCGCGGAGCCCGGCGTCGGTCAGTACCTCGGGGACCACCGTGCGCAGCCCGCCCGGGGCCAGAGTGCGCAATGCTCTGCGCGCCGCCGGCGTGGGCGAGCGCAGATCGGCGGTGGGGATCGGGGCCCACAGGGCCGTCACGGCCGCCGTCAGCCACAGTTCGTACGTCGTCCCATAGCCCAGCGCCCCCTCCAGCCGACGCCCCGCCTCGGCGGTGTCGAGCCACAGGTCCAGGGCCTCGACCACGGACCGACGCGAGGTCCCCGAGCGTTCGGCCTCGGCCCGGACCAGACCGTCGTGACTGTCGTACACGCCTCTGTCGATGTCCCGACGGACGATCGACGCGCGGGCCCGACGCCAACTCATGAACGGGACGCGCGCGGGGGCGCGCAGCACCCGGGGCGAGGGCGCCGGATCCCCCTTCTCGCGCAGCAGGACCGAACGGCGCACCCCCATCCGGTGGGCGTTGCCGACGAGGCTGAGGTCCCCATCGTGCTCGATCAGGTTGGGCACGGTGACCAGGGCCGGACGGCCGATCCCCTCCAGGAAGCGGGCCGTCGCCTCGTCGTCGGGCTCCTCCTCTCGGCCCTCGGGGGACACCGAGGCCACCAGCCGTCGGGCCAGGGGCGTGGGCATCAGGATCCCGACCGTGGGCACGTAGCGGTCCGCGCACTCGGCGAGCCCGTATCCGCCCAGGGCCGCCCAGCGAGCCATGGTGGCGGTGCCCGAACCCCATTCGCAGAACAGGCTCAGGACCCGCTCGGGGTGGGCGGTCACCATCCGGGTCAGGGTCTCGACCATGCCGGGACACGGCTCCGCGTCGTCCTGGAGGACCAGATGGTGGGTGGCACCCTCGGGGGCGGCGGCCCAGGCGGCGAGCGAGGTGCGCAGAGTGGTGGGCGGGCCCTCGGGCGAGGGGTCGGTGACCACGGCGGGGGAGAGTTCGGGGAGGGAGTCGGCCAGGCGCCGCGCGGCCTCGGCACGGTCGGGGTGGCTCATCACGGCGCAGGAGATCCGGACGCTCGACGTGGCCTCGGCGGATCGGGTGGACGGGTCGATCATGAAGGGAACCTCGTCTTCCGGAAGAGGGAGATGGGCGGGGCGATGAGGGTCATGTCCACCCCTTCGGGATCCGGCCGTGGGCCGCCCCGTACTCCAGCCCGGCCAGGACCAGGTCGACGACCTCCGCCTCGTGGCGGGCCAGGGCCTCGACGTCGACGAGGCATCGGAGCGCCCCCGGGGCCAGGGAGGCCAGGGCCGCGCGCACCGTCGGTCCGTCGGCTCGAGAGCGCAGGGAGTCGACGACCTCCGGCCATCGGGATCGGAGCACCACCCCTTCGGCCACCACCGTGTGCCACAGAGCGGTCAGGTGCGGTTCGGGGACGACCTCGGAGAGGGTGCCCGCCTCGACCCTCTTCCGCAGGGCCTCGGACCGATCGTCCTCGGGCAGACCCCACGCGTCGAGGACCTCGGCCAAGGGGCGATGCGCCTCCGGGACGTCGTGGTCCAGGTCGATCAGGACCGGGGTGCCGATGTTCCAGCGCAGGAACGGCAGGAACCGGGGCGGTTCGAGGACGGCGGGGGAGAGGTCGGCCGCCGGCGATGGGGTGAAGCAGGCCGACCGCCGTATCCCGTGGTCGGAGTTGCCCACCAGGCTGGGCCGGTCGTCGTGTTCGACCGGGTTGGGCACCGCGACCAGCGGGGTGAGCCCGGAGCGACGGACGAACCTCAGCACCGCGCGGTCGTCCGCCTCGTCCTCGTCCGCCGTGGCCAGGAAGCGGCCCAGCGCTCTCGCGTGCTCCGCCGGCAGCGCCAACGCGACGGTGGGCACGTAGGGGTTGACCACCGGCACCGCTCCGGCCCCGGTGTACACCGCCCAGCGGGCCAGGACGGCGGTGCGCGAACCCCACTCGACGAACAGCGAGACGGCGGCCTCGGGGTGGGCCCGCAGGACCCGCTCCAGGGTCGTGGCGAACCCGGCGGCCGGCCGGGCGTCGTCCTGGAGGACCAGATGGTGGCCGGCCCCCTCGGGGGCGGCGGCCCAGGCGGCCCCGGCGGCGCGGAGGGCCGAGGGCGGGCCCTGGTGATCGGGGTCGGGGATCACGATGGGGGAGAGCTCTGGCAGGGAGTCGGCCAGGCGCCGCGCGGCCTCGGCGCGGTCGGGATGGCTCATCACGGACACGGATACGGAGGGCGAGAGGCCGGGACGGGGGGAGATCATGTCTTCGACCCTACGTTCTCCGGAGACGATCCCCCCGGTCGTCCACAGGCCCTTTTCCGCGTAGGGAGTGTTCTCGTCCGGTATCGGTCGGGCCGGTCCGCGGCGAAGGGGCGTGAGGCGCTCTCTCGCCGGGTGACGAGTGCGGCCGCCCCCGCCGTGCCGAGCCTCGCGGGGGCCGAACACGGACCGCCCCGTCCCGGAACCGGCGGGACGGGGCGGTGAACGGGACGGCTCAGCCGTTGGTCCTGCGACGCTGGTCGCCGTGCTCCGGGGAGCGGGTGGGGGGAGGGGTCGAGGCGGGACGTTCGTGGGCCGCCCGGTAGCCCGCCCGGTACGCGGAGTTCCGGGTCTCGGGGGCCTCCTCGTCGCGGGTGGCCGAGGGCCAGCCGGCGGTGAGCCCGTAGACGACCACTATGTCGATGGCGATGACGATGGCCGACCAGAGCGGCATGGCGATCAGGAAGGCCAGTTGGGCCAGGGCGTTCACGGAGGCCAGGACGATACCGAAGATCCGGGCCCAGGCGCTGCCGGACAGGATCGCCAGACCGGCGACGACCATGACCACGCCCCAGCCTCCGAGCAGGAGGCCCCAGCCCTCGTACTCCAACATGAGCAGTCGGGACTCGTCGGCCAGGAAGAAGGCCGGGGTGAACATCGCGGTGAGCCCCTGGATGATGTTGATGGCGCCGATGACGACGAGCAGAGTGCAGACGAAGTACTGCCAACCGTTGGACGAGCGCATGGGGTGTGCTCCTTACCGGTCGTCCCGTCCGGCCGAACCGGTCGCCGGGGGACGGAACCTCGGATGGACACGGGCGAGCGGAGCCGAACGCCGCTCCTTCATGATGGGGCACGTCGGGCAAGGGGCACGGAAGCGGTTGCTTCGGATCGGGCAAAGTCATGTTTTCTCTGTATTTTCGAGCTGGTCAGTCCGTTACTACGTAATTTCGGATAATCGGCTATTCTGGCCGCGTGAGCGAACGATCGACACAGGAACGCCTCGCCGATCTGGAACGCCGGGTCGCCGAGCTGGAACGCGGCCCGGCCCCCTCCACGCCCGTATCGGAGGCGGAAGGGGCGAGGGCCGAGGACCTCTGGGTGCTGAAGGGGCTGGAGGAGACCGTCCCGGACGGGGTCGGAGCTGTGGTCTACGCGGGCCGCCTCGACGGGGACGACGGGCCCCTCGGCTGGCAGTACGGTCTGACCGTCGACCAGGTCGACGGGTTGGACTGGTCCGCCCTGTCCGGCACCCTCGACGCGCTCGGGCACCCGGTCCGTCTCGCGATCCTCAAGGCCGTCTGTTCGGGGGTCTCCACCGTGGCCGAACTCAAGGAGCGCGAGGGGTTCGGTACGACCGGGCAGATCTACCACCACGTCAACCTGCTGGCCTCCGCCGGATGGCTCACCACCCGCCGCCGCGGCCACTACGTGGTCCCCGCCGACCGCCGGGTGCCCCTCCTGGTCATCCTCACCGCGGCCAAGGGCGTTCTCTAGGAAAAAGGCCCTTAAAACCGTATCGGTCCCCTTTGTGAGAAAACCAAACAAAGGGGGCCACTCTCTTTTCCTCTGCTTTGTCGTCCGGGGAGAGGGATGCTCCGATCTGCCTTTCGGATGTGTTCCCGGGAAAGCTCCCACTCCCCTCTGAGGTGGTCTAACGTGAAATCCGGCCGCCTCGATCGACCCTTTCCGGGCTCCAGTGGAGACGCCCATGCCCGTGTGGTCGGGCGATGCGGCCCTTTCTCTCCCACCTCGCCCACGCAGCCAGGAAAATCACCATGACAGCACACCTGTCCGACCGGAAACGGCCCCTTCCGAGCCCCGGCCAACAGGCACTCGTCGCACTTCTGGTCGCCTCCGCGGTCATCGTTCCGGCCTGGTCCTGGACGGTGAGCGAGAGCCCCGATCCGGCCAGACCGGCCGTCGGCCTCTTCGGAGGGGTCGCCGCGCTCCTGCTGTGCGTCGCCGTGGCGGTGGCCGTCCACCAGGTCGCCATCGCCCGCAACGCCCGGGAACACGCGGCCCGGGTCGGCGCCGGGGCGCGTCTACTGGAGGAGGAGGCCGGCCGGGTCGTGGACGTCCTCCTTCCCGCCCTCTCCCACGCGGTGAGCGAGGGCAGGGCGGTCCACGACGTCCTGGGCGAGCACGCCCGCCCCGCACACCCGGCCATCGACCGCCTCTCCCACGCCGTCACCACGAGGATCGCCGGCGCCGAACGCCGCTCCGCCGAGGAACGGGACACGGCCGAGCGGATCGAGGAGCAGGTCGCCTCGCTCGCCGACCTCGACCTCCCCCTCATGCTGCTCCGCATCCGGCAGGACCGGCCCCTCGCGGAGGAGACCCTGAGCCGGGAGTTCCGCCGGGTCGACCCCGTCGTGGAACGGCTGCGCCGCCGCGTGCTCGGCGAACTCCTGGCCGCCGACCGCCGCCGCGACACGGCGATGCTCTCCGCCGCCGACGCGGGGGCGCGGCTCCAGGCCCACCTGACCACCCTGCTGGCCCAACTCCGAGGGTTGGAGGAACGCTACGGCGATCGCGCCGACGTTTTCACCGACCTGTTGGAGGTGGACCACAACGTCTCCCGCACCGGACGCCTGGCCGACGGCCTCGTCGTCCTGGCCGGCGGCCGCTCGGGACGACGCTGGACCCGGCCCATCGAGATGGAGAGCATCCTGCGCGGGGCCATGGGGCGGATCACCGCCTACCGCCGTGTCCGCCTCCACCACACCGGGACCACGGCCGTGGTCGGGCACGCCGCCGAGGGCGTCATGCAGGCGCTGGCCGAGGTCATGGACAACGCGGCCTGCTTCTCCGCCCACGACACCGACGTGCACGTCTACGCCCAGGAGGAGGACACCGGGGTCTCCATCACCGTCGAGGACAGCGGACCGGGGATCCGCCACCGGGAGCGCCGGCACATCGAGAGCCTTCTCGCCGAGCCCCGGGACCTGTCCACCCTGCCCGGCTCGCGGACGGGGCTGGCCGTGGTCGGCCGCCTGGCCGCCGCGTACGGGCTCAAGGTGAGCCTGCGTCCCTCGGCACGGGGCGGGCTCGGGGTCGTCATGCTGATCCCGCCCGCCCTCCTCACCGACGTGGGCCCTCGACCGGAAGCGGCGCCGGCCGAGGAGACGTTCGAGGGCGAGGACGTCGGAGCCCGGACCCACGAGGTCGCCCGGGAGATGTCCGGGGGAGGGGCCCGGCTCGGAGCGCCCGCCGGGGCCCGACCCGGGATCGAGCCGCAGGACGAGGACATCCGCCCCTCGATGCCCTGGGGGAACGGGACCGGCCTCTCCCGGGGACGGGCTCTGGCCGAGGAGGTCTGGGAACACCCCGATCGGCTCCACCCGGGATCGGACCCGTCCCCCCTCGGCGACCACGAGACGGCGCCCCCGTGGTGACGGTCGGGCCCGTCGGCGTGGAGAGCCCCGACCGGCTGTACACGGTCATCGGAGGGCGCCGCGGCGTCGACGTCGCCCTCGACCCGGTGTCCCTCGTCGTCGCCGAGTCCGGCCCCTCGCCCGACATGCAGTCCGAACACGTGGACATCCTGCGTCTGTGCGCCCGGCCGGTCGCGGTGGTGGAGCTGGCGGCCCGGCTCGGGCTCCCGCTGAGCGTCGTACGGATCCTTCTGGGCGACCTGCTCGATCGTGGGGCGGTGATCGCCCGCCACCCCGTGCCCCCGATCAACGGAGAGGGGACCCGGAACGACCCCGAGACCCTGAAACAGGTGCTCCATGCCCTCCAACGCCTCTGACCGGACAGCGACCGACGGGCCGCGCCCCGAAGGGACCGACGTGAACGACGACACGGGGGTCGTATCCCCCGGGACGGAGCCCGCGCGTTCGTCCCCCGACCACGAGCACGCCATGCGCCTGTACGGTCCCGAGATCGCGAGGGAACCCGAGGCGCTCTACGAGGAGATGCGCCGCAGGTTCGGTCCGGTGGCGCCCGTCCTCCTCGACGGGGACGTCCCGGCCTGGTTCGTCCTCGGCTACCGGGAACTGCACCACGTCACCCGCAGCCCCGAACGGTTCGCCCGCGACTGTCGGCGGTGGAACCTCTGGGAGAGCGTCGACGACGACTGGCCGCTGATGCCGTACGTGATGTGGACCCCCTCGGTGACGTTCACCGAAGGGGCCGAACACCGGAGGCGGATCGACGCGGTCGGCGACGCCTTGGGCGCCGTCCATCGGGCCGACCTGAACGCCCTGTGCCGTCAGGTCTCGGACATGCTCGTCGACCGGTTCGCCGGGGACGGGAGGGCCGACCTGATCGACCGGTACGCCCACCGGATCCCGGCCGAGGTGGTCGCCCGCCTGTACGGGATCCCGGAACAGGAGGTGCCCGACCTGGTCCAGGACGTCCTGGTCTCCCTGGACGTGACGCCGGAGGCGCCCCGCGCCCACCGCAGGCTCCGGGAACGCATGGTCCGGATGGTCATGGAACGGCGCGCCGACCCGAGGAACGACGTGCCCTCCCGCCTGCTGGCGCACGAGGCCGAGCTCACCGACGAGGAGGCCGTCGTCGACCTGCTCGTGGTCCTGACGGCGGCCCAGGCGCCCACCGGCGACTGGATCGGCAACACCCTGCGCCTCATGCTGCTCGACGGCGACTTCTCGCTCACCCTGCGAGGGGGACGCGGCAGCGTCGGCGAGGCGCTCAACGAGGTGCTGTGGAAGGACACCCCCACCCAGAACATCATCGGCCGCTGGGCGGTTCAAGCCTGTGAACTGGGAGGACGTAGGATCGAACGGGGGGATCTGCTGGTGTTGGGGCCTGCCGCCGCCCACTGCGACCCGCGCCTGGAGACCGGGGAGCCGCACGTCCACACCACGAACCGGGCCCAGATGTCGTTCGGCGCGGGCGAGCACGGCTGCCCCTTCCCGGCGCCGATGATCGCGGAGACGATCGCCCGCGTCGCGGTGGAGACCCTCCTGGACCGGCTGCCCGACGTGCGTCTCGCGGTGCCCTCGGAGGAGCTCCGTCGGCGCCCCTCGGTGTGGATGCGCGGCCTCCACGAACTCCCCGTGCTCTTCTCCCCGACCGGCCGCTGAGCCGCCCGGAGCCCTCGCGCGGCCCGTCCGGGGCCGGGCCGCGCGAGTCGAATCCGGTCAGTCGGCGCGGCGAGCGCGGGGGACCGGGGAGAACTCCAACGGCAGGGCCTCGAGCCCCCGGGTGAACAGCCCTCGCTCGACCGGCGCCGCGCCCTCGGCCGGGCGCAGGTCGGGCATGGCGTCGAGCAGGTCGTCGACGGCCACCCGGACCTCGGCCTCGGCCAGGAGGGCGCCCACACAGAAGTGCCGCCCCAGGGCGAAGGAGAGGTGCTCGGCCGCGGCCGAGAAGGACGTGGCCTCCGACAGCTCCTCCCGGAACAGGTCGAAGGCGTCGGGGTCGGCGAAGCGTTCGGGGTCGCGGTTGGCCGACCCGATCAGACAGGTGACGGTGGCGCCCCGGGGCACCGTTCCACCGTCGAACTCCACGTCCCGGGTGGCCTGACGCATGATCATCTGCACCGGCGGGGTGTAGCGCAGGGACTCGGCGAGGGCGCGGGGCACCAGCGAACGATCCTCGCGCAGGGCGGCCAGCTGTTCGGGATGGGCGATCAGGTTGGCGAACAGGGAGGACAGGGCCTTGTCGGTGGTCTCCCCGCCGGCGGCCAGAAGGAGGCTACAGAACGCCTTGATCTCCTCGTCGGTCATCCGGGTGCCGTCGACCTCGGCCAGGCAGAGCCGGGAGAGCAGGTCGTCGCCGGGGTCGTTCCGCCGCTCCCGGATGATCGGCAGCATGTACGCGGCCAGCTCGTCGTGGGTGCGCAGCCCGGCGGCGGTCACCTCGGGGTCCTGGGACAGGTTGCCGAGGAAGGCGATGATCGAGGTGTACCACTCGTGGAAGCGGTCGTGGTCGGCCCGGTCCAGACCCAGGATGTCCACGATGACGTTCACGGGGAACCGTGTCGCGTACTGGGAGACCAGGTCCACGCGCCCGGTGTCGCGGAAGGCGTCGACGAGCTCACGGCTGTTGCGTTCGATCACCGGCAGGAAGCGTTCGCTCAGGTCCCGCCCCCGGAAGGCGGGCGCGACCAGGGCCCGACGTACCGCGTGCTCACGACCGTCGAGCTGGAGGATGGTGCGCCCGTGGACCGGCTCCAACTGCCAGGCGTAGTTCTCGGTGGAGAACGCCCCCTCCCGGTCCTGGAACACACGGCGGACGTCGGCGTAACGGGACAGCACGTAACCGGAGGTGGGCTCGTGCCACAGCAGCGGGGCGTGCTCGCGCAGGAGCGCGTAGGCGGAGTAGGGGTCGTCGTGGAACTCGGGGGAGAGCAGATCCGGGATGTCGTGGGCGGTGGTCATGCGGGCACGCTCCGGTATCGAAGGGGAGGGTCACCCCCACGGTAGGGACGACCCGGCCCGTGATCCACTCCCGGCCCGCCGAGGGGCGGCCCGGGGACGGGCCCCGGGCCGGCGGTCAGTACTGGGAGGTCCGGACGATCTCCAGGATCTCGGGTGTCACCGGCTCCAGGGCGTCGTCGAAATCGTGATGCCGATCCACGTAACCGTGCACGTAGGGGCAGACCGGAACGATCCGCATCCCCAGCCCCCGCGTGTGGTCCAGAGCGCGCTCCACGAGCGTCCGGGCCAGTCCGCGCCCGGCGAAACGGTCCTCGATCTCGGTGTGGAAGAAGATGCGTCGGTTCCCCGCGTCCACGTACCGGGTGAACCCGGCGACCTCGCCGCCGTCGGTGATCGTGTACCTGTCGCCCGCGTCGGCGACGGTGGGCTGTGCGTCCGTCATGGCACCACTATGCCCGTTCACCCCGCCGGGGCCGAGCGAAGGGGACGGCGGGTCGCCCCCTCAACCGCCGGCCCGGTTCGTCCAGTCGGGCGGCAACCGGTCGGCCGGGCCCGGTACCGACTGGCTCTCCGGGTGGGAGGTCGGCGGGGCCAGCTCCGGTCCCCGGCCCACCGCCTCGGTGCGGAAGTCGTAGAACCATTCCTCGCCGGGCTCGAAGCTCTGGACGATCGGATGGCCGGTCCTGCGGAAGTGCATGGTCCCGTGCCGACCGGGAGAACTGTCGCAACAGCCCACGTGACCACAGGCGGCGCAGCGACGCAGATGCACCCACCAGCCGCCCTGCTCCGTGCACTCCTGGCAGCCGTTCCCGCTGGGCGGCACGGTCGGATCGATCTCGTTGCTCATGGCGTCACGTTAACCAGGGGGCACCCGGCGGGAACGGACCGCGCCCACTCCGGGCGCGTCATCCGTGGACCGCCGCCGGGCCGATGAGGGCGGCCCGATACCCTCGTGGCCGTCCACCCCCCGTCTCCGGCCCGAACCCCTGGAAGGCGCCCATGAGCGAGGAGCTGTCCGTCCACGTCGACGATCACGTCGGCGTCGTGGAGGTCCACCGTCCGCCCGACAACCACTTCTCCCTCGACGTGCTCACCGAGCTCGCCGACACCGTCGAGAGGCTGGTCGCCGACGGCGTCCGGGCCCTGGTCCTGTGCTCGGAGGGAAAGAATTTCTGCGCCGGTGTGGACTTCGCCTCGGGCGGGGTGGGCGACAGCCCCGTGCACACGCTCAGCGCCATCTACGGTCAGGGCCTGCGCCTGTACTCGCTTCCGGTCCCGGTGATCGCCGCCGTCCAGGGCGCCGCCGTGGGCGGGGGACTCGGCCTGGCCTGCTCCGCGGACTTCCGTGTGGCCTCTCCCGGAACCCGCTTCCACGCCAACTTCGGCCGCCTCGGACTGCACCAGGGGTTCGGGCTGAGCGTCTCCCTGCCCCGGATCGTGGGCGCCCAGAAGGCCGCCGACATGCTCTACACCGCCCGTCGGGTCCCCGGCGAGGAGGCGTACGCCATCGGGTTGGCCGACCTCCTGGTCGAGGACGGCGCGGTCCGCGAGGCGGCTCTGGAGTACGCCCATCGGATCGCCGCCTCCGCTCCGCTCGCGGTGCGTTCGATGAAGGCGACCATGCGCGCCGGGTTGCTCGCCGAGCTGCCCGCCGCCCTGGAACGGGAGATCGTCGAGCAGACCCGCCTGTTGGCGACCGAGGACAGCGAGGCCGGAGTGGCCGCCTCCCTCGCCCGTGTCGATCCGGTCTTCACCGGAGAGTGAGGATCCGGTCCGCTCCATGAGACGCGGGCGCGTGAATTCCTCGAATATCCACGGGCGGATACGTTCGCGGTTCCGGACGGCGGCTCCTATTTCGCGCGCCGTCCGGCGTTCGATCGTGGCGGAAATCCGTGCGGAGAAAGCGGAGAACGGACCACTTCGATCACCGAGGGTGATTATGCGAATGTTCCGGGGAACCACGCGCTTTCTCGGGGTATTCGTCGTCGACTTCGGCGACAAGCCGATCGTGACGGGCGGTGGAGCCGGGGGAGGGGGTGACCGCGAGCGGCCCCCGGCCGACCGTCCCGGTCCGGGACGGACGATCCCGCGTACGTCGCCCCGTCGGGGCCGGGCACGGGATCAGATGAGCGGACGGCCCTCCTTGCGGGCCTCCTTCACGTCCTTGGCGAACCCGCGGACGATCGCCACGAGGACGCCGGCCACGAGGACCGGCCAGATGAGGACGTAGGCGGTGAGAATGGTCGCCGACATGATCAGTTCCCTTCGTTCTTCGTGGTGGTGGGCGCGGGCTCGTCCGTGTTCTCGTTGGCCTGCGTTCGCGGGTCGAGGCCACCGTCGTCGAAGTCCCCGGTGACCCGCTTGATGGTCTCGAAGTCGAAGTCCGCCTTGGAGCGCACCGACAGCGCCCAGCAGACGAGGAACGAGACCGCGTAGGCGACCAGGGAGCCGGAGAGCACCGCGTAGTCGCGGAGGAAGTCGAAACCGAACGGCAGGGTCGCCACGGTCGCGACCACGCCCACCCAGACCGCCGCCTTACGGCCGAAGAAACCGAAGGCCATGATGCCCAGCACCACGCCCACGCCCACGATCGCCAGGGCCTCGACGAGGACGGCCCAGACCCCGGTGAGCGCGATGAACTCGAACCGCACCGGCAGGAACATCGCGAGCGCGGCGAGCACCGAGACGGTGAAGGCGAGGTTGGTGACCTTCTTCCAGTAGAAGGAGGCGATGACGGGGAAGACGAGGCAGCCCCACAGCGCGCCCACGAACACGAGCAGGTCGAGGATGTTGAACCTCGCCGTCGCGAAGTACAGGGCGACGCCCGTCGCGACGACCATGGTGGCGCGGCCGATCAGCAGCATCGTCCTCGGGTTCGCCTTCTCGCGACCCACGGACTGGCCGTAGACGTCGGCCATGACGATCGAGCTCAGCGCCGCGAGGTCGGAGTCCGCGGTGGAGGACAGGGAGCCGATGATCATGAGGAAGGCCAGCCCCAGCAGGAGCAGCGGCAGGTATTCGGCGGCCATCTGCGGGAGCAGGTTGTTCACGTCTCCGTCGAGCGGCTGCACGCCCAGGTAGAGGGCCATGACGCCGACCATGCCCGCGCCGATCACGGTGGCGCCGTAGCCCACGGTCGCGGTGACGAAGGTGGGCTTGATCAGGTCCTCGCGCACCGCGAAGAGCCGCTGGGCGATGGTCTGGTTGCCGATCGCGTAGGCCAGCACCGCGGCGATGTAGGGCGCGCCCTGGTTCATGAACGCGTCCGAGGAGAAGAAGCTCTCCTGCTGCGGGGTGACGTTGCCCATGGCGCGGCCGGCCTCGAACATCTCGGAGCCGCCGGCGGCGAAGAAGATGACCGGGATGACGATCGCGGCGGCGCCGAGCATCGCCACGACCTGCACGAAGTCGGTCAGCACGGAGGCGCGGAAGCCGGACCAGAGGGTGTAGAGCAGCACGCCTCCGGCGACGATGGCGATGCCCGCGCCGAAGCTCAGCGGGGAGAGCATCGCGATGATCGCCCCGCCCGCGATGAAGTTCGACGTCAGGGAGATGACGGAGCCGAGGACGTTGGATCCGGCGAGCATGAGCTGCGAGGAACGACCGTGACGGGCGTACATGACCTCGGCCAGCGTGTGCGCCTTGGGCGCGACGGCGCGGATCCGTTTACCGAAGGGGTAGATGAAGAGGATCATCAGCGCGCCCCAGAGCCCGTAGTGGATGGGCCCGGCCACACCGTAGGTGTAGCCCGCGGTGGCCGAGGCGTACATCGAGGACGCCCAGATCCAGGTGGCGGTCATGGAGGCGGCGGAGATACCGAAGCCGATCCGGTTGCCGGCGGTCATGTAGCCGTCGGCGCTCTCCTTGCGCTTGGAAATCGCGACGGACATCCACATGGTGCCGCCGTAGAAGAGGAGAAGAAGGGCGAGCACGCCGGGCGTGCCCAACTGCGTGAGGGTGGATTCTTCAGAAAATGACTGCACTTAGTTTTCGATCTGTAGGGGACAGGACGGGTCGGTGCTCTCGCTCTGAGGGCGCGTTCCCATTCGGAGGGAATTGGGCGACCGTTCAGGAGAGCACGACAACTATGGGATGTTTCCATACAAAATCGCCGAAATCCAATGCGCGCTCACCGTAGAGCCCCTGGGTACGGCCTTGCGGGCCGCCGGAAGCGCGTGCGGCAGGGGGATCCGCGGGGCCGGCCGACCCGGTCCGACGGTCGCGGGGTCGGCCCCCTGGGAGCGGCTCCGACCTGGCACGAGGCGCCGTTGTCGTACCGTGCGGGCAGAGTGTGGGCATGGCACGCACTCTTCCCCTCACCCTGCCCGGCTCCCTCCTGCTGTCCGACATGGACGGTCCGGGCGCCTACTCCGGCGTCGAACACGTGTGCATGGACGTCTCCCCGAAGGGCGACCGGTACCTGCTGACCCGGATCCGCCAGATCTCCGCCGGCAGGAAGGAGGGGATGTGCGCCCACCTGATCTCCCGGTTCCGCCCCGACGGAGGGCTCGCCGGCAGACTCGGCCTCCACCTGTCCCGAGGGGTGGGAGAGCGGGAGACGTTGGGCGGGCTACCGACGACCATCGACGATCTGTGCGTCCTGCCCGACGGCTCCCTGGCCTTGACCGCCGCTCAAGGGGAGGTCTTCCTGGTCGACGCCGAGCTGCGGGGGACGATCGGCTCCTGGGGAGGGGACCGGTCCACCTCCTGGGACGAATGGGACGTCTCCGAACACCTGAGGGGCGGCTTCGCCACGCTGATCCGCACCACCCCTGCCGGGCGGCTCCTGTGCGTGGTCCCGGAACGGGAGGCCGGCGGGATGGGGACGCGACCCAACCTGATCGGGTTGGCCGAAGACCCCCTCACCGCCGAGGAACGGCCGACCGTAAGGATCATCAAGGCGTTGGTCGTCCCGGGGGACGGCCCGTTCACCGGGAAATGGGTCGCGGACGAGGGATCACCGCGCCTCCCCCACACGATCCACGACGGGGCACCGGCCGGACCGGGCAACCGCCCCACCCCGAGCCTCCTGACCGAGGTCCGGGACCGGGGCTGCGGCGGCGTCTGGTCTCTGTCGCCCCGCCGCGCCGATTTCCACTACGAGGCCTATCGGGTCCTCGCCGAGGACCGCTTCGTCATCCCCCTCTTCGAGAGCCCCCGACCCGACCGGTGGAGCTCCTACAGCTACGCCCTGATCGACGACCGAGGCACCCTGATCGGCGAACTGGAGAGCCCGGGGCGGGGAGACTCCTCCCCGATCCCGGGCGAGCACTACGCCGTCGTCACCGACCCGGCCCGAGGCCGCGCCTATCACGTCAACCATTCCGGCCTGTACATGTGGGACGCCGACGGTCGGCTGCTCGCCAGGCTGCCCACGACCGAGAAGGCCTACAAGGGGCTGCGGCACCTGAAGCCGATGGCCTGCGCCCCCGACGGCACCCTGATCCTGATCCGGCCCGAGCACGGCCTCATGCTCGACATCGAGATCCCGGACGACCTCGCCGACCTCGGCCCCGTCGTCGCCGAGGCCCTGGCCGACCACAACCGTCGACGCAACCGGCTCAAGAAGGAGTGGAAGCCCGTCGATTGGCGCTGGGTCGAAAACGAGGCGCCCCTCACCCATCTGTGAGAGGCGCCCGGCTCACAGCTCCACGTCGGGGCCGAACCAGGGCTCGACCGCCTCGTCCCAGGTCCCGTCGTGGAGGGCGATGTTCAACCACTGGTCGACGTAGTGCTTCATCACCTCGTCGCCTCGGGGCAGCATGAACGCCTTCTCGAAGTAGTCGAAGGGCTCCTCCGGATGGACGGCGCACAGCTCCTCGTACTCGTTGGCCACCCAGAGCGTCTCGGAGGCGTCGGTGGTCATGACGTCGGCGTTGCCCGCCACGATCTCGTCGAAGACGGTGTTGTTGTCGTGCCGGATGAGCGTGCCCTCCGGGTAGTGCTCCTCGGCGAAGATCTCGTTGGTGCCGCCGCTGGGCATGATCGAACGGACCCCGGGCCGGTTGATCTGCTCGATCGTCCGATAGTCGTCGACGTTCTCGCACAGGGTGATGGGGGTCTTGCCGTCCTCCATCACCGGCGCGGAGAAGTACACCTGACGGGAGCGGTCGGTACTGATCGAGATGCCGCCCACCGCGATGTCGCAGTCGGCGAGGAAGTCCTCCATCAGGTCGTCCCAGCTCGTCTGGACCCACTCGACCTCCACACCCAGGTCGTCGGCCAGATCGCGCGCCATGTCCACGTCGATGCCGACGAACTCGTCGGTCTCCGGGTCGAGATAGGTGAAGGGACGGTAGTCGCCGGTCGTGCACACCCGGATCACGCCCGTGTCCAGGACCCGGTCCAGACGGCTCTCGTCGGCGGCCTCCCCGGAGGGTTCCGCGTTCGGGGAGGCGCAACCCGCGAGGAGGGACACCGACAACAGGGGGACGACGAGGGCGCGTGGTCTCACGGGGGCTCCGAACGTTCTCACCGGACCCCGGGGCGAGGGAGGGGACCGGTCCGGGTGTGGCCCGGGTCATGCTAATCAGGGTGCGACGGCCTGACAACGGTGTGTCCACACCCTGGACACACCGCGGGCCCCGCCCTGGTGGGCGGGGCCCGCGACGGGAGACGACGTCAGGAGAAGTCGTCGACGTTCTCCTCGGTGACGACCTCCACCGGCACCTTCACGGTCTCCTCGATCCGCTCACCCTCGATCACGGCGATCGCGTTGCGCACGGCGGCCCGACCCAGCTCGGCCGGCCGCTGGGCGATGGTGGCGTAGAGGACGCCCTCACCGACCGCGTCGACTCCCTCGGGGGTGCCGTCGAAGCCGATCACCACGGCCTCCTTCCCCGCGGAGGAGAGCGCCGCGGCCGCGCCCAGGGCCATCTCGTCGTTCTCCGCGAAGACACCGTCCACGTCGCCGTTGCTCTGCAACATGTTGGTCATCACGTCCAGACCGCGCGAACGATCGAAGTCCGCGGGCTGCTGCGAGACGACCTCGATGTCGGGGAACTCGGCGATCCCCTCGGCGAAACCGGACCCGCGCTCACGGCTGGCGGAGGTGCCGGGGGTGCCCTGGAGCACCACGATCCGACCCTCCTCACCGAGCGCGTCGGCCATCACCCGGGCCGCCTCACGACCGCCCTCGACGTTGTCGGAGGCGACCAGGGTCTCCACCTCGGCGCCCTCGACACCGCGGTCGGCGGCGATCACCGGGATGTCGGCGTTGTTGGCGCCGCGCACCGGGGGGCCGGAGGCGTCGGAGTCCACCGGGTTGAGCACCATGGCGTCGACACCGGTGCTGATGAAGTTCTGGATCTGGTCGGCCTGCTGCGAGGCGTCGTCCTGGGCGTCGGTGACGATCAGGTTCACCCCGGCCTCGTCCGCCTCCTCCTGCGCGCCGTCGCGCATCTGGAGGAAGAACGGGTTGTTGAGCGTCGACAGCGACATCCCCACCCGGGGACCGTCGGAGGAGGAGTTCGGGACCAGGAAGGACAGCGCCCCCACGACCAGCGCGGTGACCGCGGCCGCGAGCGCGAGACGGACCCCGCGTCGACCACCGCCGACACCCGGACCGCCCGCGCCCGGACCACCGCCCGCGCCACCGGAACGGCGGCGCAGCGTGTCGAACAGGACGGCGAGCGCGATGACCACACCGATCACGACCTGCTGCCAGAACGCCGAGACCGAGAGCAGGTTGAGGCCGTTGCGCAGCACCGCGAGGATCAGCGCGCCGATCAGGGTGCCCAGGGCGGTGCCCACACCCCCGGCGAGGCTGGCGCCGCCGATGACGACGGCGGCGATCGCGTCGAGCTCGTAACCCTGGGCCGCCTGCGGCTGGGCCGAGGCCAGACGGGCCGCCAGGATGACACCGGCGACGGCCGCGAACAGACCCGAGAGCGCGTAGATGCCCAGCTTCTGCCGCTCGACCCGGATCCCGGACAGGCGGGCCGCCTCCTCGTTGCCGCCGATCGCGTACATCGCGCGCCCGGTGAAGGTCCGGCGCAGGATCACGGCGGTGACCAGACCCATCAAGAGCATGATCAGCACGGGGACGGGGAACCACCCGCCGAGGGAGTCGCCCAGACGGGCCACCGGGTCCGGCAGCGCGATCGGGCTGCCCTCGGAGATCACCAGGGAGAGCCCGCGTCCGATGGAGAGCATCGCCAGAGTGGCGATGAACGGCGGAAGCTTGCCGTAGGCGATCAGGGCCCCGTTGACCAGACCGCAGGCGGTACCCGTGGCGGCGGCCAACACCACGGCCAGCCAGATCGGCACCCCGTCGATCGCGGCGAGGAAGGCCAGCGCCGTCGCCGACAACGCCGCCACCGACCCCACCGACAGGTCGATCCCGCCGGAGATGATGACGAAGGTGACGCCGAAGGCCAGGACCGCGATGACGGCCGCCTGGACACCGACGTTCAGAAGGTTCTGCGCGGTCAGGAAGTCGCCGGAGAGCAGCGACATGACCACGACCAGGACGGCCAGCGCGGTCAGGGCCCCGTTCTCCAACAGGAAACGGCCGACGACGGACCGGGCGCCGCCGCTCTTTGCTGTGTCAGTGGCCATTCCGGCCCTCCACTACGTTCTCTTCGGGGTCGGTGGCGACGGCCAGGGACATCACGGCGTCCTGTGTGGCCTCCTCTGCGGAGAGCTCACCGGTGACGCGGCCCTGGGCCATGACGAGGATCCGGTCGCTCATCCCCAGGACCTCGGGGAGGTCGCTGGAGATCATCAGGACCGCGTGACCGGAGGCGGTCAGTTCGTTGACGAGACGGTAGATCTCGACCTTGGCGCCGGCGTCGACGCCCCGGGTCGGCTCGTCGAGGATCAGCACCTTGGAGTCGGCGAGCAGCCACTTGCCGATGACGACCTTCTGCTGGTTGCCGCCCGAGAGCGTGCGCACGTGCTGGTCGATGCCGGACATACGGACACCGAGTTCGCCGGCGATCCGCCGGGCCGAGGCCCGCTGCCCGGCCAGGTCCACGAACCCGACCCGGCTGGTCGGGCCGAGGGTGACCAGGCCCAGGTTCTCCTCTACCGAGGCGTCCAACACCAGGCCCTGGCCCTTGCGGTCCTCGGGCACCAGCCCCAGACCCGCGCCCATGGCCGCGTTCACGTCGCCGCCGGGGATCCGTCGGCCCAGGACCTCGACCGTTCCCGAGTCGTAGGGGTCGGCGCCGAAGACGGCGCGGGCCACCTCGGTGCGTCCGGCGCCGACCAGACCGGCCAGTCCGACGACCTCGCCGGCCCGTACGTCCAGGTCGATGTCGTGAAAACGACCGGCCCGGGTCAGACCCCGCACGCTCAGCAGCGGCTCGCCCGCCTCGGGGCGCTCACGCGGGTACTGCTCCTCGATGTCGCGACCCACCATGAGGCGCACCAGCTCGTCCTGGGGCGTGGACGCCGCCACCCGGTCGATCGAACGGCCGTCGCGCAGTACCGTCACACGGTCGCCGAGCGCGGCGATCTCCTCCAGGTGGTGGGTGATGAAGACGATGCCCACGCCCTCGTCGCGCAGCCTTCGGGCGATCGCGAAGAGCCGCTCGACCTCCTCGGTGGTCAGCACGGCCGTGGGCTCGTCCATGATGAGGATCCCGGCGTCCAGACTGAGCGCCTTGGCGATCTCCACCATCTGGAGTTGGGCGATACCGAGACCGCGGACCTTGGCGCGCGGGGACACGTCCACGCCCACCCGGTCCAACAGCAGGGCCGCCTCGGCCTCCATGCGGCGATGGTCGATGAGCCCGAAACGTCGAGGCTGACGTCCCAGGAAGATGTTCTCGGCCACCGTCACGTCGGGGACCAGGTTGAACTCCTGGTAGATGGTGGCGATGCCCAGCCGCGCGGCGTCCTGGGCGTCACGGATGACCACCTCCTCGCCCCTGACCAGTACACGCCCCCGGTCGGGGCGATGGGCACCGGAGAGCACCTTGATGAGGGTGCTCTTGCCGGCCCCGTTCTCGCCCAGGAGGACGTGCACCTCGCCGCGACGGAGGTCGAAGTCGACCTCGTCGAGGGCGACCACCCCGGGAAAGGCCTTGCGCACCCCCTCGATGCGCAGCAGTTCGTCCGGACTACTCACGTGCGGCTCCTCCGCTCGGGGTTCGGGGATCGGGCTCGCCGCAGGAGCGGCGTACGACGAGATGGGCGGGCAGGACCGTGGAGGAGGCGGCCCCGCCCTCGACGAGGTCGGCCAACGCCCGTACGGCCACCCGTCCCAGCTCCGCCGTGGGCTGGGAGATCGTCGTGATCGGCGGATCGGTGTGCGAGAACCACGGGATGTCGTCGAAGGCGGCCAGACCGATGTCGTGGGGCACGCGCAGGCCGCGCTCCCCGATCGCGTCGAGGGCGCCCAACGCCATGAGGTTGTCGGTGGCGAAGACGACGTCGGGGCGTTCGGGCAGGTCCAGGAAGCGTTCCGTGGCCAGCCGACCGCTTTCGACCTGGAAGTCGCCGCGGCCGATGTAGGACTCCGGCAGGGGGATCCCGTGCGCGGCCAGGGTCTCGCGGAAGGCGTCCACCCGCTCGCGTCCGGTGGTCGTGGCGGTCGGACCGGTGATGATGGCGAGCCTGCGATGACCGAGCGAGCACAGGTGGTCGACCAGGTCCCGGATCGCGCCGCGCCCGTCGGAACGCACCACGGGGACGTCGACCCCGGGGATCCAACGGTCGACGAAGACCACCGGGGTGGGGCCCGAGGCCGCCTCCAGGGTCCTGGGGGAGTGGCCGTCGGCGGGGGAGACGAGAAGACCGTCGATCCGGCGCTCCAGCAGGTTGCGGACGTGGTGGTCCTCCAGGTCGGCCCGCTCGTCGGCGTTGCCGATGATGACGCTGTAGCCCAGCGCCCGGGCCTCCTCCTCCACGGACCTGGCCAACTCGGTGAAGTAGGGGTTGAGGACGTCGCTGATGACCAGGCCGATCGTGCCGGTCCGGTGGGTGCGCAGTGAACGCGCCACGACGTTGGGGCGGTAGCCGAGGGCGTCGGCGGCGGCGAGGACCCGCTCACGGGCCGCGTCGCTGACGGACGGGTTCCCGTTGAGCGCCCGGGACACCGTGGCCACGGACAGTCCCGCGGCCTCGGCGACGTCCTTGATACCCACCATCGCGTCCCCCACCTCCTTCGTGCGTTCCAGGGCGGCACCGTCGAGAACGGTGCGTGTAAACGTTTACATGATAGGAAACGACAACACCAGGGGTGCGGGGCACAGAAGTTCACAGGAGTGCCGGAGAGAGCGCCGGGCCGGTGGGTACGGGCTTTCCGGTGCCGATGTGCTTCCGGTCACATTCCTCCGGGGGTGGGGGAGGCTCCCCCTCTCGCCTCACCGGTACCGCGGCCGGGATCGACTCGCCCAGGCACGCTGCGTGCCGCCCGACCTGCGACGTCGTATCCTGACCGGGCCCGCCCTCGACCCCCGCGACCGGCGTCACGACCCCTGGGCGGAGCTCGGCGCACCCCCTTGGCGGCCCCGGACGGCTTCCCGGTCGTCACGGAACGTGTTCGAACATGCTCGGATCACGCGTGGAGATCGCGGGTCACGGTGAAGACGACACAAGGAGCCCGCCATGGCCGTCATCGATACCGATCGCGATCTCGTCGCGCTCATCAACACGTTCACGGTCGAACCCCGTGACCAGGAGAGGCTGGTGGAACTCCTGCACGAGGCGACGGAGGACGTCATGCGCCACTTCCCCGGCTTCGTCTCGGCCAACGTGCACGTCGGCCTCGACGGCACCAAGGTGTGCAACTACGCGCAGTGGGAGAGCGAGGAGCACTTCACCAAGGCGATCGAGCACCCGGACGCCCAGCCGCACTTCACCCAGTGCAGGGCGATCGCGACCTCCGTGTCCGCGCTGTACCGGCTGCGGTTCACCGAGGGCGGATGATCGAGGAGGGCGCTCCGGGCCCGGGCCCGGAGCGCCCTCCGTTCGGGTGCCGTCCGACCGGCGGCGTGGTCCTGGGGAGGCCCTAATCGGAGCCGTTCCCCCCGGGGGAGGCCAGGATGTGCTCGGCCATCAGGCGCTCGGCCTCGGCCCCGTCCCTCTGAGCGAAGGCCTCCAACATCCGCCCGTGCGCGTTCAGGTACAGGGTGGCCCTGGCCGGATCCTTCCAGCGCGAGACGGTCTCCAGGATGGGGTTGTTGCGCCGTAGGGAACGGACATGTCCACCCAGGAAGGCGGGGCCTCCCACATCGGCGACCATCTGGTGGAACAGGTGACTGTCCCGGGCCAGATCCTGTGAGTCGGCCGATTCGCGTCCGGAGACCATGCGGTCGTGCACCTCCGTGAGCTCGGCCAGCTGGGCGTCGGTGATCCGTTGGGCCGCCAGGCGCGCGCTCAGACCCTCGACCGCCGCGCGCAGCTGTCGGAGTTCCTCGGCCGCCTCGACGCCGAGCGCGGAGACGGTGGCGCCATGGTGCGCGCGGTAGGTCACCAGGCCGTCACTCTCCAGGCGGCGCAGCGCCTCGCGCACGGGGGTGATGGAGACCCCGAGACGGGTGGCGACCTCGTCCTGGTTGACGGAGGCGCCGGGGGGATGGACCCCGTTCACGATCTCGTGTCGCAGCGTCTCGTGGACGTACTCGGCCTTGCTCGTCGGGGGGCGCCCGGTGCGCGGGAGCCCCGCCGTCTCCCCGCTACCAGAGGCGGACAAAAGAGGACCTCCCTGTCGACACGATGTTCATGGAACCAAGCTTAGAGGCCCGGCGCCCCCACTCCGCCGGGGTCCCGGGTGGTTCGTCGGAGGCGACCCCCTTGCGCCTGTTTATATATCTTATAGGTTGTTTGATATGAGATCACTGAGCAACCTGAAGGTCGTCGACGCTGCCACGCTCTTCGCGGGTCCGATGGCCGCCACCTACCTGGGTGACTTCGGGGCCGAGGTCGTGAAGGTCGAGCACCCCCGTCGCGGCGACCCCGCCCGGGGGCACGGGCCCACCAAGAACGGGGTCGGGCTCTGGTGGAAGATGCTGGCCCGCAACAAGCGCACGACCACGCTCGACCTCTCCCGGCCCGAGGGGCAGGAGGTCGCGCTCCGTCTGCTGGACGAGGCCGACGTCCTCATCGAGAACTTCCGCCCCGGCACCCTCGAACGCTGGAACCTCTCCCCCGAGACGCTTCTCGAACGCAACCCCCGGCTCATCATCGCCCGCGTCACCGGGTTCGGACAGAAGGGGCCGATGGCCCACCGCCCGGGCTTCGGCACCCTCGCCGAGGCCATGAGCGGCTTCGCCTCCATGACCGGGCAGCCGGACGGTCCGCCCACACTCCCACCCCTGGCCCTGGCCGATGGGATCGCGGCGCTGGCCGTGGCCTACGCCGTCATGGTCGCCGTGCACCACCGTGAGGAGACCGGTAGAGGCCAGGTGATCGACCTGGCCATCATCGAGCCGATCCTCACGGTCCTCGGCCCCCAGCTCACCGCCTACCATGCGACCGGGGCGATCCCGGAGCGGACCGGCAACCGGTCCACCAGCAACGCGCCCCGCAACACCTACCGAACCCGGGACGGCCGCTGGCTGGCGATCTCGACCAGCGCCCAGTCCATCGCGGAGCGCGTGATGCGCCTGGTGGGTCGCGAGGACCTGGTGGACGAACCCTGGTTCGCGTCCGGCCGCACCCGCTACGAGCACGCCGACGAACTCGACGAGGCCGTGGGCGCCTGGATCGCCGCGCGCGACGCGGACGAGGTGATCGAGGAGTTCGACCGGGCGCAGGCGGCCATCGCGCCGATCTACGACGCGTCCGACATCGCCACCGATCCGCAGTACCGGGCCCTGGAGACGATCGTGCACGTCCCGGACGACGAGCTCGGGAGCGTGGCCGTCCAGAACGTGCCCTTCCGTATGTCCGAGAGCCCCGGCGAGATCCGGTGGGTGGGTCCGCCCAAGGGCCGTCACACCGACGAGGTGCTGGCGGAGCTCGGCTACTCCGAGGAGGCCCGGACCGGGCTGCGCGAAGCGGGGGTCATCTGATGAGCGCCGTGCAGACGCCCCTGGTCACGTGGCTCTACGTGCCCGGCGACCGGCCCGAGCGCTTCGCCAAGGCGATGGCCTCCGGAGCGGACGCGGTCATCCTGGACCTGGAGGACGCGGTCCTGCCGCCGGTCAAGGACGCGGCCCGGCGCCACGTGCGGGACTTCCTCGAGACCCGCCGCGCGGAGCCGGTCGGCGATGGGGCGCGGGTGCACGTCCGGGTCAACGCGCCGCACAGCGAGTGGTTCGCGCTCGACGCCGCCGCCGTGGCGGCGGGGGGAGCGGACGGGGTCCGGGTGCCCAAGATCGAGTCGGCGGAGGACGTCGACCTCGTCGTCGAAGCCGTCGGTGAGGGCGTGCCCGTGGACTGCCTCCTGGAGTCCGCGCGGGGGGTGGAGAACGTCTCGGAGATCGCGGCGCACCCCGCCGTGCGCTCGTTGGCCCTGGGCGAGGCGGACCTGACCGCCGAGCTGGGGCTCAGGGGCGACGAGGCCTTCTCCTGGCTGCGGACCCGCATCGTCGTCGCCTCGGCCGCCGCCGGGCTGGCGGCACCGGGCATGGCGGCCTACATCGAAGTCCGGGACACGGAGGGCCTGTACCGCTCCTGCCTGCGTGGGCGAGACATCGGACTCTTCGGCCGGACCGCGATCCACCCCCGCCAGGTGCCGGTGATCCGGCGGGCCTTCACCCCCTCCGAGGAGGAGGTGTCCCGTGCCCGCCAGATCGCGGAGGCGGCCGAGTGCGCCTCCGTCGGGTCGGCCCGCGGAGGCGGCGCGATCGCCCTGGCCGATGGTCGCTTCATCGACGCGCCGGTGGTGACGGCCGCCCTGCGCACACTCGCCCTGGCCGAGAGCATCGCCGAACGGGGGGCGGACTGAGGTCAGGCCCCGTCCCCTGAGGCGGGACGGTCCGTTTCCCACCCCCGCCTCAGGGCCCCGAAGTGCCCCGCTCGCCGAACGAATCGCGGTGGGGCGCGCCACGCGTGCCTGGAGCGTGCCCTCGGTCATGTGCGTGGTGTGACCGCTTCATCGCAGGTCAAGAGATTTCCGGCCAACGGTTGACGTTCGACGTAACCTGGGACACACTTCACACAGCGAACTTAAACTTCACTGTTTGAAACGTTGTTTCATTCAGGTGAAAAGTGTCGACATGCGGGCGAGGACGACCTCCCCATCGGGCCGACCGTTCGATTCCTCCGAGCGGTGCGCGCCATCGCCGGCGTAATCCGCGACGCCGTCCCCACATCACCGAGCTCGGGAGCCTCCCATGCCCTCTGCACTCTTGGCCTTGGCCGCCTTCATCGCGGTCATCATCGTCTGGAGCGCCGTCTTCAAGAGGAACATGGGCGAGGCCATGTTCCTCGGCTTCATCGCCACCTGCCTGTTCGCGGGAGGGGACTTCTTCGGAGCGATGGTCTCCGGTCTCGTGAACACCACCTCGAACGAGGTCATCTACGCCGCGCTGGCCTTCGTGTTCATGGCCTACATGATCGAGCGCACCGGCCTCATCAACAAGATCCTCGACATCCTCAACGCCGCCTTGGGGCGACTACGGGGCGGCCCCGCCTACGTGGACATCGTGGCGTCCGGAGTGATGGGGGCGCTGTCGGGCTCCAACTCGGGCAACGTCGCCTCCACCGGTTCGGTCACCGGGCCCTGGATGGTGCGCAACGGCTTCAGCAGGGCGCGCGCGGCCACGATCCTCGCGGGCAACGGGGGCATGGGCGCCGCCCTGCCGCCCAGTTCGTCCATGGTGATCATGCTCGGCTTCGCGGGCGCGGCCGTCTCGACCGGGGACATCTACCTGGCCCTGCTGGTCACCGGTCTCTACCAGGTTCTGCATCGCCTCGTGGTGGCGTTCGCCTTCATCCGGGTGGACGGCGTACGGTCCGCGGAGGATCAGGCCCGTCTGCCGTTCGGTCGGGTGTGGCGCACCGGCTGGCCCGCCACCCTCATCTACCTCGGGGCCCTCATCCCGATCGCGGTGACCACCGGTCCGCTCTCGGAGTACCTGGGCTCGCCGGACCGCCTCGGGGACGCGCTCGGTGACATCTCGCTCATCACCTGGATCCCGATCCTGATCATCCTCATCGCCGCCATCGTCGGCCGCCGTGAGCTGCCGGGGAGCGCGCGCCAGTGGTACGACTTCGTGCTCGCGGCGATGCCGCGCCTGGGCACCATCGGCGCGCTGCTGATCTTCGCGATGGCCGCCAGCGGTGTGCTCGCGGACCTCGGCCTGGCCGAGGACGTCGAGCAGGTGCTGGGCTACTTCAACGCCGGGCCTTTCCTCATGGTGGCGTTGACCGTACTCCTGATCGCGATCGTCTCCATCCCCTTGACATCGACCGCCGCCCTCACCGCCGTGGGCCAGGTGTCCTTCCTCAGCCTCGTTGCCGTGGGTGTGGATCCGGTGATCGCGCTGGTCGTGCCGCTGGTGGCCGCCTCGACCGAGGGGTCCTCTCCGCCCTCCGCGCCGATCTTCATCGCCTCGGGGATCGTGCAGGTCAAGGCGGAGAAGACCTTCGTTCCGCTGATCCTGTTCTACCTCGTGCCCATCATCCTCCTGGCCTGCCTCGTGGGCTGGGGAATCCTGCCCATCTTCGTCGTCTGATCCACCGCGGTCCCAGGCGGGTGGCACGGCCATCCGCCCGAACAGAAAGGGGCACCCGATGTCCGAACGCAAACAGTCGCCGCGCCACCTCGCGCTGAGCATCCTCCGGGTCCTCTTCGTCGCGACGTTCGCCGCGTTCTTCCTCGTCGCGATCCTCATGGTGCTGGGGCAGCTGGTGGGGACCCTCCTGTCGCTGCCCGGGCTCGTCAGCGCGGCGTCCGACCACCTGCTGGTCCCCGCGGTGACCCTCGCGTCCACCTTCGGCGTCATCGCGTTCCTGGCCTCCTACCTCCAGAAGGACGACCAGGAGACCCCGGCGGCCTGACCCGCCGGTCCTCCCACTCGCTGAGGCGGGGCGCGGCCCGATCCAGGGCGGGCGCCCCGCCTCGAACCATCACCAAGAGTCACGATTCGTGTGTGAGGAGCTGTCAATTTTTCATACATTGACAATGAACTTCGCTAGGTGAAATGTTAGACATGTCGCTGAACATACTCGGCGGCTCGCACCCTCGAAAGGAATCCCATGACGGGACAGACCACGCCCCTTCCCGAAGACCTGTACCGCCGCCTGGGATCGCTACCCGCGGCCAACGTCGGTGACGTGCTCGACCGCCTGTACGTGGCCGAGGCCGCCATCTCGACCGTCTGGAAGGGCGCGAAGGTGGTGGGGCCGGCCTTCACGGTGATGACCGCCGGGGGCGACAACAAGCTCATCCACGAGGCGATCGACACCGCGGCACCCGGTGACGTCCTCGTGATCGACGGCCAGGCGGTCACGCACAGGGCCCTGCTCGGCGACCTCATGGGCAGACGCGCCAAGGCCCGAGGGCTCGCCGGGTTCGTCGTGGACGGAGCCATCCGCGACGCCGACGACCTCGGCGCCATCGGCTTCCCGACCTGGGCGCGCGCCGTCACCCCGGCCGGCCCCTACCGCAACGGCCCCGGCCTGCTCCAGGTGCCGGTCTCCGTGGGCCGTGTGGTGGTCAACCCCGGTGACGTGATCGTGGGCGACGACGACGGGGTCACCGTCATCCCTCGACACCGTCTGGAGGAGATCGTCGCGGCGGCCGAGGCCAAGCACGCCGGCGAGGAGGAGGCTCGGGCCAGGATCGCCGCCCTGTAGCATTTGCGGGACATCCAGCTCCAGAGTCTGAGGGGTTCCGCAGTGGCCACAGAGTCGTCGGGTCAGCCCACGGTGCGCAGTGTGGAGCGTGCCCTCGACGTCCTGGAGGCCCTGGAGCGCAGCGAGACTCCGCTGCGTCTGGTGGACCTGTGCCGCCTGGTGGACCTGCATCCGGCGACCGTGCTCCGGTCGCTGGCGGTACTCCAGCGCAGAGGCCTCGTGGTCGCGGAGAACCAGACCTACCGCCTGGGTGTGGCCGTGCTGCGCATGGCCCATGGGTTCCTGGTCAACGACCGGCTCACCCGGCAGTCCCGGCCCGTCATGCAGAGTCTGACCTCGGTCACCGGGCTGACCTCCTCCCTCTACGTGCGCAGCGGTTTCGAGCGCGTGCTCGCGGCGCGGGTCGACGGCAGCCCTCAATTGCACTACCAGGTTCCGATCGGCCGCTGGTTCCCCCTCTACGTGGGGTCCGGCAAGGTCATCGCGGCCCACCTGCCCAAGGACGAGCGGGACGCCGTGGTGGCGATGTCGGAAGGGTGCGCGAACGCCTCGGGAGAACCGCTCGATCCCGAGCGGGTGCGCCGGGAACTGGAGGACATCGACAAGGACGGCTACAGCCTGACCATCGGTGAGCGCGACGTCGCCGTCGCCGCCGCGGCCGTCGCCGTCACCGGCCCGACCGGGGAGGTGCTCGCCGCCCTCTCCGTCTCCGGGCCTTCCGAACACACATCCCGGGACCGCCTGCGTCAGGCCGTCCCCGAACTCCGAAGAGCAGCCTCCGCCCTCAGTGGGCGGCACCCCCTTCCGTGATCCGGCCCAGCGCCCGACCCCGTATCGGGAACGCCGCCCGCCGGACCACGGCGGAGCGGCGACCGGACCGAGCGGGCGCACTCGTGTGCGGTCCCGGCCCGTCGTCGGCTCTCACACGACGAAAGGTCACCATGCGCATCACCGTCATCGGCCTGGGTGAGGCCGGAAACATCTACGCCACCGCGCTCGCCGGAGCGGGCCACGAGGTCACCGGCTTCGACCCCGGCCCCACGGACACCCCCGAGGGCGTCCGGCGCGCGGAGTCCGCCCACGAGGCCGTGGCCGGAGCGGGCATGGTGCTGGTGCTCACCTCCGCCTCCGTCGCTCCCGCCGTCGCGGACAGCGTGCTCGGAGCGCTCGCCCCGGACACCGTCTACGCCGACCTCACCTCCGCCACCCCCGACGTCATGAGGTCTCTCGGCGAGAAGGTCCAGGCCACCGGGGCCCGGTTCGCCGACGTGGCCATCCTCGGCCCGATGACGATCGGAGGAGCCGCCACCGCCCTCATCGCCAGTGGTCCGGGCGCCCCCGAGGTCGCGCGGGTGTGCGCGTCCCTGGGCGCCGACGTGGAGGTCCTGCCCGGAGAGCCGGGCGAGGCCACGGCGCGCAAGCTCCTGCGCAGCTCCCTGATGAAGCCCCTCGCCTCGGTGGTGTGCGAGGCCGTCGTGGCCGGTAGGGCCGCGGGGGCGGAGGAATGGGTGCGCGAACAGGTGGCCTCCCAGCTCACGGGGGGCGCGGAGCTGGTCGACCGCTTTCTCAGCGGGACCGTCAAGCACGCCTCCCGGCGCAGTGAGGAGGTGCGGGCCACCGCCGAATTCCTCGATTCCCTCGGCGTCCCGAACGAGATGACGACCGCCTCGGAGCAGACCCTGCGCAGACTCGCCGTCAACGGCGAGCAGGGTTGACGGAGACCCCGGACGGATCATCCGTCGCCGACGGACGCGCTCACCGCGGCCGTGCTCGCCGGGTGAGCCGGCCGTCTCTCGTGTTTCACGGACGGACATCTCCGGGCAACACGGCCTTCCTACCCTCGGTAGGGTCGACAGCCGTCGAGTAGGAAGGCACCGGACGTGACCTCTGAGACAGGCCGACGCGCGCCGCGCGCGGTCGGGGACCGGATCTCCCACTGGGACCCCGAGGACCGGCGGTTCTGGGAGGAGACGGGGCGCCACGTGGCCCGCCGCAACCTCTGGGCCTCCATCGCCTCCGAGCACATCGGCTTCTCGGTGTGGAGCATCTGGTCGGTGCTCGTACTGTTCATGATCCCCGAGCACGGCTTCTCCACCACCCCCGAACAGAAGTTCCTGTTGCTGTCGGTGGTCACCCTGGTCGGCGCCGTCCTACGGGTGCCCTACACCCTGGCGGTGCCCGTCTTCGGTGGACGCACGTGGACCGTCATCGCGACCTTGGCGCTCATCGTCCCCACGGTCGCCGCGTTCTTCCTCGTCCGGAACCCCGACACCCCCTTCTGGCTGCTCCTGGTCCTGGCCGCCACCGCCGGTGTGGGCGGCGGAAACTTCTCCTCCTCCATGGCCAACATCAACTCCTACTTCCCCGAGAGGGAGAAGGGGTGGGCCCTGGGACTGAACGCCGGTGGCGGCAACATCGGGGTCGCCACCGTCCAGCTGGTCGGCCTGACCGTCATCGCCCTGTTCACCACATCGGCGGGCCACCTGGTCCCGCTCTTCTATATGCCCTTGATCCTGCTGTCGGTCTGGTGGGCCCACCGATCCATGAACAACCTCGTCCACCCGCGTGGTGAGACGGACGCTCACCTGTCGGCCGTCCGCGACCCCCACTTCTGGATCATGTCGTTGCTGTACGTGGGCACCTTCGGCTCGTTCATCGGCACCGGTTTCGCCTTCGGTCTGCTGCTTCAGGCCCAGTTCGGCCTGGAACCCGTCCATGCCGCGGGGATCGCGGTCCTGGGCCCGGTCGTGGGTTCCCTCGTCCGCCCGGTCGGAGGAAGACTGGCCGATTCCCTGGGCGGGGCCCGCGTCACGCTGTGGGTGTTCACCGCCATGGCCGCCTGCGCCGCCGTGCTCGTCCTGGCCGTTCAGACCGGTCGGGCACCCCTGTTCATCGGGACGTTCGCGGTGATGTTCACCCTCACCGGACTGGGCAACGGCTCCACCTACAAGATGATCCCCTCCATCCACGCGGCCCGCGCCGAGGACGCCGTCGCCGCCGGTGAGCCCCGGGACCGGGCCCTGGCCCGCGCCAAGCGCGTGGCCTCCTCCATGCTCGGCCTCATCGGCGCGGTCGGCGCTCTGGGAGGCGTGGGCATCAACGTCGGTTTCCGCGAGTCCTTCGCCGCGACCGGTTCCACCGCGCCCGCCTTCCTCGCCTTCGGCGCCTTCTACCTTCTCTGCGCGCTGGTCACCTGGGCCGTGTACATGCGTCGCCCCGCACGCCCCGCCCTCGCCGTCGAGAACGTCGGGGCCACGGCCCGATGACCATCACCCACTGCCCCTACTGCGCGCTCCAGTGCGCCATGCGCCTGGAGCGGGGGCCGGAGGGACGTCCGGCCGTCCGCCCGGCCCCCTTCCCGACCAACCGGGGCGGACTGTGCCGCAAGGGATGGACCGCGGCCGAGGTCCTCACCGTCCCCGACCGGCTCACCCGCCCCCTGCTGCGGAAGGACCGCGACTCCGATCCGGTCGAGACCGACTGGGACACCGCCCTGGATCACGTCGCCGAACGCCTCATGGCCCTTCGCGCCGCGGCCGGCCCCGACTCCGTCGCCGTCTTCGGCGGTGGCGGCCTGACCAACGAGAAGGCCTACACCCTGGGCAAGTTCGCCCGTCTGGCCCTGGCGACCTCCCAGATCGACTACAACGGCCGCTTCTGCATGTCGTCGGCGGCGGCCGCGGGCAACCGGGCCTTCGGCCTGGACCGGGGCATGCCCTTCCCCCTGACCGACGTCGCCGAGGCCGACGTGGTCCTGCTCGCCGGGGCCAACCCCGCCGAGACCATGCCGCCGATGATGGGACATCTGTCCTCACCCGCCCTCATCGTCATCGACCCGCGTCGCTCGGCCACCGCCGAGGTCGCCCTCGATCGGGGCGGCCTCCACCTGGCGCCCCGTCCCGGCACCGACACGGCCCTGGCCCTGGGGCTACTGCACGCCGCACGTGTACAGGGCCGGTGCGACGAGGAGTACCTCGCCGAACGCACCACCGGGTTCGACGCCGCCTGGGAACACGCCGCCGCCTGGTGGCCCGAACGCACCGAACGTGTCACCGGCGTACCCGCCGCCGACATCCGTGCCGCCGCCGACCTGCTGGGCCGGGCCGCCCGAGACCACGCCGCCTACATCCTCACCGGGCGCGGCACCGAACAGCACTCCAAAGGGACCGACACCGTCTCGGCCTGGATCAACCTGGCCCTGGCCCTGGGACTACCGGGCCGTCGGGGCTCGGGCTACGGGTGTATCACCGGTCAGGGCAACGGCCAGGGCGGACGCGAGCACGGCCAGAAGGCCGACCAGTTGCCCGGCTACCGGCACATCGAGGACCCCGAGGCCCGTGACCACGTGGCCCGGGTGTGGGGTGTGGAGCCCGACTCCCTGCCCGGCCCGGGGCGTTCGGCCTTCGAACTCCTCGACGCCCTGGGCACCCCCGACGGGCCACGCGCCCTTCTGCTGTTCGGCTCCAACCCCGTGGTCTCCGCCCCCGATTCCGCGCGTGTACGTGCCCGCCTGGACTCCCTGGATCTACTGGTGGTGGCCGACTTCGTGCTCTCGGAGACCGCCGCCATGGCCGACGTGGTCCTGCCCGTGGCCCAGTGGGCCGAGGAACGCGGCACCATGACCAATCTGGAGGGGCGGATCCTGCGCCGTGAGAGGGCCACCGCCCCGCCCGACGGGGTCCGGACCGACCTGGAGGTCCTCTCCTCACTGGCCGCACGGCTGGGTCAGCCGGCCGATCGCTTCCCCACCGACCCCGACACCGTCCTGGCCGAACTCGGACGGGCCTCCGCCGGAGGGGCCGCCGACTACTCCGGGGTCACGCCCGAACGTCTGGCCGACGGTCAGGCGCTGTACTGGCCGGTGCGCTCACCCGAGGAGTCCACACCCCGTCTCTTCCTGGATTCCTTCGCCCACCCCGACGGACGCGCCCGCCTCGTCCCGGTCGACCATCGGCCCCCCGCCGAGGAGACCGATCCCGACCACCCCCTGGTGGCCACCACGGGCAGGCTGATGGGCCACTACCAGTCCGGGGCCCAGAGCAGGCGTGTGGCCGAACTCGACGCCGCCGAGCCCGAGGCGTACGTGGAGGTGCACCCCGCCACCGCGGCCCGTGTCGGGCTGGCCGACGGGGATACGGCACGGGTCGTCTCCCGGCGTGGGCACACCCTCGCCCGCGTGCGTCTGACGCCCACGGCCCGCCTGGACACCGTCTTCCTGCCCTTCCACTTCGCGGGCGAACAGTCCGCCAACAACCTCACCCATCCGGCGCTGGACCCCACCAGCCGTATGCCCGAGTTCAAGGTCAGCGCCGTGCGTCTGGAACCCGCCCCGCCGGACCGGAACGGCCGAGGCGTTCCGGAGGAGACCGGCGCTCCCACACCCGGAGGTCACGGTTGAACACCCTCCAGAGCACCTCTCCCCGCCGGATCGTGGTCGTCGGCAACGGCATGGTCGGTGCCCGTTTTGCCCAAGAGGTCGCCCGTCTGGACCCGTCCGGAGAACACGTGCGGGTGAGCGTGGTCGGAGCGGAACCCCACGCCGCCTACAACCGGGTCCTGCTCTCCGGTGTGCTCGCCGGGGACCACACCGCCGAACGGATCCGGCTGCCCGTACCCGACGGGCCGGGGATCACCGTGCCCACCGGTACGACCGCCACGGACCTGGACACCCGACGACGCGTCCTCACCCTGGACGACGGTTCCCGCCTGCCCTACGACGAACTCGTCCTGGCCACGGGGGCACGCGCCGTGCTTCCTCCGGTCCCGGGCGTGCGCGCTTCGGAGGGAGGACCGGGGGAGGGGGTGGGCGTCCTCCGTGACTTGGAGGACTGTCGGCGTCTGATCGCGGTGGCCCGCCCCGGCGCTCCCATGGTGGTCCTGGGCGGAGGGGTCCTGGGGCTGGAGATCGCACGCGGCCTGGTGGGCCGAGGGGTACGGGTCTCGGTGGTGGAGGCCTCGCCCTGGATCATGCGTCGCCAGATCGACCGAGCGGCCGCGGACATCCTGGCCGACCGTTACGCCGCCCTGGGCGTGACGGTCCACTCCGGTCGGACCGCCGTCCGCTGGACCCCCGGCTCCGGACTGGAACTGGACGACGGCCGGGTCCTGCCCGGCGACGCCCTCGTGGTCGCGGCCGGGGTGAGAGCCGACACCGACCTGGCCGCCTCCGCGGGGATCGAGGTCGATCACGGTGTCGTGGTGGACGACCGCATGGCCACCTCCGACCCGCGTGTGCACGCCATCGGAGACTGTGCCCGCCACCCCGGCGGCGGGGCCGGGCTCGTCCAGCCGGGTTGGGAACAGGCCGCGGTCCTGGCAGAACGCCTGACCGGCACCGCACCGCACGCGACCTACACCGGAGCCCGACCGCTGACCCGTCTCAAGGCCGAGGGCATCGAGCTGACCGCGTTCGGCCGGGTCCACGAGGAAGAGGGCTCTCCGAGCGCGGAGACGGTGACGATCAGCGACCCCTACGGCGGTCGCTACGCCAAGCTGACGGTCCGTGAGGAGAAGGTGGTGGGCGCGGTACTGCTGGGCTTCCCCGAGGCCGCCGCCACCCTGGCCGGACTCTACGACACCGGCGACCCGGTGCCCTCGGACCGGCTGGCCCTGCTCCAAGGAGCGCCCCTTCCCGCCTCGGGTCTTCGGGAGGCACGGGACGCGCCGGTGTGCCGCTGCAACGCGGTCGGCCGTATCGAGATCGAACAGGCGTGGCTGGACGGGGCCCGCACCCGAGAGGACATCGCCGAACGCACCCGCGCCACCACCGGCTGCGGTGGATGCGTGCGCGAGGTACGGGCCGTGCTGGAGGGGATGCGCAGTGCCCCGGCGGGGTGATCCGTCGGGGTCGCCGCCCCGCGACCGCGCGCCCGGGGCCGGCCCCGCCGTGCCCGCCGTGACGACACGCCCCCGTGACATCACAGGCCCTCGAACCGCGATGGCGGCACAACGAAACCACCGCGTCACACGCGGCCGACCCGACGGAAACACTCGAGAGGTTGTCTGGGATCCGTCCGCCCCCGTAGCAGGAGGAGCCGCGCACACCATGGAAGAGATCGTCGTCGTCGGCAACGGCATGGTCGGCCACCGCCTCGTCGAGGCCCTCCGTGACCGTGACACCGATCGTCACCTGCACGTCACCCTCGTGGGAGAGGAACCCCGCACCGCCTACGACCGGGTGGCCCTGTCCTCCTACTTCGACGGCGCCGACGCCCACGACCTCTCCCTGGGAGATCTCTCCGGCCCCACCGTCGACGTGCACGTCGACGAACGCGTCACCGCCATCGACCGCGACGCCCGCACCGTGACCACCGCCCGCGGCCGTGGACTGCGCTACGACCGTCTGGTCCTGGCCACCGGATCCACCCCCTTCGTGCCGCCCGTCCCCGGCCACGACCTGCCCGGCTGCCACGTCTACCGCACCATCGAGGACCTGGACGCCATCATCGCCTCCGCCCGCGACGCCCGCACCGGCGTGGTCGTCGGCGGTGGGCTCTTGGGGCTGGAGGCCGCCAACGCCCTGCGCCTGCTGGGTCTGGAGACACACGTGGTGGAACTCGCCCCCCACCTGATGCCCGCGCAGATCGACCAGGGGGCCGCCGCGCTGCTGCGCGCCCTGGTCACCGATCTGGGCGTCCACGTCCACACCGGTACCGCGTCGACGGCCATCGAGGCCTCCCCCCAGGGGAGGGCGGCCCGCCTGGTCCTGGACGGAGGAGACCGCCTGGACACCGACCTCGTCGTCTTCTCGGTCGGCGTCCGTCCCCGCGACGATCTCGCCCGCGCGGCCGGGCTCCGGATCGGCGAACGCGGCGGCGTCGTCATCGACGACACCTGCACCACCGACGACCCCCGCATCCACGCCATCGGCGAGGTCGCCGAGCACCGCGGCACCGTCTACGGCCTCATCGCCCCGGGCAACGCCATGGCCGAGGTCGTCGCGGACCGTCTTCTGGGCGGGGAGGCCGTCTTCACCGGAGCCGACACCTCGACCAGGCTCAAACTCCTGGGCGTGGACGTGGCGAGCTTCGGCGACGCCCACGGCCGTACCCCCGGGGCCCTGGACGTGGTCGTCAACGACGCCGCGGGCGGCCGCTACGCCAAACTCGTGGTCTCCGACGACGCGGGAACCCTGCTCGGCGGCGTCCTGGTCGGCGACGCCTCGGCCTACTCCGCCCTGCGCCCCCTGGTCGGTTCCCCCCTCCCCGGCGACCCGCTCTCCCTGATCACCCCCGAGGGCGGGGCCGACCTGGGCGCCGACTCCCTGCCCGACCACGCGCAGATCTGCTCGTGCAACGCCGTCACCAAGGGCGCCCTCTCCCGGGCCATCGCCGATGGAGACCACGACGTCCCCGCTCTGAAGGCCCGTACCGGGGCGGGCACCAGCTGCGGCTCGTGCGTGCCCATGCTGAAGCGGATCCTCGCCCGGTCCGGCATCGAACAGTCCAAGGCCCTGTGCGAGCACTTCACCCATTCGCGCGCCGAACTCGTCGAGATCGTCCGCTCCACCGGCGTCTCCACCTTCTCCGCGCTGATCGCCTCCCACGGCACCGGACACGGATGCGACGTCTGCAAACCCGCCGTCGCGTCGATCCTGGCCTCACTGGGCAACGGTCACATCCTGGAGGGCGAGCAGGCCACCCTCCAGGACACCAACGACCGCTACCTGGCCAACCTCCAGCGCAACGGCACCTACTCGGTCGTACCTCGGATCCCCGGCGGCGAGATCACCCCCGAGCGGCTCATCGTCATCGGCGAGGTCGCTCGCGACTTCGGCCTGTACACCAAGATCACCGGCGGGCAGCGCATCGATCTCTTCGGCGCCCGCCTCGAACAGTTGCCCGCGGTCTGGGCACGTCTGGTGGAGGCCGGTTTCGAATCCGGACACGCCTACGGAAAGGCCCTGCGCACCGTCAAGTCCTGCGTGGGCACCACCTGGTGCCGCTATGGCGTCCAGGACTCGGTGGGTCTGGCCATCCGCCTGGAGGAGCGGTACCGGGGCCTGCGCTCACCCCACAAACTCAAGTCCGCCGTCTCCGGATGCGCCCGGGAGTGCGCCGAGGCCCGAGGCAAGGACTTCGGGGTGATCGCCACCGACCAGGGGTGGAACCTGTACGTGGGCGGCAACGGCGGCTTCACCCCCCGCCACGCCGAACTCCTGGCAGGCGACCTGGACGAGCCCACCCTCATCCGCTACATCGACCGGTTCCTGATGTTCTACGTGCGCACCGCCGACCGGCTTCAGCGCACCGCGCCCTGGATCGAGTCCCTCGAAGGCGGCCTGGACCACCTGCGCGACGTCGTGATCGACGACAGCCTCGGGATCGCCGCGGAACTGGAGGAGGCCATGGAACGCCACGTGGCCTCCTACACCGACGAGTGGGCCGCCGTCCTGGCCGACCCCGAGAAGCTCTCCCGGTTCGTCTCCTTCGCCAACGCCCCCCACGCCCCCGACCCCACCATCGACTTCACCACCGTCCGCGACCAGCCCGTGCCCGCCGGCGCGTCCGTGGACCTGGGCATGCCCGCCCGTCGACCCCAGGAGGGACCACGATGATCACCGCCACCGTCCAGCCGACCACGACCTGGATCGACGCCTGCCCCGCGCACCTGCCGGGGGTCGAGGACGGAGTGGCCGTCCTGCTCCCCGACGGACGCCAGGCGGCCCTGTTCCGCACCCGTGACCATCGCCTGTACGCGGTGGACAACATCGACCCCTACACCGGGGCCGCCGTCATCTCCCGAGGTATCGTCGGCGACCGGGCGGGGGAGCCCACCATCGCCTCGCCCATGCTCAAGCACGTCTTCTCCCTGTCGACCGGGCGCAGCCTGGACGACGAGCACACGTGCCTGACCACCTGGCCCGTACGACGGAGAGGCGCCACGGTGCAGATCGCCGTCCGCACCGAGGAGGGGACCCCGTGAGCACGGTCCCCACCACCCTCGACGACACCGTCTCCGCGAGCGGGTCCACGCCCTCCGGTCCACTGACCGGTTTCACCGTGGCCGTGACCGCCGCCCGCAGAGCCGAGGAGATCGGCGCCCTGCTACGCCGCAAAGGGGCCCGGGTCGTGTCCGCCCCCGCTCTGCGCATCGTCCCGATCAGCGACGACCGACGCCTGGCCTCGGTCTCCGACGAACTCGCCCGTCGCCCCGCCGACATCGTCGTGGCCACCACCGGCATCGGCTTTCGCGGTTGGATCGAGGCTTGCGAGACGTGGGGCGTCGCCGACCGGCTCCTGACCGGGATGCGCGGTTCACGTCTCCTGGCCCGAGGCCCCAAGGCCCGCGGTGCCCTCCGCGCGGCCGGTCTCACCGAAGAGTGGTCACCGAACTCGGAATCCTCCGCCGAGGTCCTGGACCACCTGCTCGCCCAAGGTGTCCGAGGCCTGCGCGTGGCGGTCCAGCTGCACGGTGAACCGCTGCCGGACTTCACCGCCGCACTGCGCCTGGCCGGGGCCGAGGTGATCGAGGTCCCCGTCTACCGCTGGGTCGAGCCGGAGGACACGGCCGCCCTGGACCGTCTCATCGAGACCGTCGTCTCCGGGGGAGCGGAGGCCGTCACCTTCACCAGCGCCCCCGCCGCGGCCGGACTGCTCGCCCGGGCCCACGCCACCGGCCGCCGGGCCGACCTGGTCCACGCCCTGCGCGGCGACGTCCTGGCCATGTGCGTGGGGTCGGTCACCGCCCGCCCGCTCGTGGCGCACGATATCCCCACCGTCCGGCCCGAACGCGCGCGCGTCGGCGCCCAGATCCGCAGGCTCGCCGAGGAGTTGCCGGCCCGGTACCCCACTCTGGAGGTGGCCGGGCACCATCTCCAACCGCGAGGTCACGCCGTCCTGGTCGACGGCGTCGCCCGCACGCTCTCTCCCACCCTGATGCGCGTCATGAGAGCTCTGGCGCATCGCCCCGGGCAGGTCTTGGACCGGGCTCGGCTGCTCACCTGCCTGGGCGAGGACGCCGACGCCCACGCGGTGGAGGCCGCCATCGCCCGACTGCGCACCGCCCTGGGCGACCCACGGATCATCCGGACCGTGGTCAAGCGCGGCTATCGGTTGGCCCTGGACGCCCCCGACCGCGACCTCTGACCCCGACACCGGGAAGGGCGGGGCGGGTGACGGCGCGCCCCGCCCCGCCCTTCCCGGACCCTCAGTCGTCCTCGGACTCCGGCTCCTCCGGCGCGAGGTAGTTGCAGATGAAACCGAGGACACCGAAGGTCGCCGCCGCGCCGACGCTCGGCACGAACAGCAGGTCGGAGGCGCCGGTCACCCAGTCCGGACGTTGGGTGAGGACTCCGGCCATCTGTCCCAGGACCAGGAGCGCTCCTAGTGCCAGGCAGCAGACGAGACCGACCTTGAACAGCGCGCGGACCACGCCGAAGGTCCGGGGCTTGAGAGCGAGCATGGTCATACCCCCAGGACCGGAAGGACGCCCCAACCGATCAGACAGCCGATCAGGAAGATCGGGATCATGTAGTAGACGATGAGCGGCAGGAAGGTGCTCTCCGGCCGTGCCCCGGTCAGACCCGCGGCGACGAAGATCGAGCCGGAGGCGGGAGGGGAGGCCCCTTCGGTGGAGGCGAACACCAGGATCGCGATGATCGCGAGGAGAGGGTCGACCCCCACGCCGACCAGCGCGAGGAAGGAGATCTGACCGACCGCCGTCAGTGTGGCCGTGGACGAGAGCGGACCGGCGACCAGGGTGATCACCAGGCCGACGACGACCACCATCACGGTGGAACCGACGGGCAGGGACTCCAGGATGACGTTGACGTCCTCCGCCAGGCCCAGGCGCCCCAGGATCTCGCTCGCGGCGATCGCGAAGAACAGCAGGGCGCCGATGGTCGCGAACTTCGGCAGGGCGCCGTCCAGAAGACGGGACCAGCCGCGCACCGTCCGCGGGAGACGGTCCCGACCGGCGATGAGCGAGAAGCCGATGATGAGGATGGGGATCCAGGTCAGCAGGGAGATGTCGCCGACCGCGTCGCCCAGTGGGGTGGCCTCGGTGAGGTAGGTGGCCAGGGGGCCCACGGTGACGGCGATGGGGATGAGGGCGCCGAGGAAGATCGTCAGCGCGCCGGCCCCCTGACGCAGCGACGTACGCATCGGCACCAGGTCGTGCTCGTCCACCCTGGGGACACCGTCACGGCGGACGAAGTACGTGACCAGACCGATGCGCAGCAGGATCTGGTACAGCCCGGCGATCAGGAGGCCCAGATACACCTGGCCGGTGGTGACCATCCCTCCGGCGAAGCCGATCATGATGACCATCGACGCACTGGGTGGCAGAGCCGCGCCCATCCCGCCGTTGCCGGCGAGCACGGTGGCCGCCCGCGTGGGGGTCCACCCGGTGCGCACCATCCAGGGGCCGGTGAAGGAACCGCTGGAGGCGGTGTTCGCGGAGTTGGAGCCGGACAGGGCCCCGAAGACGGCGGAACCGGCCGTGTCGATGAACGCGGGGCCGCCCCGGAGGCGTCCGAAGGCGGAGTTGAGGATGGCCAGGATCTTCTGGATCAGCCCTGTCGTGTCGATGAGGTAGGCCATGAACACGAAGGCCAGGGCGGCGTAGAGCACGTCGTGGGTGAGGGCGTCGGCCAGCCCTCCCAGGAGGTACTCCGGGGCCCGTGTTCCGGCGAACAGGGCGGTGACCACGAGTCCGAGCAGCATGGCCTCGCCCATGTTCCGCTTGAACACGACGTTCCACACGATGATCACGGCGATGAACGCCGCGAGGGCTAGTAGCGCGATCGGCATGGGTCGACTTTCGGTGGAGGGGAACTCTGGTGCCCGTGGACGGGCGATGTGTCGCTTCGGGGGAGCGACCGGGTGGGGGAGGGGATCGTCACGCGCGTTCCCTCCGAATCGCCTCGCGGCGTTCGGCCTCGTCGGCCAGGACGAGCCGGGCGGCGGTAAGGGTCCGCTCGGCCTCCAGGCGGGGCACGACGAACACGCCGTCCCCGTCGGCCACCACGATGTCCCCCGGGGAACAGACCGCGCCGCCCACCGCGATGGTGCGACCGATGTGGCCCGGCCCGTCCTTGTAGGGCCCCGCGGGAGAGATCGCGGCGGACCAGACGGGGAAGCCGAGTTCGCGCAGTTCGTCGGCGTCGCGGACCGCTCCGTCGATCACCATCCCGCGTACCCCCTTGTTGATGGCTCGTTCGGCGATGAGCTCGCCCAACAGCGCCCGGGAGTCGTCGCCCCCTCCGTCCACGACCAGGACGTCGCCGGGGCGGGCGACGGTCAGCGCCTCGTGCAACGCGCGATTGTCACCGGGCCGTGTCCGCACCGTCAGGGCGCGCCCCGACAGCCGGGCCCCGGCCCAGACGGGCCTGATCCTGGAGGACAGGAAACCGAGCCGGTCCCGCGCGTCCCCGATGGCGGCGGTGGGGATCGTCGCGTAGGCGTCGATCAGTCGTTCGTCGGGGTGGTCGGTCACACGCGCCAGGTACCGGTGACGGTCGGCCGCGCCCGTGCTCACCGGGGCCTCCACGTGGAGTTCGTCCAGCAGGGCGATGCTGGCGTCCAGCTCCTGGGAGCGCCGCACTGCGTGCAGCCGTGTCCCGTTGTCCAACCGCTCGAGCGCGGCGGTCCCGTCCGTGAGGGCGGCGGCCACCTGCTCGCGCATCCACTCCTCCTCGCCCGCCGCGCGTCCGGCGTCCAAGGCCTCGGTGATCAGCGCCCCCAACCCCTTCATGAACACGCTGCGCAGCAGCTTGCGTCCCGACGCGGCGCCCACGGTCTCGCCGATCGGCTCGGCGTTCGCGCCCACGACCCGGAGCATCCGAGCGGCCTCTTCGGCCGCGGGGCCCGCGAGGAGGATGTCGACCTTCGACCCGAACTTGACGACCGAACCGATGAGGGCCCCGTCGACCACGCGGGCCGCACCATCGACAGTACGTGCCACATCCGTCTTGACCTGCGGTGAGGCCGCGTTGAGGTCGATGTAGACGGCGTCGGACCGCAACGCGGGCGCGGCTTCACGGGCGACGGAGACCGCGTGGGCGGCCGTGGCCAGGCTCAGGACCACGTCCGCCCCGGCCACCGCCTCCGCGATCGAAGAGGCCCGATCGACGCCCTCGGGGGTCCGCACCGTGCTCGCGGGGTCGAAGCCGATGACCAGCTGACCGGCGGCGGCGTAGGCCTCCGCGAAGATCGCGCCGGCTTCTCCCAGTCCCAGAACGGCTACCTTCATCATGCACCAGCTATCATTGAGTGATAGTTTATCTTGTGGATTGATAGGGAGTGTGACCTGTGGCTCTCTCGGCTGTCAACCTCCCGGAAACCCCTCCGCTACCTTGGAGGGAACGGAGGCGAGCCGGATCGCCGTATTCCACGGGCTTGGAGGTCATCGCCCGGGGCGAGGAAATCCTCAGAAGAGAACGAAGAAGGGGTGATGAGGCGAGCATGGGCGCCGGAGGCGGAAACCAGGGACGCACGCTCGACCGTGCGCTGGACGTGCTCGAATGCCTGGAACGCGCGCGCGGTCCGCTGCGGCTGAGCGACATCGCCAGGGAGACCGACCTGCACCTGGCCACCACACAGCGGACGGTGAACCAGCTCGTGCGGCGTGGCTACGTCCAACAGGGGCGTCTGGGGTACTCACTCGGCCCGGTGGTGCTGGGGCTGGCGCACGGCTTCGTGGTCAACGACCGGATGAGCACGATCGCCACGCCGGTGCTCACCGAGCTCTCCGCGACCACGCGGCTGACCTCCTCCGTGTTCGTCCGCTCGGGGGACGAACGCATCCTCGTCGCCCGTGTCAGCGGAGCCGACCCCCTCCGTTACCAGTTCCCGATCGGACGGCGCGTGCCGCTCGACGTCGGTGGTGGGAAGGTGCTGCTCGCCGCCTGGCCGGACGAGGAGATCGAGGACTACGTTCGCCGTTTCCCGGAGGTCGCGTTGGCCTCGGGGCGGGTTCAGGGGGAGCGGGCCCTGATGGAGGACATCCACAGGGTGCGCGAGAACGGCTACCACCTCTCGGAGTCCGAGCGGGAACTGGGCGCGCTGAGCCTGAGCGTGCCGGTGTACGACGCCGACAAGGAACTCGCCGGGGCGCTCAACCTGGTGACGACGACCGACGTCACCAGCGCGGAGGAGCTGCTCACCTGGTTGCCCGAGCTGTCGCGGGGGGCCGGGGCCATCGGCGCTCGCATCTGAGCCGGTCGCGCGGTCCGAGTCCTCCCGGCGGGGGAGCGGTGCGCCCGGCTCGGACCCCGGGAACGACGAAGGCCGGGATCCGTGTGGATCCCGGCCTTCGGCCTTACCTGTGGGCGATACAGGACTCGAACCTGTGACCCCTACCGTGTCGAGGTAGTGCTCTAGCCAACTGAGCTAATCGCCCCTATGGAAATGTGGTGCGCATGGAGCCGGAGACGGGAATCGAACCCGTGTGCAGGGATTTGCAGTCCCTTGCCTCAACCACTCGGCCACTCCGGCTGGAGGCACGGGGGGCCGAGCGGCACCCATGCGTGCCTTTCTCCGAGCGGACGACGGGATTCGAACCCGCGACCCTCACCTTGGCAAGGTGATGCTCTACCAGCTGAGCCACGTCCGCGTGTGGTACGGGATCTCTCCCGTCCCTGGATCCTACCGTGTCGCCGAGGCGATCGTGTTCGGACCCTTCGAGCGGACGACGGGATTCGAACCCGCGACCCTCACCTTGGCAAGGTGATGCTCTACCAGCTGAGCCACGTCCGCGCGGCGAGTGTTCCGTGGCCTCCGGTTCTTCCCGGTGCCGCGTCCCTCGCTGCGTTAAGAACTCTAGCGGATCTTCGGGCAAGTGCGAAATCGACTTCCCCACGGGGTTCCGTGCCCTGCCGTGGCGGACCGTCGAGGTCCACCGCGGCGGCAGGGGCGGATCCCCGCGCGTGCGTACGGAACGAGGATCAGTTCTCCGCCTGCGCGGGGGTGGAGGGCATGTCCGGCCGGGGTGGGGCGGACAGGTACTGACCGACGCGCTCGATCACCTTGTTCATCTCGTAGGCGATCAGGCCCACGTCGCTGTCGGCGTCCGACATCAGGGCCATGCAGGCGCCCTCGCCGGCGGCGGCCACGAAGAGGAAGGCGCGGTCCATCTCGATGATGCTCTGGCGGATGTCGCCCGCGGAGAACTGCCGACTGGCCCCTCCCGCGAGACTGTGCAGTCCGGAGGCGATGGCCGAGAGGTGTTCGGCGGCGGGGCGGTCCAGGCCACTGGAGGTCGCCATGAGGAGCCCGTCGGTGGACAGGACGATGGCGTGCTGAGTGCCCGAAGCGCGAGTCAGGAGGTCGTCCAGCAGCCAGCTGAGTTCTCCGCGGGCGGTGCTCGGTTGGGTCATGTCTCTCTTTGCTCTGTCGGAGGCGGGGCCTTGTGTGTTCTGGAGCGCGTGCTCTGCGGGACGTTCCGGGGAGGTCACCGTCGTGGGGGTACGGCCACCGGTCCCGCATAAGCGTTGCCCAGATGATAGTCATTCGTAACTTATCTGTCCGGCCATCGTTCGTGGGACGGGGCGGAACACCGGCGTGTTCCGGTGTCCGGACCAGCGAGAACGGGGTCGCGAAAGACGGTGTGGAGAGGCCTCGCGGCCGGTGCCGGTCACAGGTCTTGTCAGGGGGGACGGCGCCGGGTAGGGCCCGGTTCGGGGCATCTCCCGGCGGGCACCCGCTCCGAAGTGGCAGGATTCGAGGATGACACCGGCCCGACCAGGGCTCTTGAGAGTGGGGGTTGCAATGAGGGTGTGGATCGCCGGAGCCGGCCATGGGCGTGGCGCGGTGCTGGAGGAGAAGGACGCGCTGATTCCGGTGGTCGACCACGGCGTCACCGTCGGGGACGGCGTCTTCGAGACGGTCCGGGCGCGGAACGGGCGTCCGTTCGCGTTGACCCGGCACCTGAAGCGGCTGGCGCGTTCCGCGACCGGCCTGGGCATGGACGAGCCGGACCTGGAACTGATCGCCGACGGCGTCGCCCGGGCCCTGGAGGCCAACGCGGAGGTGACCGACGCCCGTGTGCGCATCACCGTCACCGACGGGACCGGGCCGCTGGGTTCGGGCCGCGGGGAGGGGGAGCAGACCATGATCGTGGCGATGTCGCCCTTCCCCGGGATCGCCCCGCACACGACCGTGGCGCTGGCTCCGTGGCCGCGTAACGAGTTCGGGGCCCTGGCGGGGCTCAAGACCACCTCCTACGCCGACAACGTGCGCGCGCTGGCCTACGCGAGCGAGCGGGGCGCGAGCGAGGCGATCTTCCGCAACATCTCGGGGAACCTGTGCGAGGGCACCGGCAGCAACGTCTTCGTGGTGCTGGACGGCCGGCTGGTCACCCCGCCGCTGTCGGCGGGGCCGCTGGCCGGCATCACCCGCGAGCTGGTCCTGGAGTGGTTCGGCGGTGAGGAGGAGGACGTTCCCATGGAGCGTCTGCCCGAGATCACCGAGGCGTTCCTGACCTCCACCGGGCGTGACGTACAGCCGATCCTGGCCATCGACGACCGGACGGTGTCGGTGGAGCCGGGGCCGATCACGCTCAAGGCGATGGCGGTGTTCGCCGAGCGTTCCGCGGACGACCAGGACCCGTGACCGGGATCCTGGGGAACGGGAACGAGTGAGGGGACGACGCCCAGGCGTCGTCCCCTCACTCTTCCGCCGATGTGTCGGTGCCCCGCTCGCGCCGCCCCACGGGGGTGCCGGGCTCCGTTCCACTCTCTAGGAGTGGAGGTGCTGCTGGATCTCCTCGTCGAGGTCGACGAAGCTGCCCTCCTGGCCGGCCGGGACGATCTCGTAGGTGCGGTGGAGGAACTCGGCGAGGGGGGAGACCTGGGTATCGAACTCCGCCTGACCGAAGGGAGAGGAGAGGGAGATGCTCACCGAGCGCTCTCCACCCTCGCTCTTGGAGGGCCACACCCGGACGTCGCCCTCGCCGACGGGGCGCACGATGCCCACGGTGAGGAGCTCGCGGGCGAAGATCCACTCGACGGGGCTGTCCTCGCCGGTGTGGAAGGCCACGCGGATCGCGTACGGGTCGTCAGCGCTGTAGTCGAGTCGCGCGACCAGGGGAACCGCGGTGCGCTCCGGGACCACGAGTCGCAGGCCCAGCTCGGCGGTGGCAGTGATATCGCTACTGTTCATGTTCGCCAAACCTTTTCTCGTCCGGCCCAGGCGTTCCTGGGGCGCCGGCCGGTTGCCGTCTCACTCGCTCCAACGCGCTTGTCCGCGGATCATGACGTGAGTACGGAGACTTTCTTGGTCGGTGGGACCGGAGGTCTCGCTGCCCGCCCAGCGGGCCCAGCGCGCCGCGGGGCGGCACCACGATCCTTCGTCACTGTAATGACCAGGGGAAACCAAAGATTTCCCCATGATGGGTGGCCCGTGTCACGCGGAGGTCAACTCGTGGTCGTCCTCGGAGGGGTCGTGAAGCCGGGAACTCCTACTCATCGCGGGGATCAGGGGCGTCCGTGGAACTCCAATGGGGGTCTTCATGTCGGCAATGTGACCTCGGTCACGTCTCTTCGGGGGCGGCTCGGTGGTCGAGTTGCGAGGCACCCTCGAACATGCGCTAGAGTTCTACATGTCAGGCCGACGAGGCCGGACGGGGGCCCAGGCCCGAGGGGCGATTAGCTCAGTTGGCTAGAGCGCATCGTTCACACCGATGAGGTCACTGGTTCGAGTCCAGTATCGCCCACCTCGAAGAGGGAGCGGATCCGATCGTTACGGATCCGCTCCCTCTTTTTTCGTTTCGGTCGTCTCAATGCCGGGCAACGTGCGACTTTGCTCCACGGCCCCGATTTCGGCGGCCACCCCCTCCGGGAAAGGTCCCGCCTATTCGTCGGGGGTCCGTCCACGTCGCCTGGCCCGCCGGCGGCGCATCCGCCGCAGATGGTCGTCCTTGGTCCGAAGCGCCCACCGTTCGGCGCGCAGGGTCCAGACCTTGGCCGGATGGAGGAGGCGCCGGGCCCAACGGAACTCGGTGCTGAGGATGAGCAGCCCCAAGAGGATCGAGGCGATACCGGGGCCGGGGATCACCAGCATGACGATCCCGGCGACGACGACCACCGCGCCCACCGTCCCGACCAGGATCCGCCAGGGCAGGTGCAGCACCGGGTGGGTGTGCATGCGTCGGCGGAAGAGTCTGAGCCGCGCGCGCAGCCTCCTCCACCGGCGTACCCGGGTGCGGTGCCGGTGGGATGTCTCCGTCGCTGGAGGTCCGTCTGGAGGACTCGGTGACATGCGCTCACAGTATTCGGTCGTTACATCTGATGGCATTCGGGTCACGAACTCGGTGCGGCGTCGGATGTCTGCCGATTCTCACCGATCTCGTGATGCGGATCAATGCCCTGAGGAAAAGACCGGAAGATCACGAAGAGTCCGATAGGTCCTTGGTGGAGGCCCCGCCGCCAGGGCTTCGAAGGGCCTCGGAGCACCTCGTCCCCCCGGCCCGGATCGCTCCGATTCTCCGACCGAATCACGGGTGTCCGTTCTGGATTCCCCGCCCCGACGGGCCCGGAGCGGCCGATGGGGGGATCGTCCCCGGGCCCTGTGGACGACGGGGCGACCTCATCACGGAGCCGATAGCATCGGTGACGAAACACCAGGCCGCCGTCACCGGCGGCCGGTGCGTATCCATGACATCGACGTATCCCTGGGAGTCACCGTGTCCGCCGCGTCTGAGCTGCATATCACCCTCGCCGGAACCTCGCGTGCGGTGGCGGCCACGACCACCGCGGGCCAGGCACTGGAGGCGGACGGCAAGACCGTGATCGCCGCCCTGGTCAACGGTGAACCCCGCGACCTGGCCCTGGAGCTCTCCGACGGCGACACCGTCGAGCCGATCGCGATCGACTCCGAGGAGGGGCGGGCGATCCTGCGCCACTCCACCGCGCACATCCTCGCCCAGGCCGTGCAGGAGCTCTTTCCCGAGGCGAAGCTGGGCATCGGTCCGCCCGTCGAGAACGGCTTCTACTACGACTTCGACGTCGCCGAGCCCTTCACCCCGGCCGATCTGAAGAGCATCGAGAAGAAGATGCAGCAGATCATCAAGCAGGGGCAGCGCTTCGACCGGCGCGCGGTCTCCGACGACGACGCCCGCGCCGAGCTGTCCACCGAGCCCTACAAGCTGGAGCTGATCGGTCTCAAGGGCGGGGCCGCCGAGGCGGCCGACGGCGCCTCCGCCGAGGTCGGCGCCGGCGAGCTCACCATCTACGACAACGTCCACCCGCGCACCGGCGAGCTGTGCTGGAAGGACCTGTGTCGGGGCCCGCACCTGCCCACCACCCGGGTGGTCCCGGCCTTCAAGCTCATGCGCACCGCCGCCGCCTACTGGCGCGGCAAGGAGACCAACCCGCAGCTCCAGCGGATCTACGGCACCGCCTGGGAGAGCAAGGACGCGCTCAAGGCGTACCTGACCTTCCTGGAGGAGGCCGAGAAGCGCGACCACCGCAAGCTCGGCTCCGAGCTCGACCTGTTCTCCATCCCGGACGAGATCGGCTCCGGACTGGCCGTCTTCCACCCCAAGGGCGGCATCATCCGCCGGGTCATGGAGGACTACTCGCGCAAGCGCCACGAGGAGAGCGGCTACGAGTTCGTCTACTCGCCGCACGCCACCAAGAGCACGCTGTTCGAGAAGTCGGGGCACCTCGACTGGTACGCGGACGGCATGTACCCCCCCATGCAGCTCGACGGCGGTCAGGACTACTACCTGAAGCCGATGAACTGCCCGATGCACAACCTGATCTTCGACGCGCGCGGGCGCTCCTACCGTGAACTGCCGCTGCGCCTGTTCGAGTTCGGCACCGTGTACCGGTACGAGAAGTCCGGCGTGGTGCACGGCCTGACCCGCGCCCGCGGCTTCACCCAGGACGACGCCCACATCTACTGCACCAAGGAGCAGATGGCGGGCGAGCTCGACTCGCTGCTCACCTTCGTCCTCGACCTGCTGCGCGACTACGGCCTCGACGACTTCTACCTGGAGCTGTCCACCAAGGACCCGGAGAAGTACATCGGCGAGGACGAGGTCTGGGAGGAGGCCACCGGCATCCTCCGTCAGGCCGCCGAGAAGCAGGGCCTGGAACTGGTCATGGACCCGGGCGGCGCGGCCTTCTACGGCCCGAAGATCTCCGTCCAGGCCAAGGACGCCATCGGCCGCACCTGGCAGATGTCCACGATCCAGGTGGACTTCAACCTGCCCGAGCGCTTCGACCTGGAGTACACCGCCGCCGACGGCTCCCGTCAGCGTCCGGTCATGATCCACCGCGCCCTGTTCGGCTCCATCGAGCGGTTCTTCGCGGTGCTCCTGGAGCACTACGCCGGCGCCTTCCCGGCCTGGCTGGCCCCGGTCCAGGCGGTGGGCATCCCGATCGCCGACGAGCACGTGCCCTACCTCCAGGAGATCGCGGCCAGGCTCAAGGCCGAGGGCATCCGGGTCGAGGTCGACGCCGGAGACGATCGGATGCAGAAGAAGATCCGCAACGCCCAGAAGCAGAAGGTGCCCTTCATGCTGCTGGCCGGTGACGAGGACATCAGCAAGGGGGCCGTGTCCTTCCGCTACCGCGACGGCTCCCAGAACAACGGCGTCCCGATCGACGAGGCGGTCGCCGAGATCGTCGCCACCGTGCGCGAACGCCGCTGACCGCGACGGTCCCCTGAAACCACGGAGCGCCCGTTCCCCCTCGTGGGGGCGGGCGCTCCTCGTGTTCTCCAGGGGGTCAGTTCCGCTCCCGGCGGTCGCGGGGCGCGGGGTCCTCCTTGAAGAGATCCTCGCGGGAGATCTGCGCGGTGGCGTCGGGGTCCGCCGTGGTCTCCTCCTCGTCGTCGCGGAACAGATCCGCGCGCGAGATGCGGTGCGTGGCGTTGGGGTCGCTCATCGGGTCCTACTCCTCGTGGTTCGGGCAAGGCGGATTTTATCGGGACCACACCGGGTGGCCGAACGTCCGGGTGCGTGCGCCGGGGGTAGTCGTGTCCGGGCTCAGGAACCGGCGGTGTTGAGCCCCCACGCCCGGCCGGGGATCCGGTCGACCAGATCGATCAGATAGTCGGCGGCGGTCAGGGCACGGGCGGGATCGAGTCGCATCGGCGCCCAGGTGAGGACGTGCCCGCCGGAGAAGCGGACCGGGAGCGACCGGGAACGACAGTCCGACAACAGCCACGCGACGGTCCCCCGGGTCAGGACGGCGCGGGCGAAACGCTCGTCGTCACCGCTGGTGTGAAAGGCCCCGGCGAAGGCGCGGTCGATCTCCTCCGGTTCTCCGCGACCGTCGAACGACACGGTGCGGGACAGATCACGGCGGTGGATCTCCAGTTCCGCGCCCGGGCCGGGCGCGCGCACCGCCACGATCCGGTGGGGGCGCGGCGCGGGACCGTCCCCTCCCCGGCCGGAGGGGCGGTCGAGCTCGAACAGGGTGACCAGGTGGCGGCCGCGTCGGCCGGTGAGCACGTGGCGTGCCCGGACGCCGGGGGCGCGAAGTTCCCGGGGCAGGGTGGCGTCCGCCAGCGGGGAAGGGTGCTGTTCGACGTAGTCCCAGTCGTGCTCCCGGGCCCATCCGCGCAGCTCGGCGACCCGCTCCTGGCGAAAGTGCGCGGCGACCGTGATCACTCCGGCGGACACCACCACGGCGACCAGGGCGATCAGCGGCAGAGCGCCTTCCATCCGGTGTCTCCTCCGGTGGGGAACGTGTGAGGGCCGGTGGACCCGTGCGAGGCGTCGTGGCGATCCGGGTCGGTCGCGGGCCCGGTGACAGGGGGCCGCGTCGGCCTTACGAGTCCATTCTGTGCCGCCCTCGTCCACTTGTCACCCCCGTGTGATCACTCTTCGCCGTCACCGGTACAACACCGGCCTCGTACACCTCTGGTATCCCGGTGCACGGGCCTCTGGTCGGCCGAGAGACCACGCTCGGTCACCTGTCGTGGTGGATCGGAGGCTCAGAGTGATACGTGTCCGATTGTGGCCAACCGGGTCACCAGGAACGCCGGGTGAGGGGACCGTCCTGCCGCGGCAGCGATGACAGGAGCTGGGCGGGAGAGGGGCGCAGGACCGGATCCGGGGCCAGCGCCGCGCGCACGATGGGCAGGAGCTCGGCCGGCAGACCGATCAGGTCGGCCTCGCCGCGCAGGATCCGCTCCTCGACCGACGCGACGGGTCCGGTGCCGAACGGGTTGCGCCCGGTGGCGGCGTAGGCCGTCACCTGCCCCCAGTTGAACACGTCGGAGGCGGTCGTGGCGGCCCCTCCGCGCAGACGTTCGGGGGAGACCCATCCCGGGGTGCCCCAGATCCGCCCGCAGGAGGGCAGAGAGGCCGCCGAGGCCGCGACGCCGAAGTCCAGGACACGCGGCCCGGAGGGGGAGAGGACGACGTTGCCCGGCTTCAGGTCCCGGTGCACGAGCCCGGCCCGGTGGATGTCGGCCAGGGCGGTGACCACACCGGAGGCCAGAGCGATGAGGGCCCCCGCCCGCAACGGGCGTACGTGCTCGACCCGCTCGCGCAGGGTCGGACCGGGGACGTGGAGGGTGGCCAGCCAGGGGATCTCCGCCCGGGGCGCGGCGCCCGCGAACCGGGGCACGAAACGGCCGCGCACGCGTCGCAGCGCGGCCACCTCCCGGGCGAAACGTTCACGGAACTCGGGTTCGTCGGCCAGCTCCGGATGCACCGCCTTCACCGACACCGAACGGCCGGTACGAGAGCGACCGAGATAGACGGTCCCCATCCCGCCCGAGCCGAGCCGCCCGAGCAGTCGATAGGGGCCCAGCCTCGTCGGGTCGTGGGCACTCAGGGGGAGGACCTCGGTGGGGTCCTGCGGACGGGGAAAGAGGGAGAGGGGCACTGCGCCGGGACCTCGGGGGCATGAGGGGCCTTGAGCGGACCCATGATGCCGGCCGAACGCGCATCACGCACGGTCGCCCCCCGAACACTCGGATCCCGATGATCTCCAGTGCGCTCTCCAGCCCCTTGAAGTCGTCCACATTCCTTGTGTACAGCGCGGGCCCGGGGACGCCGTTGTCCCCGGGCCCGCGGTCGGTGGGAGTCTCAGGCGGGAAGGCCGAGCTCGCGGGCGATCAGCATCTTCTGGACCTCGCTGGTGCCCTCGCCGATCTCCAGGATCTTGGCGTCGCGGTAGAAACGGCCCACGGCGTAGTCGTTCATGAAGCCGTAGCCGCCGAAGACCTGGGTGGCGTCGCGGGCGTTGTCCATGGCGGCGTTGGAGGCGATCAGCTTGGCGATCGCCGCCTCCTTCTTGAAGGGTTCGCCGGCGAGCATCCGAGAGGCCGCGTCGTAGTAGGCCAGACGGGCGCTGTAGGTGCGGGCCTCCATCTCGGCGATCTTGAACTGGATGGCCTGGTAGCGGGCGATGCTGCCGCCGAAGGCCTGGCGTTCGTGGGCGTAGCGGACGCTCTCGTCGACACAGCCCTGGGCCAGACCGACCGACAGCGCCGCGATGGCGATGCGGCCCTCGTCGAGGATGCGCAGGAACTGGGCGTAGCCGCGGCCGCGTTCGCCGACCAGGTTGGCCTCGGGCACACGGCAGTCCTCGAACACCAGTTCGTTGGTGTCGGAGGCGTTCCAGCCGACCTTGGAGTACTTCTGGCCGACGGAGAAACCGGGGGTGCCCTTGGGGACGAGGATCGAGGAGATCTCCGGCCGGCCGTCCTCGCGTTCACCGGTCACGGCGGTTACCGTGACCAGAGCGGTGATGTCGGTCCCGGAGTTGGTGATGAACGACTTGGTCCCGTTGATCACCCACTCGCCGTTCTCCAGACGGGCCGTGGTCTTGGTGGCACCGGCGTCGGAGCCGCCATCGGGTTCGGTCAGCCCGAAGGCGCCCAGGGCCTCGCCGGAGGTGAGCCGGGGCAGGTAGGTCTTCTTCTGCTCCTCGGTACCGAAGCGGTGGAGGGGCATGGCGCCCAGCGACACCCCGGCCTCCAGGGTGATCGCCACGGAGGAGTCCACCCGGGCCAGCTCCTCCAGGGCCAGGCACAGGGCGAAGTAGTCGCCGCCCATGCCGCCGTGCTCCTCGGGGAAGGGCAGCCCGAACAGGCCCATCCGGCCCATCTTGGCGACGATCTCGTAGGGGAAGGCGCCGCGCTCGTAGAAGTCGCCGATCACCGGCGCGACCTCGGTCTGCGCGAAGGTCTCCACCGCGGCCCGCAGATCGGCGTGCTCGGTCGAGAGTTCGTGGCGGTTCATCGCTGCTCCTCGGTGGAGGTGGAAGGGGTGTCGGCCGGGTTCTCGGGTTCGACGGTGACCAGGACGGCGTCCATGGGCACGGAGGAACCGGTGCGGACCGCCACGGAGGCGACGGTCCCGTCGATCGGGGAGGGCACGGAGTGCTCCATCTTCATGGCCTCGACCACCGCCAGGGTGGTTCCGGCGGTGACCGTCTGCCCGACCCGGACCGGTACGTCCAGGACGGTGCCGGGCATGGGGCTGCGGACGGTGCCGTCGGCGGCCGCGTCGTCCTCGCGCAGCGCCGCCGTCACCGGTTCCTCGTGCAGGCTCCAGGCGGCGCCCTCCAGCCCCAGCCACCGGTGGGCGGTGGCGGGGTCGTCGGCGCGGGCGTAGGTGACGGTGGTGTCGGCGTCGGTGATCGTGAGCCGGGTGCCGTCCGCGGAGCGGCGGGCCCCGAGCGCGACCGGCTCCCGGTCGGCCAGGGCGACCAGGTAGCGCCCGGGGGCGCCGTCGCGTCGGACCCGGACGACGACGGCGTCGTGGCCGGGGGCCCGCAGTCTCCACGGGGTCCAGGCGGGGCCGCCCATCCGCCAACCGTCGGGTACGGCGAACCGGTCGGCGGTGGGGCCGATCTCCAGGTCGAGCTGGTGGTCCAGGGCGGCGGCCATGGCCACGGAGGAGAGGAGGTCGGGGGCCTCCTCGGGCGGGTCGGAGGCGATGAGGTCGGTGCTCAGGTCGCCCGCGATCACCCGGGGGTGGCGCAGGAGGCGGCGCAGGTAGGCGGTGTTGGTCACACAGCCCAGCAGCCGGTAGGAGGCGAGCGCGGCGTCCATCCGGTTCAGGGCCTCGGCACGGTCCGCGCCCCAGGTGACGACCTTGGCCAGCATCGGGTCGAAGTCGGAGGTGACCGCCCCGCCCCGGGCGATGCCCGAGTCCACCCGCACGTGCGGGCCGGAGGGCTCCTCCAAGAGCAGGATCGGCCCGCCCGAGGGCAGGAAACCGCGGTCGGCGTCCTCGGCGTAGATCCTGGACTCCACCGCGTGCCCCTCCCAGGAGACGTCCTCCTGAGCGAAGGGCAGGGCCTCGCCATAGGCCACGCGTACCTGGAGTTCCACCAGGTCGACGCCGCGCTCGCCGCGTACGGCGACGACCTCCTCGGTGACCGGGTGCTCCACCTGGAGGCGGGTGTTCATCTCCAGGAAGGAGAAGGACAGGCCTCCGTCGGGGTCGGTCTCGGCGATGAACTCGACGGTGCCCGCGCCCACGTAGCCGCAGGATCGGGCGGCGGCGACGGCGGCCTCGCCCATGGTCCGGCGCTGCCCCTCGGTGAGCAGGGGGGAGGGGGCCTCCTCCACCACCTTCTGGTGTCGGCGTTGCAGGCTGCACTCGCGTTCGCCCAGGTGCAGGACGTGGCCGTGCGCGTCGGCCATGACCTGGACCTCGATGTGGCGGGGCCGCCGGACGAGCTTCTCCACCAGGAGGGTCGCGTCACCGAAGGAGGCCAGCGCCTCGCGGCGGGCGGCCGCGGCGTCGGCGAGCAGGCTCTCGGGCGCGTACACGGAGCGCATGCCCTTGCCGCCGCCTCCGGCGGAGGGCTTGATGAGCAGCGGGTAGCCGGTCTCCTCGGCCGCGCGAAGGAGTTCGTCGTCGTCCAAGGGCTGTCCGGGTTTCTCGGCGAAGCCGCCCAGGACGGGCACCCCCGCCGCGGCGACGGTGTCCTTGGCGCGGATCTTGTCGCCCATGGCCTCGATGGCCGAGGCGGGCGGGCCGATGAAGACCAGGCCGGAGTCGGTGCACGCGCGGGCGAAGTCGGCGTTCTCCGACAGGAAGCCGTAGCCGGGGTGCACGCCGGTGGCCCCGCAGTCCAGGGCCAGGGCGACGATCCCGTCGGCGTCCAGGTAGTGCTCCACCCTCAGAGCGATGTCGGCGGCCAGGGTGTGCGGGGCCTCGGAGTCGGCGTCGGTGTAGACGGTGGCCGGGCTGATGCCCATGCGGCGCAGGGTACGCATGATCCGCAGCGCGATCTCGCCCCGGTTGGCGACCAGGACGCGCGCGACTCCGTGACTCCCCGAGATGGTGCGTGGTGTGGTGGTCAAGGGTTCCTCACATCCGGAAGACGCCGTAGCCCACGGGGTCCAGGGGCGCGTGGCGGGCGGCGGACAGGGCCATGGCGAGCACGTCGCGGGTGTCGACGGGGTCGATGACGCCGTCGTCCCACAGGCGGGCGGTGGAGTAGTAGGGGCTCCCCTGCTCCTCGTACTGGTCGCGGATGGGGGCCTTGAAGGCCTCCTCGTCCTCGGCCGACCACTCCTCCCCGCGTGCCTCCTTCTGGTCGCGGCGCACGGTGGACAGCACCGAGGCGGCCTGTTCGCCGCCCATCACGGAGATGCGGGCGTTGGGCCACATCCACAGGAAGCGGGGGGAGTAGGCGCGGCCGCACATCGAGTAGTTGCCGGCGCCGAAGGACCCGCCGATCACCACGGTGAACTTGGGGACGCGGGCGCAGGCCACGGCGGTGACCATCTTGGCGCCGTGCTTGGCGATACCACCGGCCTCGTAGTCGCGGCCGACCATGAAGCCGGAGATGTTCTGGAGGAACACCAGCGGGATCGAGCGGCGGTCGCACAGTTCGATGAAGTGGGCGCCCTTGAGCGCGGACTCGGCGAACAGGATGCCGTTGTTGGCGATGATCCCGACCGGGTGGCCGTTGATGTGCGCGAACCCGGTGACCAGGGTGGTCCCGTACTCGGCCTTGAACTCGGCGAATTCGCTGCCGTCGACGATCCGACCGATCACCTCTCGCACGTCGTAGGGGGTGCGGGTGTCGGAGGGGACCACGCCGTAGAGCTCCTCGGGGTCCAGCGCCGGCGGGCGCGGTTCCCGGGTCTCCCAGGCGGGCGGGTCGAGCGGGCCGAGGGTGTCGGCGATGGTCCGGACCCGGGCGAGGGCGTCGGCGTCGTCGTCGGCGAGGTGGTCGGTCACCCCGGAGACGCGCGAGTGCAGGTCGCCGCCGCCCAGTTCCTCCGCGGTGACGACCTCGCCGGTGGCGGCCTTCACCAGGGGCGGGCCGCCCAGGAAGATGGTGCCCTGCTCCCGGACGATGACCGCCTCGTCGCTCATGGCGGGGACGTAGGCGCCGCCCGCCGTGCACGACCCCAGGACCGCGGCGATCTGGGGGATGCCCATCCGGGACATGGTGGCCTGGTTGTAGAAGATGCGGCCGAAGTGCTCCCGGTCGGGGAAGACGTCGTCCTGCATGGGGAGGAAGGCGCCGCCGGAGTCGGCGAGGTAGACGCACGGCAGACGGTTGTGCAGCGCCACCTCTTGGGCGCGCAGGTGCTTCTTCACCGTCATCGGGTAGTAGCTGCCGCCCTTGACGGTGGCGTCGTTGGCGACCACCACCATGGGGCGTCCGGCCACGCGCCCGATCCCGGCGATCATCCCGGCGCCCGGCGCGTCGTGGCCGTCCGCGCCGTAGAGGCCGTAGGCGGCCAGCGGGGCGATCTCCAGGAAGGGGGATCCGGGGTCGAGAAGGAGGTCGACGCGGTCTCGGGGGAGGAGTTTGCCGCGCTCGACGTGGCGGATCCGGGTCTTCTCGGGGCCGCCGAGGGCGGCGGTGTCGATCCGTTCCCGCAGCTCCAGCGCGAGGGCGCGGTTCGCGGCGTCGTTGGCGGCGAACGCGGGCCCGGCGGTGTCCACCGCCGAGCCGAGCACAGGTGCCCTGCTCATGGTGTCCTCTCGTGGAGGGATGTTAATGCTCACTAACAAAGGTGATGTTAGTAACTACTAACATGGGTGTCCAGGGTGTGCCGACATCGGACGCCGAACGAGGCCGGACCGGCGAGAGCGCGGGTGAGGGGCGGGTGGACGATGGCCAGGGAGATGGGAAAGCGGAGGACGGCGATCCTGCGGGCGGCGGCCCGCCTCTTCGCGGCGCACGGCTACCGGGGGGTGACCATCGACGACCTCGGGCGCGCGGTCGGTACCACCGGCCCCGCCCTCTACCGTCACTTCCCCGGTAAGGAGGCCCTGCTCGGGGCGGTCCTGGTGGACATCAGCGAACGTCTGGCCGCGCGCGGACGTGCCCTGGTGGCCGAGGCCGACGGGCCTGAGGAGGCGCTGCGGGCCCTGTTGCGGGGCCACATCGAGTTCGCCTTGGACGAGCCCGACCTCATCACCGTCCACGATCGTGAACTGGGCAACCTCACCGAGGAGGACCGGCGTACGGTCCGCCGGCTCCAGCGCGGCTACGTGGAGGAGTGGGTCGGTGTTCTGGAGAAGCTGTGTCCGAACGTTCCCGGGCCCGCGCTCAGGGCGTCGGTGCACGCGGCCTTCGGGCTGCTCAACTCCACGCCGCACAGTCGAGGGGAGCTCTCTCGAGAGGCGATGGCGGACCTGCTCCTGGAGATGGGGGGCGCGGCCCTGCTCTCGGCAGGGGACGGGACGACGGAGGTCTCTGAGTGATCGGGGCCCCGGGGCGGCTCCTTCGCCTGGACGAATGAAGGGGCGGACGGCCACGGCCGTCCGCCCCTCGTCATCGCGGCCCGTCAGGGAAGCAGGCCACCGGTCACGCCCTCGATGGGCTGGGTGAGGTCGCTCGGGACCTCGGCGGGCAGTTCGGCCGGGGCCTCGGCGGGAACGTCGACGGGGGCCTGGCCGACGACGTCCTCCACGGGCTGGGTGACGTCACTCGGGACCTCGGCCGGGATCTCCGCGGGTACCTCCGCCGGCAGCTCGGCCGGGGCCTCGCCCACGATGCCCTCCACGGGCTGGGTGACGTCGGCCGGGACCTCGGCGGGCAGTTCGGCCGGGGCCTCGGCGGGAACGTCGACGGGGGCCTGGCCGACGACGTCCTCCACGGGCTGGGTGACGTCACTCGGGACCTCGGCCGGGATCTCCGCGGGTACCTCCGCCGGCAGCTCGGCCGGGGCCTCACCGACGACGTCCTCCACCGGCTGGGCGACGTCGGCGGGCGCCTCGGCCGGGATCTCCGCCGGAGGCCGCTCGGGGGACGGGTCGGCCCCGGCGGCGAACGCCGCCCCGGCACCGAACACGGTCATCCCTCCGGCCAGTACGGTCGTGGCGGCGATCTTGGTGAACGGACGCATACGCGTTCCTTGCCCCTCTCCATGAACACGGGTCAGCACATTCTGTTCGTGCTCGACCACACACAGTCACCTAGTGTTCGGGGTGCGCGACCAAGGGCGGGTTTCGTCGGGTTGAAGTCCCCGTATGCCTTTTCGGGCGAGGACCAATGGGGGTCAAAGTCCCGGAAACGACTCGTGTGGGAGGCAGAGGAAATCCGACCGGACCCGTACGTTCGGCAGGGGCGAAGTGGGTACGCCCCCCGTTCAGGGCCCCTCTAAGGCCCGGGACGTCCCGACCCCGACACGGAGAAGGAGCGGTGAACACATGTCTCGGCCTCGGATCGTGGTGGTAGGAGCGGGTTTCGGTGGACTTCACACCGTTCGCCATCTGGAACGTCGTATCCCGAACGGGGCGGCCGACATCGCGCTGGTCGCTCCGCACGACTACATGCTCTACAGCCCGCTGCTGCCCCAGGTGGCCTCGGGTCTGCTCACCCCCCAATCGGTGGCCATGTCGGTGCACCGGCTCACCCGCAAGACCCGCTTCGTCCCCGGCCACGCCATCGGTGTCGACCCACGGGAACGCGTGGTGGTGGTGCGTCGCCCCACCGGAGAACTGATCCCCTGTCCCTACGACCGGCTGGTCCTGGCGCCGGGCGGGGTCACCCGGGAGTTCGACATCCCCGGCCTCGCCGAGCACGCCTACGGGGCCAAGACCCTGGCCGAGGCGGTCCTGCTCCGCGACCACGTCCTGGCCCAGCTGGAACTGGCGAACGACTCTCGAGACCCGATCGAGCGGGAGGAGCGCTGCCGGTTCGTGGTGGTCGGCGGCGGCTACACGGGGGTGGAGACCGCCGCCTCCCTGATGCGCCTGTGCGAGGAGGCCGCGCGTCGCTATCCGGAACTGCGCTCGGTGATCCGCTGGCATCTGGTCGACATCGCCCCCAAGGTGCTGCCCGAGCTGGGGGACCAGCTCGGCCGTAAGGCCATGGACCTGCTCCGGGGGATGGGCATCGAGGTCAAGCTCAAGGTGAGCGTCCGCGAGGTGAGCGCGGACAAGGTGGTGCTGACCGACGGCCGCTCCCTGCCCTGCCGGACGTTGATCTGGACGGCGGGCGTCTCACCGAGCCCGCTCATGGAGACTCTCGACAAGCCGACGATGCGGGGGCGTCTGGAGGTCGGTACCGATCTCTCCGTTCCGGGGCTGTCGGACGTCTTCGCCCTCGGTGACGCGGCGGCGGTGCCCGACCTGTCGAGCGCCGACAGCGCCTACTGCCCGCCCACGGCCCAGTACGCCGGTCGTCAGGCGGAGGTCGCCGCGCACAACGTGGTCGCCTCGGTCCTGGGCCGACCTCTGCACGAGTTCAAGCACAAGGACATGGGGCTGGTGGTGGACCTGAGCGGTAGGGACGCGTTGGCCCGGGTCCTACGGTTCGATCTGAGCGGACTGCCCGCGTTGGCGGTCACGCGCGGCTACCACGTGGCCTCGGTGCCCTCCACCACGGCGCGGGCGCGGATCGTGGCCAACTGGGGGATCAGGGCGGTCACCGGAGGCGAGGTCTCCCGTCTGGGGTTCGCCGACGGCGGTCGCCCCTCGTCGTTCGTGGCCAAGGAGACGGTCGACTACCTGGACGCGGAGGGCTCGCGTCGGGAGGGCGCCCGGCTGCTCGACAACGAACGGGCCCGTTACGGGGACTGATCGGGAACGTCGGCCCCGGAGGCGTCTTCGGGGGCGGAGGAGGCCCGTCGGCGTAGGTACAGGATGAGGGCGGTCGTCGCGGCGATCAGGAACAGGGCCGCGGCGATCCGCGCGTTGGAGAGGCTCCCCGGCAGGTCGGCCAGGTAGCGGCGGCTCGCCGATTCGGGGTCGGCCAGGACCGTCACGACGAACGCCGCGGACAGGACCATGGTGACGGCGAGCGTCGTGATCCCCGCCGTCCCTCGGAGCCCCAGACGGCGGCGCAGGACCCCGCCGGCCTCGATGATCCGGGTCACCCGGGCCAGGCGCAGTGTCCCCGCGGTCCGGACCAGGCGTAGGACCTGGGCCGGACCGAGGGTGAAGAGGAGCGCGGGCACGGTGAGCACGGCGATGAAGGTGGTCCACCTGTGCGTGCGCAACCACGCGCGTTTGTCCTTCGCCAGGAGGATGAGCAGGATCCACTCGGCCCACAGGGCCAGTCCGGCCGCCCAGTTGACCTGGCGGCCGATCCGGCCCCATATCCCCTCGCCCCACAGATCCAGGAAGATCGCGGGAACGGAGACGGCCGCGCACACCATGACCGGGAGGGCCAGGTGGCGCTCCAGAGCGCTCGAACGGCTGTTCTCGGTGGGGGGCATACGCGAACGTCGATCCTCGGGAGACCCGTGGGGCGGGGGATGTGGCGGAACGGTCAGGAGCGGACGAGACGGGCGATCGCGTCCGATGCCTCGCGGACCTTCTCCTCCGCCTCGTCGCCGCCGTTGGCGACGGCGTGGGCGACACAGTGCTTGAGGTGCTCGTCGAGCATGGACAGCGCGAACGAGCGCAACGCCTTGTTGACCGCCGAGGTCTGGGTGAGGATGTCGATGCAGTACTGGTCGTCCTCGACCATGCGCTGGAGTCCGCGGATCTGGCCCTCGATGCGGCGGAGTCGGTTGATGTGGCTCTGTTTGTCGCTGCTGTAACCGTGGGTCGCCGTCATACCTTCGTTCCCGTGTAGTACCTGCTCAGCTGTCATCAGAATACCCCCTCGTGGTATTGAAGGCCGGGGTTCGGCCTTCTATTCCGCCGCGGGGTCCTGGGGTGAGGGCGATTCGCCCTCAATGGGGTCACAGTAGGAGTTTCCCAGATCGATGGGCCGGTCGCTTCGCCATGTCGGACCCCCCCTCCCTTATCGTTGCTCTGAGTAGTCGTTTGGTTTCGATAAGTAACTTGGAGTGCGGATGTCACTACAGACCACGAGGGTCCGTCAGACGGGGGTGGCCATAGTGGCGTCTGTTCTGTTGGCGTCCGGGGCCGTGGCCGCGGGGACCACCTTCACCGCCAGGGACGCGGTCGCCCAGCCCGCCACGCCGTACGCCTCCAGCACCTGGGGTCGCCTCACGCTCGACCCCTCGGTCTACGGTGACGGGGCCGTCTCCGGAACCCTGACCGACCTGGAGGTCAGCGGTCAGGGCAACGAATCATGGGACATCAACACCGGACCCGGTTCGAACATCTCCGACAATCTGACCTCCGCCACCGGCACCGCCGAGGTGAACGTGGAGTCCTCGCCGGAGTCCGCGATGTCCAACGCCAACGGCGCCTTCACCAATCTGGACGTGCCCCTACCGGTCGGTGGGGGAGTGGCCGCCGGCCTGGTCGCCCAAGGGCCCAGGCAGCCCGACGGTCAGCACCGTCTCCTCTCCGTCTCCACCTGGAACAACCGAGTGCAGTGCGCCCCGCCCGCCGGGGTCATCATCCAGGACTCCACCACCGCGCCCTACTTCCTCGGCCGGCTGCTCAACGCGCCCGCGCCGAACTCCGCGGGCACCGCCGTCACGGAACTCGACTTCCCGGGCGACTACGGCGACGGGATCACCAACGCCCACGTCACCGTCACGATCTCCCACGTGTACGAGATCGAAGACCCCTACATCGGGCACGCCCGCACCGACTACACGGCGGTCGTCCAGGGGCAGGACGCGGACGGGAACCCCGTGGGGGCCCCGGAGACGCTCTTCGACATGACCCTCGGTGACGTTCGGGTCGATTGTGACCAGGCCGCCCCCCAGACGCCCGATCCGGAACCGACCCCGACGCCGTCGCCGACCGAGTCGCCCTCACCGAGTCCGTCTCCTTCGCCGAGCCCCTCTCCCAGCCCTAGCCCGTCTCCTTCGCCCACGCCTTCTCCGAGCCCGAGTCCTTCGTCGTCGCCCACGGCGTCTCCGTCTCCGTCGCCGACCGAGACCCCCTCACCGATCCCGATCCCCACTCCGTCTCCGAGCCCATCCCCGAGTCCGACACCGTCGCCCACCGGGTCGCCGTCTCCGACCCCCACCCCGTCACCGACGGAATCCCCGTCCCCGAGCCCGACCGGGTCGCCCACGCCGAGTCCGGCTCCGACCGAGGAGCCGACGGGTTACCCGACGCCGACGGAGGGGCCGACCGAAGAACCGACGGGCTACCCGACACCGACCGAGGAGCCGACGGAGAAGCCGAAGCCGCCGTCCCACGGGTACGAGCCCACGCTCCCGGTCACCGGCCCCGGAGTGGCGGCGCTGATCATCGGGGGGCTGGCCGCGATCGGAGCGGCCCTGGTCGCGTTCGTGGTCTCCCGTAAACGTTCGGTCTGAATCGGGTGATCCCCGGGCCGGAGCCCTTGCCCCGGCCCGGGGACGCGTCGACGATGACGGTATGAGCGACAGCGCCGAACAGGACATCATGACGACCATTCGCGGTCTGATGGACGAGGAGCACGCGCTCCGCTCCGACCCGGATGGTCTGGATCGAACCTCTCGCGCCCGGATGAAGCAGGTCGAGGAGGCGCTCGACCAGTGCTGGGATCTGCTGCGTCAACGCAGGGCGAAGGACGAGTACGGACAGGACCCGGAGGAGGCGAGGGTCCGCCCGGCCTCCGAGGTCGAGAACTACCGCCAATAGCGTCGAACGCGAAACCGGGAGCCTCCGGCGAGCGTCAACAACGATGAGTGCCGGTCCGAGGGTTCGGGCCGGCACCCTCTTTACCGTTCGGCGCGCACGAAGGAACCGCATGTTCGCCACGCTCACCGGCCTGGGCCTGTCCTCCGCGGCGGGGCTCAACGCCTACATCCCCCTCCTCCTCGTCGGGTTGGTCGCCCGCTTCACCGACCTGATCCCGCTCGGTCCCACCTGGGCCTGGCTGGAGCATCCCGTCACCCTGATCAGTCTCGGGGTGCTGCTGGTCGTGGAGTTCGCGGCCGACAAGTTCCCGGCGCTGGACAGCGTCAACGACGTCGTCCAGACGATCGTCCGACCGACCTCGGGCGGCATCACCTTCGGCGCGGGCGCCTCCACGGTGGAGCTGTCCGAGATCACCGGCGAGGCCTCCGGGGCCGCCGTGTCCTCCGGCGGGGTGGACTGGGGGCCGGTGATCGCCGGCGTGCTCATCGCTCTGGCCTTCCACCTGGTCAAGGCGTTGTCGCGGCCGGTGATCAACACGATGAGCCTCGGCTGCGCGGCGCCGGTGGTCTCCTTCCTGGAGGACGTCGTCAGCTTCCTCACCTCGTTGATGGCCATCCTCCTTCCGGTGCTCATCCTCATCGTGTTCCCGGCGATGGTGTTCGCCGCGGTGTGGGTGGTGCGTCGACGTCGACGGCTACGGTCCGAACGTCGCGACCGGCGCGGTTCGGACCCCGAGGAGGCTCTCCAAGGCGGCGATGACCTGGAGGATCCTCGGCGAGAGTGGTGAAAACCGCGTATCGCGAACGGACGTTCGGTCGTAAAGTGCATCCAATGGCTGAGATGACATCCGAGAACCACGACCCCCACCACATCGTCTGGGACTGGAACGGAACCCTGCTGGACGACAACCACGCCAACCTCGCCGCGGTCAACGCCGTCTGCGCGAGCTTCGGCCGTGAGCCGGTGGAGATGGACCATTGGCGTTCGATCTTCCGGCGTCCGCTCATCCCCTGCTACGAGGAGCTGCTGGGACGGACCTTCGCCGAGGGCGAGTGGGAGCGGGTCGAGAAACTGTACGACGAGAGCTACGTGAGCCACCTGCCCACCTGTGAGCTGGCGCAGGGCGTTCCCGACGTCCTCCACGCGTGGGCGGGGGAGGGACGCACCCAGTCGCTGCTGTCCATGGCCACCCACGAACACCTGGTCCCGCTGATCGCCGAGCGCGGTCTGACCTCGCACTTCACCCGGGTCGACGGGCGTAAGTTCGCCACGGTGAAGGACTCCAAGGCCGAGCACCTCATCGACCATCTGCGGCGTCAGGACCTGGACCCCTCCCGGGTCGTCCTCATCGGGGACATCGACGACGACGCCCGCGCCGCCCGTGAGGCCGGGGCCCGCACGGTCCTGGTCGCCAGCGGCCTGATGGCCCGTGAGCGTCTGGAGGCCACCGGTGCCCCCGTCGTCGACTCTCCGGCCGAGGCGGTGGCGGCGGTCCGTTCCCTGCGCTGACCCTCCGTGACCATTGTCCGCTCCGGCGGGCGGGCCCCGTTCTCGCGCGTCGTCGAGGGCGGGGTCCTCGCGTTCGGGTCGTCCCACGGTGACCTGCGAACACCAGTGGGCCGGGCCGGGCGCCGAAACCCGGGCCGGCGCGTGAGCGCGGATACGCGGTGTTGTTAGATGGGTCTCAAAGCAACACGTTCACGCGATTGGGAAGGCGGGCCAATGACGGAGAGCAGCGTGCCCCGTGTGCTCTGGGAGCCCGACGAGGAACGGATCGAGTCCTCCAACGTCGTCGCGTTCGCACGATGGGCCGCACGGGAGAAGGGGGTCGAGGCCTTCGGCTCCGGCGGGTCCACCGCCGTCCGCGACTTCGACTACGACGCCCTGTGGCGCTGGTCGGTCACCGACATCGACGGTTTCTGGGCGTCCATCTGGGAGTTCTACGGGGTCCGGGCCGACACCCCCTACGAGGCGGTCCTGGCCGACCGGAGCATGCCGGGCGCCGAATGGTTCCCCGGTTCGACGCTCAACTACGCCCGGCACGTTTTCGAGGGGCGTGACGACGACACCGTCGCGATCCGGCACGCCACCGAGCTGCGTCCGCTCTCCGAGTGGACCTGGGGCGAGCTGCGCGAGCGCACCGCCGCCATCGCCTCGGGGCTGCGCAGGCTGGGTGTGGGCGAGGGCGACCGCGTCGCGGCCTACCTGCCCAACCTGCCGGAGACCATCGCCGCCTTCTACGCGGTGGCCTCCCTCGGCGCGATCTGGTCCTCCTGCTCGCCCGACTTCGGCGTGCGCAGCGTCATCGACCGGTTCGCGCAGATCGAACCGAAGGTGCTGCTGGCCGTGGACGGCTACCGCTACGGCGGCAAGGACTTCGACCGCCGACCGGTGGTCGAGGAGCTGCGAGAGGCCCTGCCCACGGTCGAGCACACGGTCCTCCTCGACAACCTCTCCTCGGGCGCGACCCTGGAGGGCACCCTGCCCTGGTCCGAGCTGGAGGCCTCCGGCTCGGGCGACGCGCTGAGCTTCACCCCCGTCCCCTTCGACCACCCTCTGTGGGTCCTCTACTCCTCGGGGACGACCGGTCTGCCCAAGGCGATCGTCCAGGGTCACGGCGGCATCCTGCTGGAGCAGCTCAAGAACCTGAACCTGCACCTGGACGCCCAGGAGCACGACCGGGTCTTCTGGTACACCACCACCGGCTGGATGATGTGGAACTTCCTGGCCAGCGTCCTGCTGACCAAGGCCTCCATCGTCCTGTACGACGGCAGCCCCTCGACCCCCGCCTCCGGCCTGGACACCCTGTGGGAGCTGGCCGCCGACGCCGGTGTGACGGTCTTCGGGACCAGCGCCGGGTTCCTGTCCTCCTGCATGAAGGAGGGCGTCCACCCGCGCGAGGGGCGCGACCTGTCCGCGCTCAAGGCGATCGGCTCCACCGGCTCCCCGCTCAGCCCCGAGGCCTTCTCCTGGGCGTACGAGGAGTTCGGATCGGACCTGTGGCTGTTCTCCACCAGCGGCGGCACCGACATCTGTAGCTGTCTGGTCGGCGGTACCCCGACGCTCCCCGTCTACGAGGGGGAGATCCAGTCCCGGGGCCTGGGCATGGCGGTGGCCTCCTGGGACCCCGAGGGCAAGGAGCTCATCGGCGAGGTCGGTGAACTGGTCGTCACCGAACCGGCCCCCTCGATGCCGGTGTACCTGTGGGGCGACACCGACGGCGAGCGTCTGCGCGACAGCTACTTCTCCGTCTACCCCGGTATCTGGCGGCACGGCGACTGGATCGAGATCACCGAACGCGGCACGGCGATCATCTACGGGCGTTCGGACTCGACCATCAACCGCGGTGGCGTGCGCATGGGCACCAGCGAGATCTATCGCGCGGTCCTGTCCCTGGACGACGTCCTGGACGCCCTGGTCGTCGACGTCCCTCAGGGCGACGGCTCCTCCAAGATCGAACTGTTCGTCGTCCTGCGCGAGGGCGCCGACCTGGAGGGCGACGTGCCCAAGGAGATCGCCCGACGGATCCGCACCGACTGCTCGCCCCGCCACGTTCCGGACCGGGTCCGGGCGATCGCGGCGGTACCGCGCACGCTGTCGGGCAAGGTGCTGGAGGTCCCGGTCAAGCGCATCCTCATGGGCGAGCGGCCCGAGAAGGTGGCCAGCCGCGATTCGCTGGCCAACCCCGAGGCGCTGGACCACTTCAGCGACCTGGCCGAGCGGGGCTGACCCGCTCCGACCGGCCGGGGCGGAACGTCCACTCCGCCCCGGCCGGTCGAAGGCCGGCGGTACGGGGCCTAGCACGAAGAAGGGGAATGTCCGGAACAGGCATAACCTGACGGATGTGGCACAGCATCAGTCAGGCGACACAGGCGCGCCCTCGGGAACGCCCTCCTCGGTCGCGCGCAGGATCGACGGTATCGACGCGGCCCGCGCCCTCGCGGTCTTCGGCATGTTCGCGGTCCACCTCGGGGTGGCCTCCCACGGTCTGCTCCCCGAGGAACAGGGGTGGGCGCTGCACGGGCTGGTCCGAGGCAACTCCTCGGCGCTCTTCGCCTTCCTGGCCGGTGTCTCGCTGGCCCTGATGACCGGACGCACCCGGCCGGTCGAGGGAGACGCCCTACGCCGGGCCATCGTGCGGATCATGGCCCGCGCCGTGCTCATCGGGCTGCTCGGCGTGGTGCTGGACCTGTTCGCGGTCCCGATCGCCGTCATCCTCACCTACTACGCCGGGTTCTTCCTGCTGGCGCTGCCGTTCCTCCGGGCGCGGGCGGCCGTGCTGTGGACCGCGGCGGGGACCCTGGCCCTGTGCGGCCCGGTGGCGTCCTTCCTACTGCGCCGCGACCTCGTCCCGACGGCACCGCGCACGGGATCGCTCACCTCGCTCCCGGAGTTCCTCCTCACCGGCTACTACCCGGCCATCACCTTCATGACCTTCGTCCTGGCCGGGATGGCGGTGGGCCGCACCGATCTGACCGCCACCGCGGTCCGCGTGCGCATGGCGGTCGGTGGGGCCGTCGCCGCCGCGCTCGGCTACCTGGGGCCGTGGCTCCTGCTCGAGCGGATGGGCGGGATCGACCGGCTGACCGAGGCTCACAGCACCTTCCTCGCCGGGGCCCCGCTGGGTTCGATGGACGCCTGGACGGCGGAGCAGCTGCGGGAGAACACGCGCGACGCCATGCACAACGTCAGCGGGCAGGTGCCCACCGACAGCTGGTGGTGGCTGGCGGTGGGGACACCGCACACCGGTACGACCTTCGAGATCCTGGAGGCGGTGGGGCAGGCACTGGTGGTGCTGGTGGTGTGCATGCTGCTCGCCGAACGGCTGCCCCGCGCGATGTACCCGCTCACCTCGGTGGGGCGGATGCCGCTGACCGTCTACACCGGGCACATCCTGGTGCTGGCGATCCTGATCCCGTTCCAAACGGAGACCACCATGGGGGCCGGCGGCCCCTGGTACATGGAGTGGTTCGTGTTCGGATCGCTCCTCTTCGCCTCCCTATGGCGCTACGCGGTGGGACGGGGGCCGCTCGAACTCGGGCTGGCCCGCTGCGCCGACGCCGCGGTCACCGTGGTGGAGGAACGTCGACGGGAGAACGGCGCTCCCTAGCCGGAGGACCTCAGGGGCGGTCGGGGCGTCGGATGTGCGCCGAGGTGCGGTCCTGGTGGGCGAGGGAGTCGGTGGTGGTGCGGGTGTTCTGCCGGATGAGGCGGCGGGCGTCGTCGGCGGCCGACCGGGCCACGGCGGGGCTGGCCACCGGGCGCTGCGACAGTTCGGTGTCCTGAGGCAGCCCGATGTCCATGGGGAGCCCGGCCTTGCCGATCACCCGGAGCTGGGCCTCCTCCTGGGACAGGGAGGGGCGGATGTCGCCGTCGGGCGTCTTCCACGCGCTCAGACGGTGCGAGAACCAGCGGCCGCCCTGATAGCGCTCGCCCTTCTCCCACACGCGACCGTCGGGCCGGTGGCCCAGGGCGTGCTCGACGTCGGCCAGGGTCCAACCGGCCGAGAAGAAGCGGGCGCACTCGGCCTTGAGGAAGGCGAAGTCCACTCCGCGCAGCGAGGTGTCCTCCCGACGCAGCCGTTCACAGGCGTCGTGCACGGCGTGCGGGGTGTGCCGGGGCCGGTGCAGCGGGTCGACCTCGGGCTTGCGCAGCAGGGAGTCGTCGACGGTCACGATCACCTCGCCCCGACGGTTGTCCCAGACGCTCACGTCCTCGCGGGCCCACCCCTGCGATTCGGCCAACGCGGTCGCCATCCTGCGCAGGTCGATCCCGTCGTCGTCACTGCTGATCCGAAACTCCGCCATGCCTCCACGATAACGGTCCGGTGCGACGTCCATCGAGGTCCAAGGGAGTGGTCCGGTCTAGACCGGAGAGGACGCCGACCCTGTCGAAGTTCGTCGAAAAACCCCGTTTCCACCCCGATTCGAGGGTCTATTCGGAGGAAACCATGACAGAGATCCACCCCTGTCCTTGGAGGCTTCTCCAACCTTGGGGGATCGAACGTGCGGGGGCGCGCCGCCGAAGCGACCCGGGGTTATGGTGACCACCTGACGGCCGGAAACGGGGCCCGCACCCCGTACCGAGCCCGTACGGGCCGTCCCCCACCGGTCACCGGCGGACGGCCACACGAACCGACGAAGCTGTAGGTGCCCGTGCCACACACCGCGACCGTGCCCGAGGCGATCACCGACCACGCTCTCCGGGCCTACCTGCACGGCCTGCCGGGAGTCGACGAGGTCGGCGCCCGAGCCCGGGCCCAGGACCTGGCCACCAGGTCCATCAAGACGACCGCCAAGGCGGCCGCCATCGACCTGGCGATCTCCATGGTGGACCTGACCACGCTGGAAGGGGCCGACACCCCCGGCAAGGTCCGCTCCCTGTGCGTCAAGGCGGCGCTGCCCGACCCCGCCGACCGCACCGTGCCCAAGGTGGGCGCCGTGTGCGTCTACCCGGACATGGTCGCCGTCGCCGTCGAGGCGTTGCGCGGCACCGGGATCGGCGTGGCCTCGGTGGCCACCGCCTTCCCCGCCGGGCGCGCCCCCATGGAGGTCAAGCTCGCCGACACCCGGCGCGCGGTCGCCGACGGGGCGGCCGAGATCGACATGGTCATCGACCGGGGCGCCTTCCTGGCCGGCCGCTACCTGAAGGTCTACGAGGAGATCGCCGCGGTCAAGGAGGCCTGCGGCGACGCCCACCTGAAGGTCATCCTGGAGACCGGCGAACTGGTCACCTACGACAACGTGCGCCGCGCCTCCCACCTGGCGATGCGGGCGGGCGCCGACTTCATCAAGACCTCCACGGGCAAGGTGTCCCCGGCCGCCACCCTCCCGGTCACGCTCATCATGCTGGAGGCCGTGCGCGACCACCACGCCGCCACCGGCCGCCGGATCGGCGTCAAGCCCGCCGGAGGCATCCGCACCACCAAGGACGCCATCCGCAACCTGGTCCTGGTCAACGAGACCGCCGGACCGGAATGGCTCACCCCGGACCTGTTCCGGATCGGTGCCTCCAGTCTGCTCAACGACCTGCTCATGCAGCGGACCAGGCTGTCCACCGGCACCTACCCGGGCCCCGACCACTACACGCAGGACTAGCCGTGATCTTCGAGTACGCGCCCGCACCGGAGTCCCGCTCCGTCGTCCACCTGCGCGAGACCTACGACCTGTTCATCGACGGCGAGTTCACCCCGGCCCTGAGCGGTGAGCACCTCACCAGTCTCAACCCGGCCGACGAGGAGACGCTCGCCCGGGTGTCCGTGGCCGGAGAGGCCGACGTCGACCGCGCCGTCGTCGCCGCCCGCCGCGCCCAGGAGAACGTCTGGGGCCGCATGAGCGGCGCGGAGCGGGGCAAGTACCTGTTCCGCATCGCCCGGATCATCCAGGAACGCTCGCGCGAGCTGGCCGTCCTGGAGAGCATGGACAACGGCAAGCCCATCAAGGAGACGCGCGACGTCGACCTGCCGCTGGTCGCCGCGCACTTCTTCTACCACGCGGGTTGGGCCGACAAGCTCGCCCACGCGGGCTTCGGCCCCGACCCCCGCCCGCTCGGCGTGGCCGCCCAGATCATCCCGTGGAACTTCCCGCTGCTCATGCTGGCGTGGAAGGTCGCCCCGGCCCTGGCCACCGGCAACACCGTCGTCCTCAAACCGGCCGAGACCACCCCGCTCACCGCGCTGGTCTTCGCCGAGATCTGCCAGGAGGCCGACCTGCCCCCGGGCGTGGTCAACATCCTGACCGGCGCGGGGGAGACCGGCCGGGCCCTGGTCGACCACCCGGGCACCGACAAGGTCGCCTTCACCGGCTCCACCGAGGTGGGCCGGGGCATCGCCCGCGCGGTGGCCGGCACCGACAAACGTCTCACCCTGGAACTGGGCGGCAAGGGCGCCAACATCGTCTACGACGACGCCGCACTCGACCAGGCCGTGGAGGGTGTGGTCTCCGGCATCTTCTTCAACCAGGGACACGTGTGCTGCGCCGGTTCGCGGCTGCTGCTCCAGGAGTCCATCGCCGAGGAGTTCCTGCCCCGTCTCAAGGAGCGCGTGGCCAAACTGCGCCTGGGCGATCCGCTGGACAAGAACACCGACATCGGCGCGATCAACTCCGCCGCCCAGCTGGAACGGATCCGCGAGCTCACCGACACCGCCGACGAGGAGGGCGTGGAGCGCTGGTCTCCCGAGTGCGCGCTCCCCGAGTCCGGTTACTGGTTCGCGCCCACCGTCCTCACCGGGGTCGGCCAGGCCCACCGGGTGGCCCGCGAGGAGATCTTCGGCCCCGTGCTGTCGGTACTGACCTTCCGGACCCCCGAGGAGGCCGTCACCAAGGCGAACAACACCCCCTACGGGCTCTCCGCCGGCGTGTGGACCGAGAAGGGCTCGCGCATGCTCTGGACCGCCGAACGGCTGCGCGCCGGGGTGATCTGGTCCAACACGTTCAACAAGTTCGACCCGACCAGCCCCTTCGGCGGCTACAAGGAGTCGGGATACGGCCGCGAGGGCGGGCGACATGGTTTGGAGGCCTACCTTGGCTGAGCGGCGCGACGGCGGCAAGAGGAAGAACGAGGGCGCGGCCGACGGCGGCGCCACCGAGAACCGGACGACCGCGACGAAGGCCGACGTTCCGGCCCGAATCGCGGTCCGCAAGACCTACAAGCTCTATCTGGGCGGGGCCTTCCCCCGCTCGGAGTCGGGTAGGAGCCACCCCGTGACCTCAGCGGACGGCGCACACCTGGCCAACGCCTCGCTCGCCTCGCGCAAGGACGCGCGCGACGCGGTGGTCGCGGCCCGTAAGGCCTTCGGCGGCTGGTCCGGTCGGACCGCCTACAACCGCGGCCAGATCCTCTACCGGATCGCCGAGGTGCTGGAGGGCCGACACGCCCAGTTCGCGGACCAGCTGGTCGCCGCCCTGGGGGTCTCCCGGGCCGAGGCCGACCGGTACGTGTCGGCGGCCGTGGACCGCTGGGTCCACTACGCCGGCTGGACGGACAAGTTCGCCCAGGTCATCGGGGGATCGAACCCGGTCTCGGGTCCCTACTACAACCATTCGACCCCCGAGCCCACCGGCGTCGTCGTGGTGTTCGCGCCCCAGGGCGCCCCGCTGCTCGGGCTGACCTCGGTGCTCGCCCCGGTCATCGCCACCGGCAACACCGCCGTGGTGGTCTCCTCCGAGAGCGCGCCCCTGGCCTCCATCGACCTGGCCGAGGTGCTCGCCACCTCCGACGTGCCCGGCGGTGTGGTCAACGTGCTCACCGGCAAGGCGGGCGAGATCGGTCCGCACCTGGCCTCGCACGCCGACGTCGACGCCCTGGACCTGACCGGGGCCGGCGAGTCGGCCGTCGACTTCGAGAGGGCGGCGGCGGCCACCCTCACCCGGGTACTGCGCCCCGGCCCCGAGGCCGACGGGGGAGAGGACGCCTGGCTCGACACCGACCCCGGTACCTCCAGGTTGACCCCTTTCCTGGAGACCAAGACGGTCTGGCATCCGGTCGGAATGTAAGACTGACGGTCCGGCCCGTCCCTCCCGGGGCGGGTCCGGTCCGACAGCCGAGTGGAGGACGACGTGCCGCCGAAGACCCCCGAACAGGCCGACACCCCCGCGACCACCGCGACCGAACACAGGAACGTTCCCGGGCTGCGCCTGGTGCGCCTGGACCGCAGGACCCCCGAGGTCGACACGCTGCGCGAGATCGTCACGCGTCAGCGGGTCGCCCCCGAACAGCGCAGGTTCGTCGACGAGGCGATGCACACCCTGCCCCGCGCCGACGCCGTACCCGACCTCTTCCCCTACGCGGTCGTGCTCACCGGGGCCGACCTGTCCGACCGTGCCCAGGCCCTGGACGCCTGCGCCGGTTTCGGCATCATCGACCGGGTCGGCGTGCTGCGCGACCTGGTGGACGAGCCGGAGCGGGCGGTCCTGCTGCGCGCCTTCTACCTGTCCCCCGAACATCAGGGGCACGGGATCGGCAGGACCGCCTGCTCGGCCCCGCTGCTCGACCTGCTCGTCTCCCAGATCGTTCCCGAGGCCGAACACATCGTCCTGTGCGTCAACGACGGCAACGAGGCCGGCGAACGCGCCTACCGGGCGGCCGGCTTCACCCCCACGGGCCGTCGCCACGACGCCGGTGACCACGGCATGCAGAGCGTCTTCTCCCGGCCGGTCGACACCGGCTACCACCCCGTCCCCCGACTTCCGGAACCACGATGACCCTCGTACCGGAGGCGCGTCCCACCGTCCGCCCGCTCCGGGCGGGCGGTGACGCGCCGGAGGCGGCGGTGCCCGTACGCGCCCATGACGTCACGCCACAATGGCAGCGCCGGGAGATCGGCCCGACCTCGTGCCATCGCCCCTGTCGGACCCCTTGGTCGCGCAGGCCGCGCCGTACGCCCGGGACGTGAGGTCGCGTCCCCTGAAGACCACCATCAGCACCCCGCCGCCCGCGCGGCACCGATGAAGGAGAACCCGTAGTGACTCTCACGCCCCAGGCCACCGCCGAGCAGGCCGCGAACGAGCTGCGCGAACGTACCGGTGTGGACGGATACGACGTGGCCCTGGTGATGGGCTCGGGCTGGGCCCCCGCCGCCGACCTGCTCGGAGACTCCGGTGAGGAGTTCGCCTCCGCCGAACTGACCGGCTTCCTGCCCCCGGCCGTCGACGGTCACAGCGGCACCATCCGCTCCATCACCGACGGAGACCGGCACATCCTCGCCTTCCTGGGCCGCACCCACCTGTACGAGGGGCACGGGACCGACGCCGTCGTCCACGGCGTCCGCACCGCCGTCGCCGCGGGCGCCGGGACCATCGTCCTCACCAACGCCGCGGGCGGGATCGCCCCCGGCTACTCGGTCGGTTCGCCGGTGCTCATCGCCGACCACATCAACATGACCGCGCTGTCCCCGCTGAGCGGGGCGTCCTTCGTGGACCTCTCCGAGACCTACAGCGCCGAGCTTCGCGCCATCGCCCGCAAGGTCGACCCCGACCTGGCCGAGGGCGTCTACGCGGCCATGCCCGGCCCGCACTTCGAGACCCCCGCCGAGATCCGGATGCTGCGCGCGTTGGGCGCCGATCTGGTCGGCATGTCCACGGTCCTGGAGGCCATCGCCGCCAGAGCGGCCGGGGCCCGGGTCCTGGGGATGTCCCTGGTCACCAACATCGCGGCGGGGCTGGAGGGGGCCAACCTCGACCACGAGGAGGTCCTGGCCACCGGCCGTGACTCGGCCGAGACCGTCGGCCGTCTGCTGGCCGACATCGTCGGCCGGATCTGATCCGACCCCGCACCGACGCCCCTCTCCCGTCCGGGGCCCGTACCGCCCCGGACCTCCCCCCACGAGGGCGATCCCTCGACCGAAAGGCGATCCGATGACCGATACCGAACTCCTCACCCGTGCCCGGGACTGGCTCGACCAGGACCCCGACCCCGTCACCCGGGACGAACTGGCCGACCTGCTCGGCCGGGCCGAGGCGGGCGAGCGTGCCGCGGCGACCGACCTCGCCGACCGGTTCGCGGCCGGGCTGGAGTTCGGTACGGCCGGGCTGCGCGGTGCCCTGGGCGCGGGCCCCGGGCGGATGAACCGGGTCGTGGTCATGCGGGCCGCCGCCGGGATCGCGGCCTGGCTCGGAGACGGCGGCCGGCACGTGGTGATCGGTCACGACGCCCGGCACCGTTCGGCGGACTTCGCCCGGGACAGCGCCGCCGTCATCACCGGGGCGGGCCACCGGGTGACCCTGTTGGAAGGGCCCCTGCCGACCCCGGTGCTGGCCTACACGCTGCGGGAACGGGGCGCGGACGCCGGGATCATGGTGACCGCCAGCCACAATCCGCCCCAGGACAACGGCTACAAGGTGTACGTGGGCGGCGAGGGCGACGACGCGGGCGCGCAGATCGTCTCCCCGGTGGACGCGGAGATCTCCACCCTCATCGACGCGGTCGGCCCGGTCGGCGACCTGCCCTTGGGCGAGGGGTGGACGGTCCTGGGCCGTGAGGCGGTCGACCGCTACCTGAACGCCGTCACCGCTCTGCCCTTGGGCGAGGACCGCGACCTGTCCGTCGCCTACACGCCCCTGCACGGTGTGGGCGGCCGCGTGCTCCTGGAGGCCTTCGAAAGGGCCGGGTTCCCCCGTCCCGTCGTGGTGGCCGAACAGTTCGAGCCCGACCCCGACTTCCCCACGGTCGACTTCCCCAACCCCGAGGAGCCCGGGGCGATGGACCTGGCCCTCGCGCTGGGCGAGGCCGAGGGCGTCGACCTGGTCATCGCGAACGACCCCGACGCCGACCGTCTGGCCCTGGCGGTCCCGGGGCACGGGATGCTCACCGGCGACGAGGTGGGCGGGCTCCTCGCCGAGTACGTGCTCGACCGGACCGAGGGCCCCGATCGGGTCGTGGCCACCTCCATCGTCTCCTCCAGCCTGCTCGGCGAGATCGCGCGGGACCGGGGGGCGCGTTACGAGGAGACGTTGACCGGCTTCAAGTGGCTGGCCCGCGCGGGCGGGCCGGGGGAGCGTCGGGTGTTCGCCTACGAGGAGGCGCTGGGGTACTGCGTCGGAGGCGACGAGGGGCGCCCGGTCGCCGACAAGGACGGGATCTCCGCCGCGCTGGTGGCCGCCTCGCTGGCCGCGACCGCGAAACGTCGGGGGCTGACCCTGGTCGATCTGTTGGACGACCAGGCGCGCCGCCACGGCCTGCACCTGAGCGATCAGCTCTCGGTGCGGGTGTCCGATCCGGCCGTGATCGCCGCGACGATGCGGCGGGTGCGCGTCGAGCCGCCCACCGCGTTCGGTCCTCTGAGGGTGGCGAGGACCGTCGACTTCGCCGAGGGGCACGAGGGTCTGCCCTCGACCGACGCCGTGCGTTTCGAACTGGAGGGCACGGTGCGGGGGAGGGTGACCCTGCGCCCCTCGGGGACCGAACCCAAACTGAAGGCCTATATCGAGGTCGTGTCGGGGGTCGACGGGGACGTCGCGGACGTCCGTGCGCGCGGCTCGAAGATCCTGTCCGAGCTGAAGGCGGAGATCGCCGTCCTGGTGGGCGGGTGACCCGGAGGGTTCATTCCTCCTCGTCCGTCGGTTCCACGACGGGCCGATGGACCACCTCGTCGATCACGGTGAGCGTCTGAGTGGACGTCACCCCTGGCAGGGCCTGGAGCCGGGTGAGGATCAGGTCGCGGAGCTGGTTGGTGTTGGCGACCCTGACCAGCAGGACGATGTCGGCCGAACCGACCACGTACCAGCAGTACTCGATCTCCGGGTAGGAGGAGAGGATCTCCCGGTTGGCCCGCCAATCGGGCTGGCTACCGGAGATGAGGACGAGCGCGGTGACGCCCAGCCCCATCTTGGCGTGGTCGGTCACCACGGAGTAGCCGCGGATGACGCCGTCGTCGGTGAGTCGCTTGATCCGGTTGTAGGCCGTGGCCCGGGAGACGTTGGCCAGTGAGGCGATCTCCGTGATGCCGGTTCGCGCGTCCTTGGCGAGCGCGCTCAGAATGGTCTGGTCGGTGGTGTCCGGCCGCCGGCCGTTCCTGCGCTGTTCGCCCATGGCCATGTCGGGTGCTCCTCAGGTGTTCTTGTCATGGTGCTCGGTCCTTTGTCTCCGTCTTTGGCGGAGAACCGAGGAAATGCCAGGTAAACGTCGTTCTCGTCCATGGAGATCTCAGTCGGCGAGATGGGATGCGCACGCTCGGGCTGTTGTGGGTCGGAGGGGGATGGGGGGTCGGGGGATTTGCGCGCGGTCGCCTCTCGTGCGAACCGCCCGGCGGGATGGCGGTGGAGTCCGACTGTACTCATGGTTGACGCGCGGAGTGGCTCGAGAGTTTCCCCGAGCGGGCGGGGTCTAGGCCGAAGTGTCATGAATCAGGAGGAAATTACCCTTCGTTCGGCTATTTCGATCGCATTCGTTGCTTCTGTGTGTACCTATGACGACTCCTGTGGGTCGGGGGTACGAAGGTACGCGTTCCGACGACGGTCGCGTACCCCCCGTGTTCGGATCGCAACGCCTCGCCGTGCTCGGTGGAGGTCGCGGAAAACGATGGCGCGGCGCACCGTCGAGAGGGTAGAGATGGTGGGGTCGGTGGTGGTTCGTGGTGTTCAGCGTGTTGTGTCGTTTTCCTCCGTTCTGAGGGTTGAATCCTAGACGATCACGAACCGAGAGTCTCGTGTCGTTCCCGATCATCTCGACTGTTCGGTGATATCTAGCGAAAACGTCCAGACATCCGGACAATCAAGGCAAGACCGTGACCACCTCGAGCCCCGGCGGCGCTCCACGCGTACCCAGGGCCACGTTGGGAGCCGCTCGACATGCCATCCCCAGAGTCGACGGGCCGGGGCGCCATCACCGTGGAGCACCTGTCGCCCGAACTGACCCGCGGGCTCTACCGCGACATGCGCACCGCGCGCGACCTGGACACCGAGGCGATCGCCCTCCAGCGCCAGGGCGTCTTCCCCGCCTACGTCTCCGTACGGGGCCAGGAGGCCGCGCAGGTCGGCGGCGTCTCCGCGCTCGATCCCGCACGCGACTTCGTCTTCCCCACCTACCGCGAGATGGCCTCGGCCCTGGCCTACGGCGTCGAGATGGTCGGCTACATGTCCACCCACCGGGCCCTGTGGCACGGCGGCCTCTACGACGTGATGGAGTCCCGCTTCGGCGCGGTCAACGCCGTCGTCGGCGGACCCGTGCCGCACGCGGTGGGCTGGGCGATCGGCGAGAGCCTGCGCGGCGGCGACGGCGTGGCGATGGCCTACTTCGGCGACGGCGCCAGCTCCGAGGGCGACGTCCACGAGGCCATGAACTTCGCGGGCGTCTTCGGCGCACCCGTCATCTTCTTCTGCCAGAACAACCAGTGGGCGCTGTCGGTGCCCAACCACCGGCAGGTCGCGGGCGGCTCCATCGCCGCGCGCGCCGAGGGGTACGGCCTCCCCGGGGTCCTCGTCGACGGCAACGACGTCGGCGCCGTCCACACCGCCACCGCCCAGGCGGTCGAGCGGGCCCGCGAGGGCGGCGGCCCCACCGTCATCGAAGCCCTCACCTACCGGGTCGAACCGCACTCCACCTCCGACGATCCGGGCCGCTACCGGGACGAGGCCGAGGCCGACCGGTGGCGTCGACGCGACCCCCTCGACCTGCTGCGCGCGGCCATGATCGAGGCCGGCCACGCCGACGAGGCCCACCTCGACCGGGTGGACGCCGAGGCCGCCGCCCGCGCCGAGCGGATCCGCGACGGTGTGGCCACGGCCCCCGAGCCCCACGGCTCGGATCTGTTCACCCACGTGTTCCGTGAGTCCACCGAAGAACTGTCCCGCCAGCGCCGTACCTGGCAGGAGGAGGTCGAGCTGTGACCGAGCTGATCGAGAGGGCCGAACCGGCGCCCGAGACCGAGACGGTCGAACTGTCCATGCAGCAGGCCATCAACCGGGCCCTGCGCACCCTGCTCGCCGAGGACCCCCGGGTCCTGCTCTTCGGTGAGGACGTCGGCGCCCTCGGCGGGGTCTTCCGCGTCTCCGACGGCCTCCAGAAGGAGTTCGGCGACCAGCGCGTCTTCGACACCCCCCTGGCCGAGTCCGCCATCATGGGCATGGCGGTCGGGCTGGCGATGAACGGCTGGCGTCCCGTCCCGGAGCTCCAGTTCGACGGCTTCGCCTATCCGGCCATCGACCAGATCGTGAACCAGGTGGCGCGCATGAACTATCGCACCCGCGGCGCCGCCCCCATGCCCATCACCCTGCGTCTGCCCTCCTTCGGCGGCATCCAGGCCCCCGAACACCACGGGGAGAGCCTGGAGGCGCTCTTCGCGCACACCCCGGGCCTGAAGGTCGTGGCGCCCTCCGACCCGGGCGAGGCCTACAGTCTGCTGCTCCAGTCGGTGCGCTCGGACGACCCGGTCGTGTACATGGAGCCCAAGGCCCGCTACTGGGACCGTCGTCCGGTCCGCCTGAGCGAGCCGACCGACCCCATCGGCACCTCGCGTGTCGTGCGTCCGGGCCGGCACGCCACCCTCGTCGCCTGGGGCGCCATGGTGCACCGCTGCCTCCAGGTGGCCGAACTGGCCGCGGAGGACGGCGTCGAGCTGGAGGTGCTGGACCTGCGCTGGCTCAAGCCGATCGACGCCGCCGGACTGGCCGCCTCGGTCGCGCGCACCAAGCGCGCCGTGGTCGTCCACGAGGCACCGCTCACGGCCGGGCTCGGGGCGGAGGTCTCCTCCCTGATCACCGAACAGTGCTTCCGCGACCTGGCCGCGCCGGTCCAGCGCGTCACCGGATTCGACGTGCCCTACCCGGCCGGCCCCTTGGAGCACCAGTACCTGCCGACGATCGACCGCGTCCTGTTCGCGGTCCAGCGAACCCTGGAGTACTAGCCGACATGGCAGAAGAGAACATCACCTTCTCCCTTCCCGACCTCGGCGAGGGGCTGGTCGAGGCGACCGTCCTGGAATGGCAGGTCGAGGTCGGGGACCGGATCGGCCGCAACGACCCGCTGGTGGAGGTGGAGACCACCAAGTCGGCCGTGGTCATCCCCTCCCCCGAGAGCGGGGTCGTGGCGGGCCTGCACGCCGAGGAGGAGCAGGTCGTCCCGGTGGGCGCCCCTCTGGTGACCTTCACGGTCGAGAGGAAGGACGGACCGCAGGCCGGGATCGTCGGTCGCGTTCCGACGGAGGAGGCCGCGCCCCGCAGGCGGGTGCGTCTGAAGCCCCCGACGGATTGATCGGATCATCCCTCCACGGAGGTCCATTCGGATGTCGACACGAACGAAAAGGCCCGGAGAGTCGATTCGTTCATAGGAACATCTGAATGGGCCTCCGTCCCTTTTCTCAGTAAGTTCGAACCCGTGAAAGGCACGGAGATATTCATGACGACGAATCCTGTCGGAGACGTGACGATGAGTTATGTGGATTTGCTTCCGGAGGCCCCGGGAGAGGCCGTTCCGGTCCTTCTCCTGCACGGTTTCGGAAGCGACTTCCAGATGAATTGGGGGTCCACCGGCTGGGTGCGTGATCTGGAGGCCGTGGGACGCCGTGTCATCGGCCCGGATCTGCGCGGCCACGGTGCCAGTGACAAACCCACCGAAAGCGCGTTCTACCTCCCCGAACACTTCGTCTCCGACCTGGTGGACCTGCTCGATCGGCTCGGTCTGGAGCGTGTCGACGTCGTCGGCTACTCGATGGGCTCCCGCCTGGCCTGGGAACTCGCGCTCACCGCCCCCGAGCGGGTGCGCCGGCTGGTCCTCGGCGGTTTCGGCCCGGACAACGCCCTGGCCGGGGTCGAGGAGGGTGTCCCGGGTGAGGGCGACACCCCCTTCGACCAGGTCTATCGAACGGTCGTCGGGCTCCCGGGCAACGATGCCGACGCCCTGGCCGCCTGCGCCCTCGGTCAGGCGGCCCGACCCTTCACCCCCGAACCCCGTCCCGGGGGTGTTCCGATCCTGTTCGCGGCGGGTGCGAAGGACCCCGTGGCGGCGGGTGTGGAGGGGTTGGCCGAGGCCATCGGCGCGACCTTCGTCGAGGTTCCCAAGAGGGACCACGTCAACGCCGTCTCCTCCCGGGCGTTCCGCCGGGCCGTGATCGACTTTCTGGAGGTCGACGCGGACGAGGCCTGAAGTGGGTCAGTCCGGTCTAGACCGGTAGGGTGTCACCGGGGCCTCGTGACCAGGGGTGAAGGGGTCCGCACCATCGGTGCCGGACTCGTGTTCCTCCAGGGAAGAGGGGGTGAAAAAACAGAGAATAGGAAGACGGTTGACCGGCTCCGGTGTGTTCTTGGTAACTTCCGGGTAAGGCCCCATGTCACTTGGCTCTCGCCTTTATAACAACTCCGTCCGATGGTGCGGTGTACTTTCGGCCACGAGATATCGTCCGGCAGCAGAACTCAGGCCGGTTCCGCTGCGGAATGCGGCAGTGCTGAGAGGGCGAAGGGGAGAGTTACCCAAGTGAAGCGCAGTAACGCGGCCAAGTTCGCCGCCGTCGCAGCGGCGAGCATGCTGGCACTCACCGCGTGTGACAACGCGGCCGACGACGGGTCCGGCGACGGCTCCGGTGACGACGCATCCGAGCTCCAGGTGGGACTGGCCTACGACGTCGGTGGTCGTGGCGACCGTTCCTTCAACGACTCCGCCTACCGCGGGCTGGAGCAGGCCGCCGAGGAGCTCGGCGTCCAGACGCAGGACTTCGAGCCCGCCAAGGACGAGGCCGACTCCGCCAAGGAGGAGCGCCTGACCACGATGGCCGAGGAGGGCTACGACCTCGTCATCGCCGTCGGGTTCGCCTACGACGGCGCCATCCAGTCGGTCGCCCCCGAGTACCCGGAGGTCGACTTCGCGATCATCGACTCCGAGATCGAGGGCATCGACAACGTCACCAGCCTGGTGTTCGCCGAGGAACAGGCCTCCTTCCTGGCCGGTGCCGCCGCGGCGCTGACCACCGAGGAGGACCACGTCGGCTTCATCGGCGGTGTCGAGACCCCGCTGATCCACAAGTTCGAAGCCGGTTTCGTGGCCGGGGCCGAACACGTCAACGAGGACATCAACGTCGAGATCGACTACCTGAGCCAGCCGCCGGACATGAGCGGCTTCAACGAGCCCGCCCGTGGCTCCGCGGTCGCCCAGGCCCAGTACGACCGCGGCGCCGACGTCATCTACCACGCCGCCGGCGCCTCCGGCAACGGCATCCTGGAGTCCGCGGTCGCCAACGACTTCACCTTCATCGGCGTCGACAGCGACCAGTACGTCAACGCCGAGGACGACCAGAAGCAGCACGTGCTGACCTCCGCCATCAAGCAGGTCGACGTCTCGGTCTTCGAGCTCATCAGCGCGGCCGTCGAGGGCGATGTCGAGGGCGGCATCCAGCGCTTCGACCTCACCGACGGCGGTGTCGACTACACCACCTCCAACGAGGAGGCCATCGAGCCGATCCAGGAGGAGCTGGACGCGCTCAAGGAGCAGATCGTCGCCGGTGAGATCGAGGTTCCCACCGAGCCGTGACGGGCGTCGAGCCCACCGCGGGAGCCGGGCCCGCGAGGTGACCCGAGGGTCACGAGGAACGGAGCCGAAGGGGCACACGACCCCTTCGGCTCCGCCCGGTAGCCGCACCGCGACGAAGGCGTCCGGTCGTGGCCCTGTCAAGGCCCGCCACGCCCCGCCGCAAGTTCCCATAGAGGAGTCTGATGAGCAGCACGCCATCGGGCGGCGGGTCGAACGGACCCGCCGCCGTTGAGCTGCGCGGGATCACCAAGCGTTTTCCCGGCGTCGTGGCCAACCACGACATCGACATCACCGTGGCCCCCGGTACCGTGCACGCCATCGTCGGCGAGAACGGGGCGGGCAAGTCCACGCTGATGAAGACCCTGTACGGCATGCACCGGCCGGACGAGGGACAGATCCGAGTCAAGGGCGTGGAGGTGCGCTTCCACTCGCCCTCCGACGCCATCAAGCACGGCATCGGCATGGTGCACCAGCACTTCATGCTGGCCGACAACCTCACCGTCCTGGAGAACGTGGTCCTGGGGGCCGAACGCCGGCACGGCATCGGCAACAAGGCCCGTGAACGGATCAGGAGCCTGTCCGCCCAGTACGGGCTGGGCGTGGACCCCGACCGCCTGATGGAGGACCTGGGCATCGGCGACCGCCAACGGGTGGAGATCCTCAAGGTCCTGTACCGGGGCGCCGAGACCATCATCCTGGACGAGCCCACCGCCGTACTGGTCCCGCAGGAGGTCGACGAACTCTTCGCCAACCTGCGCGAACTCAAGCGCGAGGGCCTCACGGTCATCTTCATCTCGCACAAGCTCGACGAGGTCCTGTCGGTCGCCGACGACATCACCGTCATCCGACGCGGCACCACCGTCGCCACCGCCGACCCGCGCACCACCACCGCGCGGGAACTGGCGACCCTGATGGTCGGCGGCGAACTGCCCGTCCCCGAGCTGCGCGAGTCCACCGTCACCGACCACGTGGTCCTGTCCCTGGACGGGATCACCGTGCTGTCGGCCGAGGGCCGCCCCGTCGTCGACGACGTCTCCGTGAACATCCGGCGGGGCGAGATCGTCGGCATCGCCGGTGTCGAGGGCAACGGCCAGTCCGAGCTCATCGAGGCGATCATGGGCATGCGCCGCCTCTCCTCGGGGCGGATCCTCCTGGAGGAGGAGGACATCAGCACCTGGTCCACCCTGCGCATCCGCGAGGCCGGGGTCGGCTACATCCCCGAGGACCGGCACCGCCACGGCGTGCTGCTGGAGTCGCCGCTGTGGGAGAACCGCATTCTGGGTCACCAGACCAAGGCGCCCAGCGTACGCGGCCCCTGGATCGACAAGGCCGGAGCCCGTAAGGACTCCGAACGCATCGTCGCCGAGTACGACGTCCGCACCCCCGGCATCGACGTCATCGCCGACGCGCTCTCGGGCGGTAACCAGCAGAAGTTCATCATCGGCCGGGAGATGAGCGGGGAACCGCGCTTCCTGGTCGCCGCCCACCCCACCCGAGGCGTGGACGTGGGCGCCCAGTCCGCCATCTGGAAACAGCTCCGCGAAGCGCGGGCCGAGGGCCTGGCCGTGCTGCTGATCTCCGCGGACCTGGACGAGCTGATCGGCATGTCCGACACGCTCCACGTCATCCTGCGCGGACGCCTGGTCGCCGAGGCCGACCCCGCCACCGTCACCCCCGAACAGCTCGGCTCGGCCATGACCGGCGCCGGCCTGTGCGGCGATGAGGAAAGTGAGACCGGTGCGAACGATGGCACCGACAAGGAAGAGAACGAGGGCGGATCATGAGTAGGACCTCCCGCCCCGGCGCGCCCCTGCCCGGTCCCGCCGTCGTGGTGATCGCGATCCTCCTGGGCGCCGGTGTCACCGCCGGGCTCGATCTGGCGCTGCTGTGGTGGGCCGCGTTGATCATCGGTGTGGTCGCGGCCTTCGCCTTCGTGTTCTGGACCGCCTCCGGCCGGACCGACGACGGCGATCCGGGCGACGACGTCGACGAGAAGCACACGACGCTGCACAAGACCCTCGTGCTCCCGGCCGCCCTGGTGCTGTCGGTGCTCGGCGGACTGCTCGCGGCCTGGGCGCTGGACCTCCAGCTCCAGGAGTGGGCGGCGGCCCTCCTGGGCGGCGCCGTCGGCGCGGGACTGGCCTTCCTGCTGATCCACCGGCTCTCGGCCATGTTGGCGCTGTCCTTCGCCGCCGTGTTCGCGGCCGGGATCATCGCCACCGCCGTGACCGCCGCCGTGCTGTTCTTCAGCGGCATCGCGCCCCTGAGCACCTTCGAGCGGATGCTCGAATACGGCACCCGGCCCAACAGCATGGTGCAGATCATCAACGACAGCACCACCTACTACCTGGCCGCCGTGGCCGTGGCGATCGGCTTCAAGATGAAGCTGTTCAACATCGGCGTGGACGGCCAGTACCGACTGGCGGCCCTGCTGGCCGCCGCGGTCGGCGGATACCTGGTGCTGCCCCCGGTGATCAGCCAGTTCGTCGTCATCGTCACGGCGGTCGCCGTCGGTGGCGTGTGGGCCGGTATCGCCGGGTACCTCAAGGTCACCCGAGGGGTGTCCGAGGTGATCGCGACGATCATGCTCAACTCGATCGCCACCGGTATCACCGCCTACCTGCTGACCGAAGGCCGTCTCGCGGTCGAGATCAGCACCAACAACATCGGCACCCCGCCGATCCCCGAGTCCGGCTGGGTCCCCGGCATCCCGGCGACCTTCCTGGGCTCGGAGCGTGAGATCTTCGGTCTGGTCTTCCTCGCCATCGCCGTGGGCATCGGCTACTGGGTGATGCTCAACCGCACCCGGTTCGGCTTCGAACTGCGCGCCACCGGCCAGTCCAAGACGGCGGCCGAGGCCAGCGGCGTCGACGTCAAGAAGATGATCTTCCTGTCCATGCTGTTCTCCGGCATGGTCGCCGGGCTCGTGGGCCTGCCCCAGCTTCTGGGCAGCTCCCACTACTACGCCCTGGACTTCCCGGCCGGTATCGGCTTCGTCGGTATCGCGATCGCCCTGCTGGGGCGCAACCACCCGGTCGGCATCGTCTTCGCCTCCCTGTTCTGGGCCTTCCTGAACCAGGCGGCGGGCATTCTGCCCTTCGACGGCATCCCCCAGGAGATCGCGGTCATCGCACAGGCCACCATCGTCCTCACGGTCGTCGTGGTCTACGAGGTCGTCCACCGCTGGGGCCGTCGCCACCAGCAGCAACAGGTCGGTCGACAGCTCGGTCGCACGACCGAGACCACTCCGGAGCCCGCGACCGTGTCCCACGGCGCCGGCCCGGAGCACGGTTCCGCCGAGGGGACCGAGGGCGGCGACGGCGCCCACGGCACCGACGGCGAGCGCGGCGGGGAGGCGAAGTGAGTCAGGAACTCAACGTGATGGAGCCGGTGGCCGGAAGGTCCCGGCCCAAGGGGTGGGGGCGCTGGCGTCTTCTCACCCTGCTGATGGCGGTCCTGGTGTCCCTCGCGGGGCTGCGGGTCATCACCGGCCAGGACATGCTGACCGACGCGGGCACCGTCCGCACCACGCTGACCTTCGCGGTCCCGATCGGCCTGGCCGCGCTCGGTGGTCTGTGGGCCGAACGCGCCGGCATCATCAACATCGGTCTCGAAGGCATGATGATCTTCGGGACCTGGTTCGGCGCCTACTTCGCGTGGAGCTTCGACAACCCCTGGATCGGTCTGCTGGCCGGCACCCTGGGAGGGATGTTCGGCGGCCTCATGCACGCGGTGGCCACGGTGACCTTCGCCGTGGACCACATCGTGTCCGGTGTGGCGATCAACATCCTCGCCCTGGGCGCCATGCGCTACCTGTCGATCCTCGTCTACGCCGACATCCCCGGCGCCGGCGCGGCCCAGTCCCCGCCCGCGCCCTCGTTCCCCACCCTGAACGTGCCGTGGCTGCCCGAGGCGCTCACCCCGGTCGCGCAGAGCGGGATCTTCCTGGTCAGCGACATCGCCGCGCTGATCATCGGCCTCACCACCCGGATGTCGGCGCTGACGCTCATCGCGGTCCTGATGATCCCGCTCAGCTACCTGGTGCTGTGGAAGACCACCTTCGGTCTGCGACTGCGTTCGGTGGGCGAGAACCCCGACGCCGCCGAGTCCCTCGGTGTGCCGGTGTACACGCTCAAGTACGTCGCGGTGCTCATCTCCGGTGGTCTGGCCGGTATGGGCGGCGTCTTCCTCGCGATCGTCGCCTCGCAGATCTACCAGGAGGGGCAGACCGGCGGCCGCGGCTACATCGGTCTGGCCGCGATGATCTTCGGTAACTGGCGTCCGGGCGGTCTGGCCATGGGCGCGGGCCTGTTCGGCTACACCGACGCCCTCCAGGTACGTGGTGGCGGCGCCGCGATCCACGCGCTGCTGCTGCTCCTGGCCGTGGTACTGCTGGTGGTGGCCGTGTGGCAGGTGCGCAAGGACCGCAAGGGTCTGGCCGTGGCCGGTACGCTCGCCGCGATCGTGCTGCTGTTCTGGTACTTCACCACCGACTCCCTGCCGCGCGAGCTGGCCACCTACAGCCCGCACATCGCCACCCTGCTGGTGCTGTCGCTGGCCTCGCAACGGCTGCGGGCACCCGCGGGCGTCGGTAGGCAATGGAGGGCGAGCCGCTCATGACCGAGCACGCGAAGGGCGCCGAGGGCACGGCCCCGGACGTCGACTGGGAGGCGCTCCGCGCGGCCGCCCGGGAGGCGATGGGCCGCGCCTACGCCCCCTACTCCCGCTACCCGGTGGGCGCCGCCGCTCTGGTCGACGACGGCCGGGTGGTGAGCGGCTGCAACGTGGAGAACGCCTCCTACGGTGTGGGCCTGTGCGCCGAGTGCGGTCTGGTCAGCGCGCTGCACGCCACCGGCGGCGGACGTCTGGTCGCCTTCGCCTGCGTGGACGGGCGGGGCTCCGCCCTGATGCCGTGCGGGCGATGTCGACAACTGCTGTACGAACACGGCGGGCCCGAACTGCTTGTGGACACGCCCGAGGGGATCCTCCCCATGGACCGGGTCCTGCCGCAGGCCTTCGGACCGCACAACCTCACATAGTCACCCCATCGGCGTCTCCCCGGCCCACCGCGGCCGGGGAGACGCCCTTTATCCACCCTCGCCATCACCGAAGCAGTGCCACGGAAGGAACGTGACATGGACGTCATCGAGATCATCCGCGCCAAGCGCGACGGGGGGACCCTCACCCCCGAGCAGATCGACTGGGTGATCGGGGCCTACACCCGTGGCGAGATCGCCGAGGAACAGATGGCGGCGCTGGCCATGGCGATCTTCCTCCAGGGGATGGACCGCTCCGAGGTGAGCCGATGGACGGAGGCGATGCTGGACTCGGGCGAGCGGCTGGACTTCTCCGACCTGGCCCGGCCCACCACCGACAAGCACTCCACCGGAGGGGTCGGTGACAAGATCACCCTGCCGCTCACCCCCACCGTGGCGGCCTGCGGCGCGGCCGTGCCCCAGCTCTCCGGTCGCGGGCTGGGCCACACCGGCGGCACCCTCGACAAGCTGGAGGCCATCCCCGGCTGGAAGGCGTCGCTGAGCACCGAGGAGATGCGCCGGGTGCTCACCACCACGGGCGGGGTGATCTGCGCGGCCGGTTCCGGGCTGGCCCCGGCGGACCGCAGGCTCTACGCCCTGCGCGACGTCACCGGCACCGTCGAGTCGATCCCGCTCATCTCCGCCTCCATCATGAGCAAGAAGCTCGCCGAGGGCACCGGTTCGCTGGTGCTGGACGTCAAGGTGGGCTCGGGGGCGTTCATGAAGGACCTCGCCTCCGCCCGCGAACTGGCCCGCACCATGGTGGACATCGGCAACGACCACGGGGTGCGCACCGTCGCCCTGCTCACCGACATGGAGAGCCCGCTGGGGCGTCAGGTCGGCAACGCCCTGGAGGTCGCCGAGGCCGTCGAGGTCCTCTCCGGAGGCGGGCCCGCCGACGTGGTCGAGCTGACCGTGGCCCTGGCCCGCGAGATGCTCCTGGCCGCCGGTCTGACCCCGGGCGAGGGCGGCACCAGGGACCCGGCCGAGGCGCTGCGCGACGGCAGCGCGCTGGCGTCCTGGAAGGAGCTCGTGCGCGAGCAGGGCGGCGACCCGGACGCGCCGCTGCCCGTGGCCGCCGAGCGTCGCGTGGTCCTCGCCCCGACCGGTGGCGTGGTCACCCGACTGGACGCCTACCAGGTGGGCCTGGCCGCCTGGAGGCTCGGCGCCGGGCGAGCGCGCAAGGAGGACGCGGTGTCCTTCGGCGCGGGCGTGACCCTGCACGCCAAGCCGGGCGAGGAGGTCAAGGCGGGCGAGCCGCTGTTCACCCTGCACACCGACGAGCCGGAGCGCTTCGACCGGGCGGCCGAGGCCCTGGAGGGCGCGTTCGACATCGGCGCCGGCGACGAGTGGAAGGCCGCCCCGCTGGTCATCGACCGCATCGCCTGACCCCACGGACGAACGATGGGGCGGGACCGGATCTTCGGCCCCGCCCCATCGGCGTTCAGGCTCCTCAGGCCCAGGTGGAGTTCAGGACGTGGGCGAGGGTCGCGTCGCGGCGGGAGTCCTCGGGGCAAGCGATGAGAACGGCCGGGGCCTCGATGGGCCCCGGCCGTTCCGTGTCTCGGGCGGTGTCGCGGGGGAGCCCCCGTCAGTTCGGCATGGGCGGCGGCATCATCTGCGGCGCCGCCTCCGGGATCATGTAGACGGCCACGGCCGCCACGACCACGAACATCAGCCCCACGAGGATGGTCGCCGCCGAACCCCACCGGGCCCAGTGGCGGCTGCCCGCGTCGGTCAGGCTCAGGGCCAGACCGCCGAGGATCACGGCGATCAGGGCCATCGACCCGCCGGTCATGAGCTGGATCCTGATCTGCCTGATCTGGCCGCCCTCGATGGGCTGGCCGTCCACCAGGATCATGCTGGTGAGGATCTCGATGAGCTGCCCGGACATGACGGTCACACCGAGCAGGATCAGCCCTGCGATGGTGAAGGTCTCGGCGGACAGGACGCCTCCGGGGCGGGGCTCGGTGGGGAGCGCCTCCTCCGCGTCCTCGCCGGGGTCGGTGTCCTCACCGTTCGGGTCCGTCTCGGGTTCGACGGGCGCCTCGTCCCGCGGCGGGGCCTCCGTCCCCGCCGGTTCGAAGGTCGGCTTGCCGCCACCCTCCGGCGCGCTCGTGGTGTTCTCGGGTCCTGGGTGATCTTCCGGAGTGGTACTCACGCGGCCAACGTACCGGTGGGTCCGTGTAAGCGGGGCCTAAGAACCACCTGGTCAATGGAGGGATTCGGGCCGTTCCGGACACGGTGGCGTCTCGGAGGCGCCCTTCAGGAGCCCAACAGCACGTAGGACAGCACGGTCAACAGGACCGCGAGCAGCCCGACCAGAATCGTGGCGGCGGCCAGGTGACGGGCCCAGGGGCGTGTCGTGTGCGTCGCCCGGAACAGGGCCGCGGACGCGCTCGCCACGGCCAGCGCGGAGAACAGCCCGGCCCCGGTCAGCTGGCCCTGGACGGCGGGTACGAGGACCCCGGAGGCCCCGGTCAGGACGTACTGGTTGAAGATCGCGATGAGTTCGGTGGAGAACAGGACCACGCCCAAGAGCAGGGCGCCGGCCACGCCGAAGGTCTCGGGACCGAACAGGCCGCCGCCGCGTCCGTGAGCCGGGGCCGCGGACAGGAAGGCCTCTTCGCCCTCGTCCTTCGTGGCCTCGGCCCCGGTGGCGTCACCTGTGGTGTCGTCGGGTTCGGGGGTCTCGGTGGAGGAGGTGTCGGTGGTGTCCTCTGGGGAAGTACTCACCCGCGTCAAAATACCGGCCGCGTTCCCCGTCCCGGGGGCCCGAACGCGGGTCGGCGGCGTCCGGTTCCGGCCAATACGGGAGTCTCGTCCCGGAAGAACAATCAGGAGAGCTTGTTTTTTCGTGTGTCCGATGTCACTCTCGTGCCATGACCGCGACAGAAGCCCCCTCCCTGTGGGTCGGTAACGCCTCCGGCTTCTACGGAGACCGCCTCTCGGCGGTGCACGAGATGCTCACCGAAGGCACCGTGGACGTGCTCACCGGTGACTACCTGGCCGAACTCACCATGGCGATCCTGGGACGCGACCAACTGGCCGACCCCGGACGCGGCTACGCCCGGACCTTCCTCAAACAGATGCGGGAATGCCTCGGGCTGATCATGGAACGCCGGATCCGAGTGGTCACCAACGCCGGAGGCCTCAACCCCCGGGGCCTGGCCGACCGCCTCACCGACCTGGCCGAGGAGCTGGGCTTCGAACCCCGGATCGCCTGCGTCACCGGCGACGACCTCCTGCACCGGGCCGAGGAACTGGACCTGGACGGACCCCTCACCGCCAACGCCTATCTGGGGGCCTTCGGCATCGCCCGCTGTCTGGACGCCGGAGCCGACATCGTCGTCACCGGACGGGTCACCGACGCCTCCCTCACGGTGGGGCCGGCCATCTCCCACTTCGGCTGGACCCACGACGACCTCGACGCCCTGGCCGGCGCCACCGTGGCCGGACACGTCATCGAGTGCGGCGCCCAGGCCACCGGCGGCAACTACGCGTTCGCCGAAGCGCTGTCCGGCCACGACCTGGACCGGCCCGGCTTCCCTCTCGCGGAGATCGAGGCCGACGGCTCGTCGACCATCACCAAGCACGAGGGCACCGGGGGAGCGGTCACGGTGGGCACCGTCACCGCCCAACTCGTCTACGAGATCCGCGGAGCCCGCTACCCGGGGCCCGACGTCACCGCGCGCCTGGACACCGTCCGCCTCACCGAGGCGGGCCCGGACCGGGTACGGATCGACGGGGTCCAGGGCGAACCGCCGCCGCCCGACCTCAAGGTCGGCCTGACCGGCCTCACGGGCTTTCGCAACGAGGTGGAGTTCCTCCTCCCCGGACTGGAGGCCGAGGCCAAGGCCGCCCGGGTGGAACGACAGATGCGCGCCGCCCTGGCCGGGAACGAGCCCGAGGAACTGCGCTTCGAGTTCACCCCGGCCCAGGACCCGCACGGGGCGACGCAGGACGCGGCCACCGCCCGGCTGCGCGCGATCGCCCGCGACCGCGACCCCGCCGTCATCGGCCGTCGCCTCGGCGCCGCCGCCGTCGAACTGGCCCTGGGCAGCTACGCGGGCTTCCACATCACCTCCCCACCGCGCGACGCCCGCCCCGACGGGGTCGCCGCCACCCACGTCCTCGTCCCCGCCGCGGAGGTCGAGCACATCGTCATCACCCCCGACGGCGAGTGGGAGAGGATCCCTCATCCGACCAGGACCCTCGCCCTCGCCGAGGTCCCCGACCCGCCGCAGCCCGAACCCCTGCCGGAGGGGCCCGTGCGCACCGTCCCCCTCGGTCTGGTGCTGGGCGCGCGCAGCGGCGACAAGGGTCCCGACGCCAACCTGGGCGTATGGGCGACCACCGATGAGGGGTGGCGCTGGCTCTCCCACGCGCTCACCGTCGACGTGTTGCGCGACCTGTTGCCCGAGGTCGCCGACCTGAGGGTCACCCGTCATCCGCTGCCCTCCCTGCGCGCGGTCGACTTCTGGATCGAGGGGCTGCTCGCCCCGGGGACGGCCCGCCGTGAAGGGGCCGACCCCCAGGCCAAGGGGCTCGGCGAATGGCTACGGGCCCGACGGATGCCCGTCCCCGAACTCCTGCTGGAGCGGAGCCCGAACGGAGAGGAGACCAGGTGAGCGTCCTGACCTCGAGACTCGACATACGGGGCCCGGCCTACGCCGAGGCCCGGGAGGCCATGCTCGCGGGGCTGGCCGAGATCGACGCCGAACACGCCAAGGCCCTGGCCGGAGGAGGGGAGCGCTACATCGAACGCCATCGTTCCCGGGGCGGACTGCTCGCCCGGGAGCGGATCGAACTCCTCCTCGACGAGGGGAGCCCCTTCCTCGAACTGTCCACGCTCGCCGGCTGGGGCAGCGACTTCCACGTGGGCGCCAGCGTGGTCACCGGGGTCGGTGTGGTCTCCGGCGTGGAGTGCGTGATCGTCGCCAACGACCCCACCGTGCGGGGCGGCTCCAGCAACCCCTGGACCCTGAGGAAGTCACAGCGGGCGGGCGAGATCGCCGAACGCAACCGGATGCCGATGATCAGCCTCGTGGAGTCGGGCGGCGCCGACCTGCCCACCCAGAAGGAGATCTTCATCCCCGGCGGCGGGACCTTCCGCCACCTGACCCGGCTCTCGGCCGCCGGTATCCCCACGATCGCCCTGGTCTTCGGCAACTCCACCGCCGGGGGCGCCTACATCCCCGGGATGAGCGACCACGTGGTCATGGTCCGGGACCGGGCCAAGGTGTTCCTGGGCGGACCGCCGCTGGTCAAGGCGGCCACCGGTGAGGAGAGCGACGACGAGTCCCTGGGCGGGGCCCGCATGCACGCCGAGGTCTCCGGGCTCGCCGACCACCTGGCCGAGGACGAACACGACGCGATCCGGATCGGACGTCGGATCGTCGCCCGGCTCGGACACACCAAGGCGGGCCCCGCCCCGGCCGGGTCCGTGGTCGAACCGCTCCACCCCGCCGGGGAGCTCCTGGGGATCATGCCCCCCGACCTCAAGATCCCGGTCGACCCCCGCGAGGTCATCGCCCGGATCGTGGACGGCTCGGAGTTCGACGAGTTCAAACCGCTCTACGGGGCGGGTCTGGTCACCGGGTGGGCCCGCCTGCACGGGTATCCGGTCGGTGTCCTGGCCAACGACAACGGGGTGCTGTTCAGCGAGGAGGCGCAGAAGGCGGCGCAGTTCATCCAGCTCGCCAACCGGGCCGACACCCCGCTGATCTTCCTGCACAACACCACCGGCTACATGGTCGGGGCCGAGTACGAGCAGGGCGGCATCATCAAGCACGGCTCGATGATGATCAACGCCGTCTCCAACAGCACCGTGCCGCACTTCTCGGTGCTCATCGGGGCCTCCTACGGCGCCGGACACTACGGCATGTGCGGACGGGCCTACGACCCCCGCTTCCTCTTCGCCTGGCCCAGCGCCCGCTCCGCGGTGATGGGCCCCAGACAGTTGGCCGAGGTGGTCTCGATCGTCTCCAGGGCCGCCGCCGCGAAGAAGGGGACGCCCTACGACGACGACCAGGACGCGGCCATGCGCGAACTGGTGGAACGGCAGATCGAGGCCGAGTCCCTGCCGATGTTCCTGTCCGGACGGGTCTACGACGACGGGATCATCGACCCCCGCGACACCCGCACCGTCCTCGGACTGTGCCTGTCCTTCGCCCACAACGCGCCCGTCGCCGGTACCGACACCTTCGGTGTCTTCCGCATGTAGAGGAGGGAGGGACATGTCCCCCGACGACCACGTCACCCCGGTCACCGCCCTGCTGGTGGCCAACCGGGGAGAGATCGCCCGCCGTGTCCTTCGGAGCTGCCGCGCCCTGGGGGTGTCCTCCGTCGCCGTCCACACCCCGGGCGAGGAGGACGCGCCGCACGTGCGGGAGGCCGACATCGCCGCGGCCCTTCCCGTTCCCGAGGGGCGCGGACCCGTGGACGCCTACCTGGACCCCGACGCCCTGGTCGACGCGGCCCGCCGCGCCGGGGCCGACGCCGTCCACCCCGGCTACGGCTTCCTGTCCGAGAACGCGGGGTTCGCCCGCGCCGTCGTCGACGCCGGACTCACCTGGATCGGCCCCGCCGCCGAGGTGATCGAACGCATGGGGTCCAAGACCCTCGCCAAACGGGTCGCCCGCGACGCCGGGGTACCGGTCGCCGACGCGCTCGACCCGGCCGACGTCCGCGACGAACACCTGCCGGTCCTGGTCAAGGCGGTCTCCGGCGGTGGTGGCCGGGGCATGCGGGTGGTGCGCGACCTGGAGGCGCTGCCCGGGGAGGTCGACGCCGCGCGTTCCGAGGCCGCCTCCGCCTTCGGTGACCCCGAGGTGTTCTGCGAGCCCTACGTCGAACGCGGCCGCCACGTCGAGGTGCAGATCCTGGCCGACGCCCACGGCACCGTCTGGGCGGTGGGCGAACGCGACTGCTCGGTCCAGCGACGCCACCAGAAGGTGCTGGAGGAGGCGCCCGCTCCAGGGCTGCCGGACGGGCTCCGCGCCCGGCTGCACCGCGCCGCCCGCGACCTGGCCGCCGCCATCGGCTACACCGGGGCGGGCACGGCCGAGTTCCTCGTCCCCGTCACCGAGGACGGTCCGGGCGAGCCCGTCTTCCTGGAGATGAACACCCGACTCCAGGTCGAGCACCCCGTCACCGAATGCGTCACCGGGCTCGACCTGGTGGAGTGGCAGATACGGATCGCCGAAGGGGAACCTCTCCCGGCCCCGGAACCCCCCGAGCCCCGCGGTCACGCGATCGAGGCCCGTCTGTACGCGGAGGATCCGCGCCGGGACTGGCGCCCCCGCACCGGTACCCTGCACGCCTTCGAGGTGCCCGCCGCGACCGCCTTCTTCGAGACGCCGGCCGGGTACGGCGTCCGCCTCGACCACGGGGTGGAGACGGGCGACGAGGTCGGCACGGACTTCGACCCGCTGCTGGCCAAGGTCGTCGCCCACGGTCGGGACCGGCGCGACGCCCTGCGCCGCCTGTCCGCCGCGCTCTCCACCGCCCTCCTGCACGGGGTGGGCACCAACCGGGACCTGCTCGTGCGGATCCTCGGCGACCCCCACCTGGTCGACCCCGCGCGCCTGCACACCGGGCTGCTCACCGGGGATCGGCTCGTCGCCCTGGCCCGTCCCCTGGCCGATGAGGGGACCGAACGCGCGGCCGCGCTGGCCGCCTCCCTCGCCGCGATCGAGGCAGTCCGAGGCCACGGGCCGACCCCCGTCGGGGCGCCCGCCGGATGGCGCAACGTGCCCTCGGCCCCGCACGAGCGAAGACACCGCACCGACGACGGACGCGAGATCGTCTCCTCCTTCCACTCCGAGCGAGGCGTCCACCGGCCCGCCGCCGAGGGAGTCCGGGTCCTGTCGGTCGCCCCCGACCTGGTCGTCCTCGAGACGGACGGGGTACGCCGCCCCTTCGAGATCCACCGTGCCCCCGCGACCCCGGGCGTCCCGGGAAGCGTCCACGTACGGTCCTCGTCCGGCACGGTCGTCCTGACCCCCGTCGACCCCCTGCCCGTCCCCGAGGCGCGCGTCGACCCGGGAGCGCTGCCCGCCCCCATGCCCGGCACGATCACCGCCGTGGACGTGGAGGTCGGGCAGAGCGTGCGCGAGGGCCAGACCCTGCTGCGCATGGAGGCCATGAAGATGGAGCACCGCGTCACGGCGCCCGCCGACGGCACGGTGCGGGAGCTCCCCGTGAAGGCGGGCGAGCGGGTGCCCGCCGGGACACCGTTGGCCGTCCTCGACCACACCGGGACCGAGGAACCCTCAGGCCCCCCGGAGAGCACCACCCCCTCCCACCCCGTCGACGAAGGGTCGAACCCGTGACCGGTGCCATGATCTTCGACGAACCGACCGAACGCCGCGAACTGCGCTCCGCGGTCTCCGCGCTCGCCTCCCGCTACGGCTCCGAGTACTACCGGGCCAAGGCCAAGGAGGGCGCCTACCTGACCGAACTGTGGAAGGAGGCGGGCGGACTCGGCTACCTGGGCGTCAACATCCCCGAGGAGTACGGCGGCGGGGGAGGCGGCATCGGGGACCTGGCCGCCGTGCTGGAGGAGTTCTCCGCCGCGGGCTGCCCGACCCTGATGATGGTGGTCTCCCCGGCCATCTGCGGCACCGTCCTGTCCCGCTTCGGCACCCCCGACCAGCGACGACGTCTCCTCCCCGGGCTGGCCTCGGGCGAGAGGATCATGGCCTTCGCCATCACCGAACCCGACGCCGGCTCCAACTCCCACCGCATCACCACCACCGCCCGACGCGACGGCGACGAGTGGGTGCTCGACGGCCGCAAGACCTTCATCTCCGGTGTGGACGTCGCCGACGCGGTCCTCGTGGTCGGCCGGATCGAGGACACCGACACCGGGCGGCTCTCGGCGGCCCTGTTCGTGGTCCCCACCGACACCCCCGGGTTCGAGGCCCGCCGCATCGAGATGGATCTGATCAGTCCGGACCATCAGTACCAACTGTTGATGGACGGGGTCCGGCTGCCCGCCGACGCCCTGGTCGGAGACCCCGACGCCGGACTCCTGCAACTGTTCGCCGGCCTCAACCCGGAACGGATCATGGCCGCCTCCCTGGCCACCGGCAGTGCCCGGCACGCGCTCGACAAGGCGGTCGCCTACGCCAAGGAGCGCGTGGTGTGGCGGGATCGCCCCATCGGGGCCCATCAGGGGCTGGCGCATCCGCTGGCCCAGGCGAAGATCGAGACCGAGCAGGCACGCCTGATGACCCAGCACGCGGCGCTCCGCTACGATGCCGGCGACGACGCGGGCGCCGGGGAGGCGGCCAACATGGCCAAGTACGCCGCCGCCGAGGCGTGCGTGCGATCGGTCGACCAGGCGGTTCAGACGCTGGGCGGCAACGGGCTGGCCTCCGAGTACGGACTGGGCTCGGCGATCGCCGCCGCCCGTCTGGCCCGGATCGCCCCGGTCAGCCGGGAGATGATCCTCAACTACGTGGCCCAGCAGTCCCTCGGGTTGCCCAAGTCGTACTGACGACCAAGGGGAGAGGCGCGCGGTGGACACGGCATCGGACCGGGAACCGAGACAGGAACGCAGCCGGGTCACCCGGGCCCGGCTGCTGGACGCCGCCGTCGGCTGCCTGGCCGAACGGGGGGTCTCCGGGGCCACGGTGGGGGTGGTCGCCGAACGGGCCGGGGTCTCCCGGGGCGCGGCCCAGCACCACTTCCCGACCCGGGAGGGGCTCCTGTTGGCGGCGCTGCGGCACATGGTCGAGAGCCGGAGCGCCGACCTGCGCCGCCGGGCGGACGCCGTCCCGGCCGGCCCCGAACGTACCGAGGCCGTCGTGCAGATGGTGGTGGACGCCTTCAGTGGGCCGGACTTCGACGCCGCCCTGCAACTGTGGGCGGCCGCCGCCAGCGACCCGGCCCTGCGGGAACGGGTGATCCCCCTGGAGGAACAGGTGGGGCGGGCGGTGCACCACGCGGTGGTCGAGCTGCTCGGCGCCGACGAGTCGATCCCCGGCAACCGGGAAGCGGTCCAGGCCACCCTCGACCTGGCCCGGGGGCTGGGGCTGGCCAATCTGCTCACGGACGACACCGCGCGCCGGCGGCGGGTGGTCGCCCAGTGGGCCGTGATGCTCGATCGCACGCTTCGCGAACCCCTTCCGTCCACCCGTTCCCCACGCTCCACTACCAAGCGGTAACCTTCTGTCCGCCCTCGCGACCGATGATTATGATCGGGAGGGCCGGACAGGGGCGTGGTCGCGGGAACGCGGTCGCGATGGTGAACGGACGGGATGGTGTGTCGGTGGGTGTGCGAACGGACAGGGACCTCCCGGGCCTGGCCCAACGTGTGGTGGACGCCTTCGCGGAGAGCGCCGCGCGGCGCAGGGACCGCGATTCCCTGATGGACACCGCCTTCGCGCGGCTGTTCGACCTCTATCAGGCCACCAGCGCCGCCGAGCGGGGCTCGCCCGCCGGCCGGGACCTCAACGCCACCCTCGCCGAACTCCTGGTCGGCGGGAGCAACCCGGACCGCGTCGGCCTCTACGTGGTGCGCACCCAGACCGCCGCCGACCACGGACGCCACGAGGGCTACCGTCCGGCCTGCTGGCGCCGTTCCATGCTCCAGATCCTCGGTGACGAGTTCGTCCCCTGGGAACGTTTCATGCGCCCGGGCGACATCGAGGCGATCCCGCGCATCGACGAGGCGCTGACCGCCGTGGCCGAGGAGGCCAGCCTCGCCGAGGTGCCCGCCTGGGTCCCCGAGACCCACTGGTGGTGGTGGGAGCCCGCGCGTCTGCGGGCCGAGGCGGATCGAGGACCCGAGGCGAGCACGGAGGGGCCGCCCCCGCCCCGGGTCGGTGAGGGCACGGAGACGACCGTCGCCGAACGGTTGCCCAAGGCGTCGATCGGCCGGCTGCTGCGCAGGATCCCGAGGTCAGGCCACGCCTTCGATCCGCCACACGGCGGCGGCCCCCAGAAGGGACACCAGGCCGCACACGGCGTACAGGACGGGGTAGCCGCCCAGGTGCACCACGATCGGCCCGGCCAGGGCGGGGGCGATCACCTGCGGTCCGACCCCGGCGATGTTGACGATCCCCAGGTCCTTGGCGCGCCCTGAGGCGGTCGGCAGGACCTCGGTGACCAGGGCGTTGTCCACCGACAGGAAGATCCCGAACCCCACGCCCAGCACCACCGCCCCCGCGAGCAACGTGGTCCACTCGGGTGAGGCCGCCACCATGAACGCGGGCACCCCCATGACGATCCCGGCCAGGCAGACCATCACCCGTCTGCGCCCCAGCCGGTCGGAGACGATCCCCGCCACCACGGTCGTGGCCACCACCGCCGCCGTGTACACCAGGATCAGGGTCAGGAGGCCGTCGGCGGCGGAGGAACCCGGGAAACGCTCCTCGTAGCCGACCGCGTCCCGGAGGAAGTACAACAGGTACAGGATGAACATGGCGTTCCCCGTGCCGATGAGGAACCGGGTGAGGAACGCCCACGCGAAGTCGGGGTGCCGACGGGGCGACACCCACAGATCCCGGAGCAGAGCGCCCCACGCCGGCCGGGCCGAGCGGGGCAGCGGCGGGTCGGGTGAGAACAGCGCGAACGGCAGGGCGCAGGCCAGGGTGAGCAGCCCGATGAGCGTGTAGCCGGGGGCGATCTCGGTGACCACGACCGTCACCAGCACCACGGCGGCGACCACCCCGGCCGACTGTGGCACGCCGACCCAGCCCGAGACCGCCCCGCGCTGGGAGCGCGGCACGTGGTCCGGGACGGCCGCGAGCAGGGTGGCGTTCAGACAGGACAGGGCGGTCTGGACGAAGGACCAGCCCAGCAGGATCCCCGTGACGCTCTCCTGCCGGCCGAGGACGATCAGTCCGGCGGCGCCGAGCACGGCCCCGGCCAGGACCCAGGGGCGGCGGCGCCCGAGCGGGCCGGTCGTGCGGTCCGACAGCGCCCCGATCAGCGGGGTGGCGATCATCGCCATGGCGGCGCCGACCCCGGTCACCCAGGCCAGGACGGTCTCCTTGCCGTCGGGGGCGACGTGGCCGATCTGTTCGGGGAGCAGGACCTGGAGAGGGCCGAAGAAGGCCATCCACATCCCGAGGTTGGCCAGGCTGACACCGGCCACCCACAGGGCACGGACGGGACGGGTGGGTTCGGCGAGGGCGGCGGGAGGGGGGTCGTCGGCGGGGTGGGGCGACCGGGGCGCGGGGGAGGTGCTCACGGTGTGACCTGCCTTACATGATGAGGCTCCACCCTAGAGCGAAGGGGCTCGGGGAGGAAGGGGGAGTCAACTAGTCAAAGTTGACTAGTAGGGTGGTCCGGCGACCACGAACCCGGGAGGGCCATGAGCCGGAACGCGTCGATCCGCCCCAACGAGACCACCATCCCGACCCTGCACACCCACGACCCCGAGGCGACCCTCGCCTTCTACGAGACGCTCGGCTTCACCGTCGTCTCACGACAGCTCAAGCCCTACGTGTACCTGGCCTTCGAACTGAGCGGCTTCCAGGTGCACTTCTCCGCCGGACCCCGGGGGATGGACCCCACGACGGAGATGACCGGCGGCTGCCTCGTCATGGTCGACCACGTCGCCCCCTACCACTCGGCCTTCACCGAGGCGATGCGCGCCGCCCACGGCAAGGTCCTGTCCCGAGGGCTGCCCCGGATCACCCGGTACCGCCCCGGAGCCTCCCGCTTCACACTCGTGGACCCCTCGGGCAACTCGCTGATCTTCATCCAGAGGGGCGAACCCGAGGAGGTGGAGTACGGGGGCTCCGCCGCCCTGGAAGGGTTGGCCAAGGCACTGGACCAGGTACGGATCTATCGCGAGTTCAAGACCGACGACGCGGCCGCCTACCGCAGGGCCCGGTCCGCGCTCAAGCGTCATGGTGAGACCGCCTCGGCCCTGGAGCGCGCCACCGCCCACGCGGTGCTCGTGGAGCTGGCCACCGCCCTGGACCGCGCCGACGAGGCCGAGGAGTGGCGGCGGGCGCTGGAACCGATCATGGCCGAGGAGCTCACCGAAGAGGAGCGCCATACGGTCCGGGAGGAGCTGGAACGCGCCGCCGACCTGGTCGAGTGGCGCGACGAGTAGGCGCTCCCCGGGCACTTCCTAGCTCGGGATGCCGGAGGGACGCCACCCCTCCTCGCCGGCGAAGACGTGGGCGCCTCCCTCGATCCGCTCGATCAGGGAGCGCGTCCACCCCGCCGCCGACTCGGCCGAGTGCACCCAGAAGCCCAAGACCTCACCGACGGCCCCGATCTCCTCGTCGACGGGGGCCTCGGGATCGTGGTGCTCCAGCACGCTGGAACGCCACCCCTCCAGGTTCTCCAGCCGGCGGCGGAGCAGCGTCAGGACCTCCGGGCGCGGCAGATCGGTCATACAGCCGAGCCCCGCCGAGACCACGTCCACCCGGGCGTCGTGCTCGGCGGCCAGGGCGTCGCGCAGCAGCGACAGGTACTCCCGCTCGCCGTCCCCTGTCAGGGTGAACTCGGTACGCGGCGGCCCTCCGGAGACGGCGGCCTCCTCGGCGGCCAACAGGCCTTCGTGCTCCATCCGGTTGAGCGCGTGGTAGATCGACCCCGGCTTGGCCGTGGACCACTCGTGCGCGCCCCACGACTCCAGATCCGAACGGACCTGGTACCCGTGCGCGCGACCGCGCGACCGGATCGCGCCGAGCACCAACAACCGGATCGCCGACATGGCCCCACCTCCTCTGGACGTCCGCAAAAGCATAGGCCCCGCGAAGACGGGCTTCACGGGGCCTAGGGTCGCTCCGGACGTCAGTCCCGGTCGCCCTGGCGTCGGTGCTCGGCGCCCAACGCGATCGGGGCGCCCAGCCACTCGTCGCGCAGACCGAAGCCCTCCACGAGCGGCACCGCGTACGGGCGCAGCCCCCGGCACAGCTCGTTCACGGCCGCGGTGACCGCCTTGGCGCGCGAGGTGGAGATCCGCTCGTGCTCCAGGAACCAGCCGCGGTTCTCCTCGATCACGGACAGCACGAACAGGTCGCACAGGCGGTTGAGCAGCTTGGCGGTGGCCTTGTCGCCGCAACGGTCGATACCCGCGACGAACGCCTCCAGCGCCACCCGGTCCATGTGCGCCCGACCGGCCTCCAGGACGTGGTCCTGGGCCTGGTTGAACACCTCGAAGGCGTCGCTGCCGTCCTTCTTGGAACGGCGCAGGCGCGCCGCCAGACCCTCGATGACGTGCTTCTCGCGGTCCTCGAACAGCTCCAGGTGCCAACCCCGGTTGTACAGGCTCGACTCGTCGCCCCGGCCCGGGGCGGCGGCGATCAGCCGCTCGATCAACGGCCGCGCGGCGGTGCGCTCGATGACGGTCTCGAAGACCTTGCCCGCCATGAACTTCGCCAGGCCGAGCTGGTCCAGGTCGCCGAAGGAGTCCTTGAAGTCGGTGAGCAGCCCCTTGGTGAGCTGCTGCAACAGGACCGTGTTGTCGCCCTCGAAGGTGGTGAAGATGTCCGAGTCCGCCTTGAGCTGCGGGATCCGGTTCTCCGACAGGTAGCCCGAACCGCCACAGGCCTCACGACAGGTCTGGATGGTCGCGGTGGCGTGCCAGGTCGCGACCGCCTTCAGACCGGCGGCCCGGGACTCCAGCTCGCGCTGGGCACGGTCGTCGGACTCCTCGCTCCGGGAGAGCTCGTGCAGCCCGGTGACCAGTTCCTCCTGGGCGAAGTGCAGAGCGTAGGTGCGGGCCAGGGCCGGCAGGAGCTTGCGCTGGTGGGCCAGGTAGTCGAGGATCCGCACCTCCTCCGCCGGACGGCCGTCGGCGGCGGGACGGGTGAACTGGCGGCGGGTGTCGGCGTAGCGCAGGGCGATGGTCAGGGCGGCCTTGGTGGCGCTGCCCGCGCCGCCGGCCACGCTGATCCGGCCGCGGATGAGGGTGCCCAGCATGGTGAAGAAGCGCCGGTTGGGGCTCTCGATCGGGCTGGAGTAGGTGCCGTCGGGGGAGACGTCGCCGTAGCGGTTGAGCAGGTCGGTGCGGGGCACGCGCACCTGGTCGAACCAGAGCCGGCCGTTGTCGACGCCGTTGAGGCCGGCCTTGGGGCCGCAGTCCTCGATGGTGATCCCGGGCAGCGCCGCGCCGTCCTCGTCGCGGATCGGCACCATCAGGGCGTGCACACCGTGCTCGATGAGGCCGTCGGGGCCCGGGGTGCGCAACTGGGCGAAGACCACGGCGGCGCGACCGTCGCGGGCGGCGTTGCCGATGTAGTCCTTGCGCGCCGCCTCGTCGGGCGTGTGGACCACGAACTCCTCGGTGGCCGGGTCGTAGGTCGCGGTGGTGCGCAGCCGCTGCACGTCCGAACCGTGGCCGGTCTCGGTCATCGCGAAACAACCGGGCAGCGCCACGCTCATGACGTCGGGCAGGTAGCGCCGGTGGTGGTCGTCGGTGCCCAGGGCCTTGATCGCCCCGCCGAACAGCCCGAACTGCACGCCCATCTTCACCATGAGGGACATGTCGGCGACGAGCATCTCGAAGGCCACCACGGAGGCGCCGACGTCGTCGCTGCCGCCCACGGACTCGGGGAAGCCGTAGCCGGGCATATCGGTCTCGGTCAGGGCCATGAGCTGGTCCAGAGTCCGGGCCCGGTGCTCCTCCACCGACAGGCCGTACACCGGGGCGAACCGCTCGCCTCGAACGACGTCCCTGGCCCGCTCTCGCACGTGCGCCCAGCGCCCGTCCAGGAGACCGCGCAGTTCGGTCTCGTTCGGTGTCAGCGGTGCCTGTTCGCTCATCTGCTCCCCCTGTGGTCGTCCGGACACGCGCCCGTGCCCCTCATGTGACCATCATCCCGACGCGCGGGAGTGCCGAACACGCCCGGGACACGGGTGTGGAAACCAACGTAGGCGGTGGTGGGGGCGTTCCGTCCCCGGGGAGAGGTCGTGCGGGTCACACCGCGACGTCGCGGGGCGGGGAGAGAGGGTCGTCGGTCCGCGCCAGGAGGTCGTCCAGGGACAGGCCCAGTGTGGTGGCGACGGCCGCGATGGTGAAGAAGGCGGGGGTGGGGATGCGGCCGCCCTCGATCTTGCGCAGGGTCTCCACCGAGATGCCGGAGTCCCGCGCGACGTCCACCATCGTGCGGTCGGCCCGTGCCCGGCGGAGGAGGGCGCCCAGGGTCCGGCCGCGCTGGATCTGCTCTTGGGTCAACGGTTCACGAACCATGGGCCGAGTGTAACCCGGCCTCCCCGACCCCGATCGAGAAGAACGAGGTCGGGAGGGGGCTGCTCGACGCGCGGACCTCACTCCAGAACGGGGACGAGCGCCTCCAGGGTCCCGAGGTCGGCGTCCAGGACCGCCGGGACCCCCAGCGGAACGGTGAGCTGGGCGGCGCAGTGACCGAAGTCCAGACCCCACAGCACCGGGACCCCCAGCGGGGCGAGACGGTCGCGCATCAACTCGGCGATCGTCTCCGGGTCCGGCGGGCAGTCGGTCCAGGTGCCCAACGCCACCCCGGCCACACCGTCCATCCACCCGGTGCGCAGCAGGTGGGTGAGCATCCGGTCCAGGCGCGCGGCGTCCTCGTTGATGTCCTCCAACACGAGGATCCCCCCGGCGGCGGAGAGCCGGCTGTGCGGTGTGGCCAGCCCGTCGTTGAGCAGGCTCAGGTTCCCGCCGAACAGCACCCCCTCGGCCCGGCCCGGGACCAGCGCGCGCGTGGCGGGCGAGGTGAGCGTCAGACGCTCCTCGGGCGAGAACAGGGTCGTGCGCAGATCCCGCTGGGCCGGCTCGTCGCCCACGAAGTAGCGGGTGCCCACCACCGGGCCGTGCACCGTCGTCACCCCCAACTCCATCGCGAACGCCTCGTGCAGGGCGGTGATGTCGCTGAACCCGATCAGCGCCTTGGGCCCGGCCTCGCGCATCGCGTCGAAGTCCAGCAGGTCGAGCATCCGGTGCGCGCCGTCGCCACCGCGCGCGCAGAACACCGCGCGCACGTCGGGATCGCACCAGGCCTCCTGGAGGTCGGCGGCCCGATCCCGGTCCTCCCCGGCCAGGTAGGGCAGTACGGGGTGCTGGTCACGGATGTGCCGGCCGGTCTCCACCTCCAGCCCCCACCCGGTGAGGATCGAGACCGCCGCGTCCAGTTGGGCGGCCGGGACCGGACTGCACGGGGCCACCAACCGCACCCGGTCGCCTCGACGCAGCCTCGGCGGACGCCTCAGCGGAGACGGAACGGGACGTGACGCCCCGGGGACCCCCTTACGCTCCTCGAACCCCTCGCGCACCTCGGCCGTCGACTCGCCCACGTCGGTCCCCATCCCTTTCGTCGTCTCCTCCAGGGCACCCGCCCTCGGGCACCCGAAAAGGGAGGGGCGCCGTACGGGTCGTACCCGTCGACGCCCCTCCCGGGTCATCAAGAACGCAGAAAGCCGTCCAACACCCGCACGCCGAACCGCAGTCCGTCCAGCGGCACCCGCTCGTCCACCCCGTGCAGCAGCCCGGGGTAGTCCATCCCGGCGGGCAGACGCATGGGGGAGAAGCCGTAGCAGTCGATCCCCAACCGGGCGAAGACCTTGGCGTCGGTGCCGCCCGACAGGCACACCGGCACCACGTGGGCCTCCGGATCGTGGGCCAGCAGCGCCGAACGCAGGGCGTCGAAGGCGGGGGAGTCCACCGGGGCGGAGACGGGCGGTGACCCGTGCGCGTACTCCCAGGTCACCCGGTTCCCCGTCAGCTCGTCCATGGCGGCGGTGAACGCCTCCTCGGCGCCGGGGAGCACCCGGCCGTCCACCCCCGCCGTCGCCTCGCCCGGCACCACGTTGACCTTGTACCCGGCCGAGAGCATGGTCGGGGCGGCGCTGTTGCGTACCGTCGGCGCGACCAGGGGCGCCGCCGTCCCCAACCGGGCGATCAACGCGTCCACCGCCTCGTTGCTCTCGATGTCGCCGTGCGCGCGCTCCACCCCCAGGGCCTTGGTGATGGACTCGATGGCGGCGCGGGTGACCGGCGTCATGTGCAGCGGCCAACGGTGCTCGTCGATCCGGGCGATGGCCGCGGCCAGGGTGCCGACCGCGTTGTCGCGCGGCGGACGCGACCCGTGGCCCGCGGTACCGCGCGAGCGCAGGGTCAGCCAGGCGCTGCCCCGCTCGGCCGCGCCGATCGGGTACAGACGGACCGGGTCCCCGTTGGTGGAGCGGGCGTGCACGGTGTGGCCGCCGCCCTCGCCGATCGCGACCGTGCAGCCCTCGAACAGATCGGCGTGCTCGCGCACCAGGTGGTCGGCCCCATAGGCGGCGCTGTCCTCCTCGTCGGCGACGAAGGCCAGCACGATGTCGCGACGCGGTCGCAGGCCCATCTCCGACCAGTGCCGCACGACCGCGGTGACCATGCCGATGGTGTTCTTCATGTCCACCGCGCCGCGCCCCCACAGGGCGGGGGCACCGGTGACCGGGCAGTCGGCGATCTCACCGGAGAACGGCGGCACCGACCAGTCGTGGGCGTCGGCGGGCACCACATCCAGATGTCCGTGGACCAGCAGGGCGTCCGCGTCGGGGTCGGTGCCCGGGACGCGCACCACCACGTTGGCTCTGCGGTCCGCGGACTCCAGGATCACGGGGGAGAGCCCGGCCGCGCCGAGGGCCTCGGCCGCGAACTCGGCGGCGGCGCGCTCGTCGCCCTCGCCTCCGCCCCGGTTGGTGGAGTCGCGTCGGATCAGCTCGCGGGTCAGGTGGATGGCGTCCTCGCCCGCCGCCGTCAGGGCCGCCTCTCGGGCACTGTCGGACGGGAAGGTGTCGTTGTGGCCCACGGAGTCGGCCTTTCGTCGGGTACAGGTGATGAGGACGGAGTCGTCGCGCGCCGATGGAGGGGCGCGGGCAGGGGCGACGCCCGGGGCGGCCCGTGCCGAACGGCACGATCCGTTACCGACCCCGGGGACAGTTCTACCTGTCGACCCCGTCGATTGTCCGCCGAACCGCTCGGAAGGAGGAGACCCTCCGGGCGAGGCGGGGACGGTCAGCCGTAGTCCTTCTCCATGTGGTTGGAGATCATGGTCGTGACCGTCTTGAAGGCCCGGATCATCTCATAGGCGTCGGGGGAGGTGTAACGCACCCGGCGCTCACCGGTCCGGGTCACCCCGGGGACGATCGCCGCGGCCTGCGCGAGTTGGGCGGAGTCCACCTCGACCTCCACCGTCCTGGGCGCGGGGGCGACCGGCTCGACCCGGCCGGCCGGGGCCAGGGACCTGCGCGCCGCCTCGGTGATGTCGGCGGCGGTGCGCGCGGGGGGACGGCAGCGGGCGGCGTAGCGGCTGACGTGATCCTTGACCGCGACGGTCAGGGCCTGCGGGGCGTAGGAGGCGGCGTCCTCGCAGGCCTTGTCGTCGCCGGTGACCAGGATGACGGGGGTACCGTACTCGGCGACCACGGCGGCGTTGAGCCGACCCTCGCTCGCGGGCACGCCGTCCAACCACACCCCGGTGATCGCGTTCGGCAGATAGGTGTGGGCCAGGACCCCGTCCTCCCCGGCACCGCAGTGGTAGCCGAGGAAGACGATCCCGTCCACGTCGCCGCTCTGGACCCCTTCGATCATCGAGAGTTCCTTGTGGCGGCCGGTGATCATGGTGGCCCGCTCGTCCAGACGCTCCAAGAGGAGGTTGCGCATGGTCGAGTGCGCCTCGTTCACGAACACCTCGGTGGCGCCGCCCTCGAAGAGACCGACGATCGCCGCGTTGACGTCGCCGGTGAACATCGAACGGCAGCGCTGCCACTGCTCGGTCCCGGGCTCGCAGTCGGCGGGCCAGGTGACGCCCGTTGCGCCCTCCATGTCCGCGGAGATGAGGATCTTCATCCGCCAGAGCCTAGCCCGCGCGCACCCCGTGGGGCCATGGGTCCACGGGCATCGAACGGACGAATTCAGCGCCCTCGTGGGGGCTCTCCTCCTCCGACCTGCCCGGGGACGGGACTGAGCCGGGGAAGGCCGGGAAGGGACACCGGCAGGTCGGCGAGGGTGAGCGATTCGGGGAGGGGGCCTTGGGGGAACTCGTCGTGCCGAGGCGCCGGCAGGAGAGGGGAGGGGGACTCGGGGAAGGGGCCCCGGCCGGACGTCCAACGGATCTCCCGGATGGCCTGCACCTCCTCGCGGAGTATCGGTCGGGGGACGACCACCTCCCAGCCGAGCGGATCGCGCAGCGCCACGATCACCCGGACCGCCTCCGCCGCGGTCACCGCCCGCGGCCCGTTCCCGTCGGCGAAGTGGCCGACCGTCACCGGTTCGTCGTCCGGAAGCCGTACGTCTATGGCGATCAGGCCGCGAGGTCCGTGGTGACGGCTCAACTCGTGCGACCAGTGGTGGGTGAGGGCATAGGAGGGGAGCGTGGGGAAACAGAAGACCCCACTGGTCCCTTTCTGCCCGAGTGTGGGGCGCACCCCCGCGTGTTCGACGCGGGCGGCGTTGGCCCGGGGCGTCAGGTGGACGAACATCGCCATGACATCGGATCCCTGTGAGTCGGTCGGAGAGGGTCGGCGGTCGATGGCATGAGCCTCGTACAGGGTTCTCGGCAGGGGGCGCCGGGACTCCCATGGCGCGGGACCCGGCCGCGCCGGGTGAACGTCCTCGGTGCGCGGGGCAGGGGCACGGTCCGAGCGACGTCGCGGTCCGGACCGTCGACCTCACGGGAGCGCGGACCGGTCGGTCCCGGAACGGGAACGGTCACCCGGGTGGCGCCGTGCCCGCACCGGCGCGACCGGCGATCCGTGGTCCGGATCGGCGCGCGCTCTGGTGCATGGTTCAGGATTCTAAGGCCGGCGGGTACGGCGGAACGCGTCGCCTCGTCGGCCGGGTCGCGGGTCCGTTCCTCCGACGCGCGGGCACGATCGGGGCGTTCCGGACCCCGCACGCGAAAAGGACCCCGGAACGGGTCCGAGGTCCTGGGAGGCCACGCTCAGGGAAGGGTGAGGATCTCCGCGCCGCTCTCGGTGATGACCAGCGTGTGCTCGAACTGCGCCGTCCACCTCCGGTCGGCGGTCACGGCGGTCCAGCCGTCCTCCCACAGGTCGTACTCCACGCCGCCGAGGGTGATCATCGGCTCGATGGTGAAGGTCATGCCCGGCTCCATCACGGTGGTGGCGCGCGGGTCGTCGTAGTGCGGGATGATCAGGCCGGAGTGGAACTCCGGGCCCACGCCGTGACCGGTGAAGTCGCGGACCACGCCGTAACCGAAGCGCTTGGCGTAGGACTCGATGACCCGACCGATCACGTTGATCTGTCGCCCCGGGCGGCAGGCCTTGATCGCGCGCATGGTCGCCTCACGGGTGCGCTCCACCAGGAGACGGTTCTCCTCGGAGACGTTCCCCGACAGGAAGGTGGCGTTGGTGTCGCCGTGCACGCCGTCCTTGTAGGCCGTGATGTCGATGTTGACGATGTCGCCGTCGGACAGGACGGTGTCGTCGGGGATGCCGTGGCAGATGACCTCGTTGAGCGAGGAGCACAGCGACTTCGGGTAGCCCTTGTAGCCGAGGGTGCTCGGGTAGGCGCCGTGGTCCAGCAGGAACTCGTGGCCGATCCGGTCGAGCTCGTCGGTGGTCACACCGGGCTCGACGTGCTTGCCGACCTCTTCGAGGGCCTGCGCCGCGATCCGGCCGGCCACCCGGAGCCGCTCGATGGTCTCGGCGTCCTGGACATCGCCCAGGACCCCCTCCACGGGATACTTCTTGCCGACGTACTCCGGGCGGACGATGTGCGAGGGGACCGAACGTTGCGGCGAGATGCGCCCAGGAACCAGCGGAGTAGTCATGGACAACGATTGTATTGGCGGAGGGCACCCGCCCGTACCCGGTGACGCCGACACGTGACACGTGTGAAGAGCGCGCCGGGGGCGGGTAGATGCCCGAACGAGGCCCTGGAACGACGAGAGGTGGTCGACCGTGACGGACGTTCAGGACGACGGTTGGTGGTTCTGTCTCAAGCACGACGAGGTGGAGCACGGAAAGGGCTGTCCCAACAGTCAACGGCTGGGCCCCTACCCGGACCGGGAGACGGCGGCCAGAGCGTTGAGCATCGCCGCCGAGCGCAACGAGGCCTGGGACGAGGAGGAGTCGGAGGAGGAAGGACGCTGAGCCGGCGCGCGGCCCTGCGCGTTCTCCGGCAGGGAGCGCTCTGACAGGATCGCCTCATGACCGAACAGAGCACACCACAGGACGTGGACATCACCGGGAAGAGCATCGCGGTGTTGGGCGGCACCGGTGACCAGGGCAGAGGCCTGGCCCGCCGGTTCGCCCTGGCCGGGCACACCGTCCACCTCGGCTCGCGCAGCGCCGAACGCGCCGCCAAGGCCGCGAACGACCTGGTCGAGGCGGAGGCCACCGAGATCCGGGTGCACGGGCTGGAGAACGCCGAGGCGGCCGCCATGGGCGACATCGTCGTCGTGGCGGTGCCCTGGGACGGCCACCGCGAACTGCTGGTCTCGCTGGCGGACCGGCTCGCCGGGAAGATCGTCGTGGACTGCGTGAACCCGCTCGGCTTCGACAAGAAGGGCCCCTACGCCCTCGACGTCCCCGAGGGCAGCGCCGCCCAACAGGCGGCCGAGGTCCTGCCGGGCAGCCGGGTCACCGCCGCCTTCCACCACGTGTCGGCCGTGCTCCTGCTCGATCCCGAGGTGGCCGAGATCGAGCTCGACATCCTGGTCCTGGGCGAGGACCGCGAGGCCACCGACGTGGTGCGAGCCCTGGCCGGGACCATCCCCGGCGCGCGGGGCGTGTTCGGCGGCCGACTGCGCAACGCCCACCAGGTGGAGGCGCTCACGGCCAACCTCATCGCGGTCAACCGCCGCTACAAGACCCACGCCGGGATCCGCGTCACCGGCCTGTGAACACGGGCCCCGCGGTGCCGCCCGAACGGTTCCGGGCGGCACCGCGTCGGATCAGGAGACCCACTCCTTGATCTTGCCGATGAGCGTGGCGGGGTCGTCGCCCATGGGGGTGACGTTGAGTCGGGTGACCCCGGCGGCGCGGAAGGCCTCCACCCGTTCGCGTACGTAGGACTCGGGGCCGACCAGGTTGGTCAGCTCCACGAACTCGTCCGGGACCGCGGCGGCCGCCTCGTCCTTGCGGCCGGCCAGGTACAGGTCCTGGATCTTCTCGGCGGCCTCCTCGTAGCCGTAGCGCCGGGCGACCGTGTTGTAGAAGTTCTTGCCCTTGGCGCCCATGCCGCCCACGTACAGGGCGATGATCGGGCGGGTGAACTCCAGGAGTCTCTTGGTGTCCTCGCCCTCGCCGATGGCCAGAAGACCGCCGGCGGTGATGTCGAGCGGGCCCAGGGAGGGGTCGCGTTCGGCGCGGCCCCGGGCCAGCGCCTCACCCCACACGCTCTCGGCCTTCTCCGGGATGAACAGGTGCGGCAGCCAGCCGTCGGCGATCCGGGCGGTCATCTCGACGTTCTTCACGCCGAGCGAGGCCACGTGGATCGGGATGCGCGGGCGCACCGGGTGGTTGATGATCTTGAGCGGACGCCCCAGTCCGGTGCCCTGGTCGGCCGGCAGCGGGAGGGTGAAGACGTCGCCGTCGTAGGTGAGCCGTTCCTCGCGGGCCCACACCCGGCGGCAGATCTCGATGGTCTCCCGTGTGCGGGTCAACGGCCGGGTGTAGGGGACGCCGTGGAAGCCCTCGATGACCTGGGGGCCGCTGGCGCCCAGCCCGAGGAGCGCGCGGCCGTCGGAGAGGTGGTCGAGTCCGGCGGCGGTCATCGCGATGAGGGTGGGGGTGCGGCTGTACATGGGCAGGATCGCCGAGCCGATCTCCACGCGCTCGGTGCGGGCCGCCAGATAGCCCATGAGGGTGGGGCTGTCGAAGCCGTAGGCCTCGGCGACCCACACGGTGTCCAGTCCGACCTTCTCCAGCTCGGCGACCTGTGCGACGGCGTCCTTCGGTTCGCCCGCGTACTGGAGCGGCATCGAGATGCGCATCTGCTGTCCTCCCGGTGGGGCCGGGAACCGGCCCGTGGCGGTCCTGGTGTCGGCGTCACTGTACTACCGAGCGGCATTCGGTCTGTGGTCCGCCTCACATCAAGGGAAGGCCCTGGTCGAAGTCTCTTCCCAAGATCTCTTGGCCAAGGGGTCTTGGCCAAGGAACCTTGGGCGTCTATCTTCTCGGCATGAACGGCGAGAACCCCACCCCCGTCCCCGACCCCTTCGAGAAGGCCGCGGTCCTGGACGCCCACTCCCTGCGCGGACTGGCCCACCCTCTACGGCTGCGGGTCTACCAGTTCCTTCAGGCGGCCCCCGCCACCGGTAAGAAGGTCTCCGCCGAACTCGGCATCTCCTCGGCCTCGGCCAGCTACCACCTGCGCCAACTGGAGACCTACGGCTTCATCGAGGAGGACCCGGCCCTGGGAACCGCCCGTGAACGCTGGTGGCGCGTCCTCCACAAGGGATTCCGTATGCCCGAGCACCTGGACACCGAGGCCCCCGAACTCAGCACCGCCCTGCGCCACGCCCTCGCCGCCCGTTGGTCCGAACGCATGGCGGCCGCGGTCGACCTGTGGGCCTCGCAGCCCGAAGGGTGGCGTGAGGCCCAGTTTATGGCCGACCGTGTCCTGCACCTGAACCTGGAGCAGATGGAACGCCTCCGCGCCGAGCTGAGCGAGACGCTCGCCCGATACGCGCACGAGGGAGACCCCGAAGGGCACGCGGTGAACGTCCAGCTCGCCGCCTTCCCCTTCCCCGAGACCGACCGGGAACCCTTCGGCGACACCGAGGCTCCCCCGGGCGCCGAGAAGGGTGCGCCGTGAGGCCCATGACCGGGCTGATCCTCGCGCAGGCGTGCGCCTATCTCGGCACCCGTCTGGCGATGATCGCCATCCCCTGGTTCGTCCTGGAGACCACCGGAAGCCCGACGCACATGGGCCTGGTGACCCTGTGCGAACTCGGTGCCTACACCCTGGCCCGGCTGTTCGTCGGCCCCGTCCTGGACCGGATCGGGCAGCGGGCCGTCAGCATCCGGGTCGACCTCCTCGCGGCCGCCGCGCTCGCCGCCGTGCCGCTGCTCTTCGCCGCCGACCTCCTGCCCTTCCCGCTCCTGCTCGCGCTCGTCACCGTGATCGGGCTCGCCACCGGCCCCTCCGAGGCGGCGAAGGTCTCCCTGGCCCCCTTCGTCGCCCGCGCCGCCGGGGTGCGGGTCGAACGGGTCACCGGACTCACCGGCACCGTCGACCGTCTCTCCATGACCGTCGGCCCGATCGCCGCCGGAGCGGTGGTCGCGCTCCTGGGCGCGCTCACCGCCCTCCACCTCAACGCGGCGCTCATGATCGTGTCGGCGCTGGTCACGGCGGTCCTGCTGCGCCGCGACACCGAGACGGTCGGCCGGGCCGGTCCCGACCCGGAGGAGGGACACGGCTACCTCACCCGGCTGCACGCGGGATGGCGGGCGATCTGGGGCGACATCCCCCTACGGACCCTCACCGTCATGATCATGGTGACCAACATCGTCGACATCGCGGTGATGAGTCTGGCCCTGCCGATCTGGGCGCACCAGGGCGGAATGGGGCCCGAGGCGGTCGGGTTCGTGGCCGGAGCGCTCGGCGGGGCGTCGATCCTCGGGTCGTTGATCGCGGCCTGGGCCGGTCACCGGCTGCCCCGGAAGGCGACCTTCTTCCTCTGCATGGTGATCGGTGGGCCGCCGCGCGTCCTGGTCCTGGCCCTGGACGTGCCTCTGTGGGTCGCCCTGACGGTGTGGGCGGCCTCCGGGCTCTTCGGCGGGCTCATCAACCCCCTGCTGTCGGCGATCATCTTCGAGCGGCTGCCCCTGACCATGGTCGGCCGGGGCATGTCCATGCTCGGCGCCCTCACCCGTGTGGGGGCGCCCCTCGCGGCTCCCGGCATCGGCGCGGCGATCGGGCTCCTGGGGGTGGCCCCGGTCCTGGCGGCCGGGGCGTTCGTCCACCTGGCCGCGGTCCTGCTCCCGATGTTCGGGGCGGCGGCACGGGCCTTCGACCGTTCGACGGAGGAACCGGGCGCGGACACGGGAACGCCGGCCGGGGAGAACCCCGACCGGCGCACGCGGTCACGGTCGGACCCTGGGCCCGACCCCGAACCGGATCAGCTCTTGTAGGTGTGCTCTTCGGCGGGGAAGGCGCCGTTGACGACCTCGTCCGCGTACTCGGAGGCGGCCTCGCGCAGCGTGTCGGCCAGGTTCGCGTAGGTCTTGACGAACTTCGCCACCCGAGGGCTCAGCCCGGCCATGTCCTGCCACACCAGCACCTGGGCGTCGGTCCCGGCGCCCGCGCCGATCCCGATGGTGGGGATCGACAGCTGCCGGGTCACCTCGGCGGCCAGGTCGGCCGGGACCGCCTCCAGCACGACCGAGAACGCGCCCGCGCGTTCCAGCTCCTTGGCGTCCTTGAGCAGCTCCTCGGCGGCCTCGCCGCGCCCCTGCACGCGGTAGCCGCCCAGGGTGTTGACGGACTGCGGGGTCAGACCAACGTGGCCCATCACCGGCACCCCGGCCGAGACCAACAACTCGACCTGGGGGGCGACGGCCCGGCCGCCCTCCAGCTTCACCGCCTGGGCGCCGCCCTCCTTCATGAACCGGGAGGCCGCCTCCAACGCCTGCTGAGGGGAGCCCTGGTAGGCGCCGAAGGGCAGGTCGGACACGACCAGGGCCCGCTTGGTGGAACGGGCGACGGCGGCGGTGAGGGGCACCAGCTCGTCCATCGTGATCGGCACGGTCGACTCGTAGCCGTAGACGACGTTGGCCGCCGAGTCGCCGACGAGGAGGACGGGGATGCCCGCGTCGTCGAAGATCCGCGAGGTGAGGGCGTCGTAGGCGGTCAGCATCGGCCAACGCTCGCCGCGCTGCTTGGCCCGGGCCAGGTCCCTGATGGTGACGCGGCGGTTGGTGACCCCGCCGTACAGGGCGTTGCCGGCCTCGGGCGTCTTGGGCGTGGTGTTCATGGTGTTCTTCCTCCGTTGTCTCGAAGCACCTGCGGGGTGTCTCCGGACCTGTGGACGAAAAGATGGTGTGATGCGCTCGTCGGAGCGCGTGTTCCCCGGGGGGAATACCTGTGTCGTGGGACGGCCTCCACGCCCGTCGCCCCCGCCGTCCGGGGGACCGGTGCGGTGGGGAGAACGGGTGAGCGGGGTGCCCGAGGGCATCATCGCATGCCGCCGTCTCCGCGAGATCAACGGCTTCACAGATCCGAACATTCCCCTCCGGGGGGGTGCGCGCCCGACAGGAGAGGTTCGGCACGATGCCGGCCCCGGGTAGGTGTCCCACGGACCCGGACGGCCGGTGGACGAGGAGAGGCCCTGTGGACGAGCGGACGGCGTATCGGCGCAGGTGGGGCGGGCTCACGGTGCTCATCATCTGCCTGCTGGTGATCGTGGCGGACAACACGATCCTCAACGTGGCGTTGCGCACCCTCTCCGATCCGTCGAAGGGGCTCGGCGCGAGCCAGGCGCAGTTGGCGTGGGCGATCAACGCCTACACCCTGGTGTTCGCGGGGCTGCTGTTCACCTTCGGCATCCTCGGTGACCGCTGGGGCAGGCGACGCATGCTGGTGTCCGGACTGATCGTGTTCGGTACGGCCTCGACCCTGACCGCCTACTCGCAGACACCGGAACAGCTCATCGCGGCGCGGGCGACGATGGGGTTCGGCGCCGCCATGGTCATGCCGCAGACCCTGTCGGTGATCAGGAACCTGTTCCCGGAGGAGGAACGGGGACGGGCGATCGGCCTGTGGGCCGGGGCGGTCGGCCTGGCGCTGGCGATCGGACCGTCCGCCGGCGGGCTGCTGCTGGAGAACTTCTGGTGGGGCTCGATCTTCCTGATCAACGTGCCGTTCGTCCTGATCGGCCTGTCGCTGATGTTCTTCCTCGTCCCCGAGTCCAGGAACGAGAACCCCGGTCGCCTCGACCTGCTGGGCGTGGCGCTGTCGATCCCCGGCCTGGTGCTGCTGATCTACGGGGTGATCACCGCGGGGGAGCGGGCCTCCCTGTTCGACGTGGACGTGTACGGCGCTCTGCTCCTCGGGGTGGGTGTGCTCGTCCTGTTCCTGGTGCACGAGGCACGGACCCCGAACCCCTCGCTGGACGTGCGCTTCTTCCGCGACCCCGGGTTCAGCGTGTCCATCGCAGTGATCATGGTGCTGTTCTTCAGCATGGCCGGGATCATCTTCTTCCTGAGCTTCTACTGGCAGAGCGTGCGCGAGTTCAGCCCGCTCGTCGCGGGGCTGCTGATCCTCCCCTCGGCCCTGGGCCAGATGATCTTCGCCCCGCTCAGCCCGACCCTGGTGCGGCTGGTGGGCCGACGCAACCTGGCGCTCGTGGGCGTGGCCGTCGTGTGCTGCTGTTTCGCGTTCTACACCCAACTCCAGGAGACCACCCCGGTCGCCCTGATCGTCGTGTTCTTCTTCCTCCAGAACTCCGCGATGGCGGTGGTCCTCACCCCGGCCACGGACACGATCATGGCCTCGGTCCCGCCGGGCAAGGCGGGTTCCGCGTCGGCGGTGCAGAACACGGTGCGTCAGGTCTCCACCGCCATGGGGGTCGCGGTCCTGGGCGCGGTGATCTCCTTCCACTACCGGCCGGCGATCGAGCCCACGCTGACGAGGGTGACCGAGGAGACGCACCGTCACCCCGACCCCTCGGTGGGGGAGTCGATCGAGTCCACGGTGGCGTTCGCCAAGACGTTGGGCGCGAGCGGGGACGCGTTGATCGCCCCCGCCAAGACGGCCTTCCTGGCGGGCCTGCACATGGCGGCGACGGTCTCCCTGGTGACCGGTCTGCTGGGGCTGCTGATGGTGTGGATCTGGATGCCGCGCGGGACACCGGCCGCTCGAGGGCGAGAGGGCTCGGGTCGACGGGAAAGGGCCTCGAGCGAAGAGGGGGAGTCGAGGGGCGAGGGCTAGGGAACGAGAGCGGAGCGATTCACAAGAGCACGACCTAGCATGGGCGTATGCGTCTGACCGCCTTCACCGACGTCTCCCTGCGCCTGGTCATGCGACTGGCGGTGGCGAAGGAGGGCGAACTCCTCACCACCCGGGCCGCCGCGGGCATGCTCGTCGTGCCCTATTCGCACATGGCCAAGGCGGTGGCGCGGCTGTCGGAGCTGGGGCTGGTCGAGGCGCGGCGCGGACGCGGTGGCGGCCTCACCCTGACCGAGGCGGGGCGGCGGTCCTCGGTGGGGGCGATCGTGCGCGAGCTGGAGGGCGCCGGGGACCTGGCCGGGTGCGAGGACGATCCGCCCTGCCCGTTGCGCTCGGCCTGCCGGTTGCGCGGAGCGCTGTCCCGGGCGCGTGAGGCCTTCTACGCCTCCCTGGACGAGGTGACGGTGGAGTCCCTGGTGTCCCCGCCCACACAGCAGACCCTGATGGTGCTCCGGTCGGACGGATCACCGGCCGTAGAGCCTTCCTGACCTGGTCGTATCTCTTATTCCACCCCGCCGAGGGGTCCACGGGACGCGGGTTTAATATGCATTTCAGATACCAATTATCTCTGCCGGGAACACCCGTCCCGGTCTAGGAGGAAGCGTGCTCTCCACCGAGTCCGCGGCCACGATCCGCGCCACCATCCCCGTCGTCGCCCAGGAACTGGACGCGATCACCTCCCGCTTCTACGACACGATGCTCGGCGACCGCCCCGAGCTCCTCGACGGCCTCTTCAACCGGGGCAACCAGGCGAGCGGTGAGCAGCGTCGGGCCCTGGCCGGGTCCATCGCGGCCTTCGCCACCGCCCTGATCGACCACCCCGACGAACGCCCGGACGCCCTCCTGTCCCGTATCGCGCACAAGCACGTCTCCCTCGGAGTGACCGAGGACCAGTACGTGGTCGTGCACAAGTACCTCTTCGAAGCGATCGCCCACACCCTCGGCGAGGCCGCCACCCCCGACGTCGTCGCCGCGTGGGACGAGGTCTACTGGCTCATGGCCGGGGCCCTCATCGCCCTGGAAGCGCGCCTGTACGCCGAATCCGGGCACACCGGTCGCGACGTATGGCGCCCCTGGACGGTGACCGAACGCCGCGAACAGACCCCCGACGCGGTCTCCCTCACCCTGGTGCCGGGGGACGACGGACCCGCCCCCGACCTCCTGCCCGGCCAGTACGTCAGCGTGCGGGCGCTCATGCCCGACGGCGTCCACCAGGCCCGCCAGTACTCCGTCTCCGGATGGAACGGGGAGCGCCGCCGGATCACCGTCAAGCGTCTGCGCGCCGGGGAACGGAGCCCCTCCGGCGAGGTCTCCACCCTGCTGCACGCCACCGCCGCCCCCGGCGACACCCTCATGGTCTCCGCGCCGGCGGGCGACGTCACCCCGGCCGACGGAGATCACCCACTGGTGCTGATCTCCGCCGGGATCGGCTGCACCCCCATGGTGGCGATCCTGAACCACCTGGCCGAACGGGGCGCCGAGCGCCGCGTCGTGGTCCTGCACGCCGACCGCTCACCCCTCGACCACGCCCACCGTGAGGAGATCGCCGAGCTGATCGACCGTCTGCCCGGGGCCGAGGGACACACCTGGTACGAACGGGACCACGGGGACGCGGGTGTCGACGGCATCGAGGTCCGCCCCGGAACCCTCGACCTGGACCCGATCGAGATCCCCGAGACGGCCGAGGTCTACATGTGCGGCCCACTGCCGTTCATGCGCGAGGTCCGGGCGGGCCTGCTCCGGGGAGGCCTCCCCGCCCGTCGGGTCCACTACGAGGTCTTCGGCCCCGACCTCTGGCTCGGCGAGGGGTGAGCGCGGGGGCGGCCCCGCTGCGAGGCCGCCCGATCCGTCGCCTCCGGGAATGGCCGACTTCGGCCGGGGAACGGTACGGAACCGAGCCCCGACACTCGACCGTGTGCCCCTCGTTCCGGGCATACTGACCTCTATGTCCCCCTCCGAGAGCTCGGTCTTCGTGGGCCGCGCACGCCACCTGGACCATCTCCTCACCGACGCCCGGCGTGCCCTGTCGGGGGAGACCCGGACGACCCTGCTGTGCGGGGACGCCGGGATCGGCAAGTCACGGCTGCTCACCGAGTACCTGGAGCGCACCCCCGTGGAGCGGACCGCTCTGGGGGCCTGCCTGGAGCTGGGGACGGAGGGCATCGCCTATGCCCCCTTCACCGCCCTGGTCCGCGCCCTGTCACGCGGTGGCGAACGGCCCTTCGACGACGTGGGGCTGGCCGGTCTGCTCCCGGGTGAGGCCGGGGGAGACGGTCTCCCCTCGACGGACGACAACGGGCGGGCCCGGCTGTTCGAGGCGGTGCTGACCCTCCTGGAGGAGCGTGCCCGCCCCGGCGGACTCGGTCTGGTGGTGGAGGACCTGCACTGGTCCGACGCCTCCACCCGCGACCTGCTGGTCTTTCTGCTGCGCAACCTGCACACCGTTCCGGTCCACCTCGTGGTCTCGGTGCGCGTCGACGACCTGCACCGCACCCATCCGCTGCGGCCCCTCCTGCCCGAGCTGGAGCGGCTGCCCCGAGTGTCCCGACTGGACCTGGGTCCGCTCTCTCGGGAGGAGGTCGCGGAACAGGCCGCCGCGCTGGGCGGATCCCCGCTCAGCGGCACCGACCTGGACCTGATCCACGAGCGCAGCGGCGGCAACCCCCTGTTCGTCGAGTCCTTCGTGGGCGTCGCCGACGGGGCCGGGGTCCCCGACGGGCCGCGTGAACTCCTCATGCGCCGGGTCGAGCCCCTCCCCGACACCACCCGCGAGGTCCTGGGGCTGGCCTCGGTCGCCGGAGACCGGGTCGACCACGCCCTTCTCTCGGCGGTGGCCGAACGTTCCGGGATCGGCGAGGACGAGCTGGACGAGGCCCTGCGTCCGGCGGTCGACGCCCGGGTGCTCACCGCGACCGACACCGGCTACGTGTTCCGGCACGCCCTGCTGGCGGAGGCGGTCGAGGGCGACCTGCTGCCCGGACGGCGGATCCGCGCGCACCGCCGCTACGCCGAGGCACTGGAGGCGGGGGTCCCCGGGCTGTCCGGCGCCACGACAGCCTTCCACCTGGCCCACCACGCCTACGCGGCGCACGACCATCCACGCGCCCTCGTCGCCTCCTGGGAGGCGGCCGAACGGGCGCTCGTCTCGGCGGCCCACCCCGAACACCTCGATCTGCTCGAACGGGTCCTGGAACTGTGGGAATCGGTGCCCGACGCCGCCGAACGGCTCTCCCTGCCCCGCAGCGGGGTTCTGCTGCGGGGCTGCCTGGCCGCGCAGGTCACCGGTGACCTGCGCCGCGCCGTCGACCACGCCACCGAGGGGCTCGCCGACCTCGACCCGGAGACCGACCTCGAAACGTCCGCCCGTCTGCTGGTGGCGCGGGCCCGCGCCTACAAGGACCTGGGCCGTACCGCGGCCCTGGACGACCTGCGGGCCGCCGCCCGGCTCCTGCCGGAGGGCCACGTCGAACAGGCCGCCATCACCGCCGCCACCGCCTCGGTGCTGATGCTCCAGGGGTTCGAGACGGAGGCGGAGGAGTTCGCGCGGTCCGCCGTCCGCCTGGCCCGGTCGGTCGGTGATCGGGCGAGCGAGGCCGACGCCCTCGTCACCCTGGGCACCCTGCTGGAGGCGGTCGACTCGAACGAGCCGGAGGAGTTGCTCCGTGAGGGGATCGGGATAGCCCGGGAGACGGGTGAGGTCCAGGTGGAGCTGCGCGGACTCAACAACCTGGCGAGCAACATGCATCGGCGTCTGGAGATCGAGCGCGGCCTGGAACTGTCGTGGGAGATCCTGGAGCGCTGCGCCGAGCTCGGGGTCCTGCGCAGTCAGGGCGGCGGTTACGCCAACGGGGTCGCCCTCTACCTGATCTCCCTGGGCCGGGTCGAGGAGGCCGAGCGGGTGTTGGCCGACCATCCCGCCGATGAGGACCTCATCGCCGCCCGCCGACAGGGGCTCATGATCCGGATCCACATGGCGCGGGGCGATTGGGAGGGCGTAGAGAGGGCCTTGGCCGCGTTCGTCCGTCTGCTGCCCCGCGATCGCAGTTCGGCGATGGAGTACCTCACCCACTACCACGGCCGGATGCTCCTGCTGGTGAACGGCCCGGAGCCCCGACCGGCCGAGGCCGCGCGTCTGGCCTTCGAGGGGGAGGAGGACATCGGGCTCATCGGCAACACCCGCCACGCCTACCACGACCTGTTCGTGTGGGCCGAACTGGTCGACCTCCTGCGGAACCGCGCCGATGCCGGGGACACCGAGCTCGCGGAGAGGCTGGCCGGGCTGTTGCTGGAGGTGTTGGAACGCGAGGACCGACCGACCACGCCGGCGGCCCGACTCGGCCGGCACCTGGCCCTCGGGTGGTTGGAGTCCGACCCCGCCAAGGCGCTCGAACACTGGGAACGGGCTCTGCCCCTGGCGGAGCGGGCCGACGTCCTCACCCGGATGGACGCCTGGTCCGGGGCCTTCCGCGATCTGCTCGCCCTGGGACGGAGGGACCGGGCGCGGGAGATGCTGGAGCGCGTCGAGGAACTGCACGGGCGCACCGGGCTCGGTCTTCCCGAACGGAACGAGCGGATGCGGGCCGCCCTGACCGCCTCCGCTCCGGAACGCGCGGTTCCGCCGGCCGGGTTGACCTCGCGTGAGGTGGAGGTGTTGGTGGAGGTGGCCCGGGGGCTGAGCAACCGTGAGGTGGGGGAGGCGTTGTTCATCTCGCCCAAGACGGTGAGCGTGCACGTCACGAACCTGATGGCCAAGTTGGGTGTGGAGAACCGGACGGCGGCCGCCGCCAAGGCCCGCGAACTCGGGCTCGGGTGAACACGGCCGAGGCCCCGCCGAACGGGCTTGGGTTCGACGGGGCCTCGAAGACCGACCTCAGAGGGTGGGCAGGTAGCGCTGTAGCTCGTAGGGCGTCACCTGGCGGCGGTAGGAGTTCCACTCCGCCTTCTTGTTACGCAGGAAGAAGTCGAACACGTGCTCGCCGAGGGTCTCGGCCACGAGCTCGCTGTTCTCCATCAGGCGCAGGGCCTCGTCCAGGCTCTGCGGAAGCGGCCTGATCCCCAGCGCCCTGCGCTCGGCGTCGGTCAACGCCCACACGTCGTCCTCGGCGCCCGGGGGCAGCTCGTACCCCTCCTCGATGCCCTTCAGCCCGGCGGCCAGGATCACCGAGTAGGCCAGGTAGGGGTTGGTGGCGCTGTCCAGCGAACGGATCTCGATCCGGCTGGAGTTGGACTTGCCCGGCTTGTACATGGGCACCCGGACCAGGGCGGACCGGTTGTTGTGACCCCAGCAGATGTAGGCGGGCGCCTCCCCGCCCATGCCGGCGGAGGCCGCCGGGTCGTCCCACAGCCGCTTGTAGGAGTTCACCCACTGGTTGGTGACGGCGGCGATCTCGTCGGCGTGTCGCAGCAGACCGGCTATGAACCCGCGCCCCACCTTGGAGAGCTGGTACTCGGCGCCGGGCTCGTAGAAGGCGTTGCGGTCGCCTTCGAACAGGGACAGGTGGGTGTGCATGCCCGAGCCGGGGTACTCGGTGAAGGGCTTGGGCATGAAGGTCGCGTACACGCCCTGCTCCATCGCGACCTCCTTCATGACCAGTCGGAAGGTCATGATGTTGTCGGCGGTGGTCAGCGCGTCGGCGTAGCGCAGGTCGATCTCCTGCTGGCCGGGGCCGCCCTCGTGGTGGCTGAACTCCACCGAGATGCCCATGGCCTCCAGCATGTTGATCGCGTTGCGACGGAAGTCGTGGGCGCTGTTGTGCGGTGTGTGGTCGAAGTAGCCGCCCGAGTCGTTCGGTTCGGGGAACTCCCCGTGCTCGGGGAACTTCTTGAGCAGGTAGAACTCGATCTCGGGGTGCGTGTAGAAGGTGAAGCCCAGATCGGAGGCCTTGCCGAGCTGACGCTTGAGCACGTGGCGCGGGTCGGCCGGCGAGGGCGAACCGTCGGGCATGAGGATGTCGCAGTACATGCGAGCGGTGCCGTGCGGTTCGTTGCGCCAGGGGAGCACCTGGAAGGTGCCGGGGTCGGGTTGGGCGAGCATGTCGGCCTCGTAGACCCGGGCGAACCCCTCGATCGCGGACCCGTCGAAACCGATGCCCTCGGAGAAGGCGGCCTCCAGTTCGGCCGGTGCCACCGCCACGGACTTGAGGTACCCGAGCACGTCGGTGAACCACAGCCGCACGAACCGGATGTCGCGCTCCTCCAGCGTGCGGAGCACGAATTCCTGCTGTCGATTCACGATCAACCTTCCTCGATGCCGGTCGGCCCCGGTTCCGGTCCGTCGACCTTGGAGCCCTACCGGACACGTCGTCCGGAACCAGTCTGCCGTGCGGATGTTTCCGGGGTGTTTCCCGAGCGTCCTGCCCGGTCCGTCCCCCCGCACACGCATTATGACCGTTGATCGAGGGCTCGCGGACCACACCGTGCCGAGGGCGTCCTCGGGGGCGGTGCGCGGTCCGCGAGCCGGTGGGGCGGGGCCGCGCCGCTCAAGGCGCTTCGGGTGTGATCCGGCGGAAGAGGGTGTAGTCGGCCCCGCCCTCGAAGGTGTGGCTCTCGACCCGTGCGAAGCGCGCGGGGTCGAAGGCGGCGCCCTCGAAGAGGGGGCGCCCGTGACCCGCGACGACGGGGTAGCGCTTGATCATGAGTTCGTCGATCTCGGGCAGGAGGGTGCCAGCGATGCGGGGGCCGCCGACGACGCAGATGCCCAGGGGGCCGTCCTCTCGCTTGAGTTCGCGAACGGTCTCCAGGGGGTCGCCGGCCACGATGGTGACGTTGGGATCGATGTCGGTGGGCAGGGAACGGGAGAAGACGTATTCGCGCATGTGGTCGTAGGGGCTGGTGATGCCCTCGTCGAGGGCGATCCGATAGGAGCCGCGGCCCTGGAGCATGGTGTCGAAGTGCTTGTTGGGCACGTCCAGACCGAGGTGGACGCGTGCGGCGGTGGGCAGGAGTTCGGGGTACTCCTCGACGTGGAAACGTCCGTTGTCCCCGAGGTCGCCGCCGGGGTCGGGCGCCTCGTAGAAGTCGTAGGAGCCGTCGGGCCCGCAGGCGTAGCCGTCGATCGAGACCGCGACGAAGTAGGTGAGGGTTCGCATACATCTCCTTGAGAGAAAGGGGTACTTCCGCGGCCGGTTGACCACTATGGTTGAAGTACTACGGATAAAGTACTCCATGCATAGTGGTTTGGCAACGGAAAAGACCCGAGGAGAGGAAGAACCATGGTCAGGAACCCGGAACGACGCGCCGCGCTGCTGGACGCCGCCATCGCGGCCCTCGCGGAGGAGGGCGCCCGAGGACTCACCTTCCGTGCGGTCGACACCAGGGCGGGGGTGCCCGCGGGCACCGCCTCCAACTACTTCGCCGACCGCGACGACCTGCTCGCCCAGACGAGCGTGCGCACCTACGAACGCTTCATGCCCGGACAGGCCGAGTGGGACGACGTGCTGGTCGGCCCCCGGGACCGCGCCAAGCTCGTCGAGGTCATGCGCGCCACGATCACGCGCATGGTCTCGGACCCCGAGGTCTACCTCGCCACCCTGGAACTCCAGTTGGAGGCCACCCGCCGCCCCGATCTGCGCCGTGACCTCACCGCGCGGGTCCGCGCCGACCTGGACGCCAACATCGCCTTCCACGAGGAATCGAGGATGCCGGGCGGCCGCGACACCGTCCTGATCCTCTACCTGGCCCTGAACTGGATGGTCACCGAACACCTCACCCTGCCGGGGGTGCTGGCGCCCGAGGGCGACCTGGACACCCTGGTCGCCCGGGTCGTGGAGGGGATCGTCCTGGACGCCCCGTCCTCCGACGGCGACGGCGCCGGGTGAGTCAGGCCACCCCGAGCCTTCGGGCGTGGGCTCCGGCGGTGGCGCGGTTGGGGACGTCGAGTTTGGCGAGGATGTTGGAGACGTGGACGCTGGCGGTCTTGGGCGAGATGAACAGGGCCTCGGCGATCCGGGCGTTGGTGGCGCCCTCCGCGAGCAGCCGGAGCACCTCCGTCTCACGGGCGGTCAACCCCGCCGGCGTCCTCGGGGCCGGGGCCTCGTCCGAGACCCCGACCCCGAGCCTGCGCGCCAACCCCTCGGCGGAGGCCGCCAAGGGGGACGCCCCGCACTCGACGGCCGTCGCGTACACCTGACGCACCCGGCACATCGCCAGATCACGATCGCGGGCGGCGCCGACCTCGGCCTCGCGCAACCGGGCCCGGGCCAGGTACAGCGGCATGGGAAGCGGCTCCCACGCCTTCACGGCGCCCTTCCACAGCGGACCCGCGTCATCGCCCACGGTCTCCGTGACCAGGGCGGCGATCGAGGCGGAATAGGCGGGCATGATCGAACCGACCACGTCCGTCCGTTCCGCCACCCGCAGTACCCGCTCGGCCACCTTCGGATCGTCGCCCTGGCGCGCGGCCTCGGCCATCGCCTCCAGCAACGGCCAGGTGTAGCCGGGGAACCTCTCCAGGGCCGTCCGGTTCAGGAGCGTCCGGGACAGGTCCAGCGCCTCCTCTGGATCGCCCTCGGCCAGGGAGGTGTCCACCGCGGCCAGGGCGTGCAGCTGAAGGACGTTCATCCGATGGGCGTTCAGTATGCTCCGATCTCCCTTGGGCCCCGTGGCCCGACGGGCCGCCTCCAGGTCGCCCTGGGCCGCCGCGGCGCGGGCCTGGACCGTCAGGACGCAGTGCACCCGGACCCGCTCGGTCGCGGCGGTCACCGTGTGGTCGGACAGCTCCCGGGCCTCGCCCAGACGCCCCATCTCGAAGAGGATCTCCGCCACGTTCTGGTGGTTGAAGGCCCGGTGCACCGACGCCCAGCCCAGCCGATCGTGTCGGGCCAGGGAGCTCCGCAGGACCTCCATCCCCTCCTCGTGCCGGCCCAGTTCTCGGAGATGGTGGCCGAGGTTGCCCGCGCCGCGCGCTTCGAGTATCGGGTCGGTCAGCTCCACCGCGCGCAGGGTGCCCCGCTCCATGAGCGGGCGTCCCCCTTCGACGTCGCCCTCCTCCATGAGCAGACCGCCCAGGACGATCAGGGCGTCGACCTCTCCCCGGGGATCGGCGGTCTCCTCCCGGGTGGCCACATCTATGGCACGCTCGGCCAGCGCGCGGGGGCCGAGCCCGGCCCTGAGCAGTCGGGTCAGCAGCCGTTGGTCGGGGGTCTCCTCGCGGTCGGCCCGTGCCAGACGGCTCTCTTTGGCGAGAGCGGCCAACAGCCGCGCGTACCCCGGCATATGCGGCGGATGCATCTCCAGGGCGCGCACCAGGTCCGGCAGCCCACCGTCCCGCACCCCCTGGGACAGGGCCTGGCCGCGTTCGCGGAGCAGGACCGCCCTGATCATGCGGGTCTCATCGTCCTCGGGTTCCTCGGGCAGTTCGGCCAGGGCCGTGTCCAAGAGCTCCAGGGCCCGCTTCGGGCGTCCCGAGTCCAACGCGGCGCCCGCGGCCCGGTCCACGACCTGGGCACGGGAGCGGTTCTGGACCCGTTCCCGCGCGTCGGGCACCCGGTCCCACAGGTCCAGGACCCGTTCCACCATGGCCAGCTCCTCGTCGAAGGCCAGGGCCTCCCCGGCCCGGACCGCCGCCCACCAGGCGGCCTGGAGCGCTCGCGGCAGGTCGTGGGCGGCCTGGTAGTGGTGCGCCTGCTCGGCGGCGCGGCGCTCCGAGGGGACCGTGTCGGGATACTCGTCGATCAGTTGGGCGAACCGCAGGTGGAGGCGGGCGTGCGGCCCGGGGAGGATCTCCCCGTGGACGGCGTCGCGCAGCAGGGCGTGCCGGAACCGGTAGTCGGTCCGCCCCGCGCGCAGCACGTTCGCGTCGACCAGGAGGCGCAGAGTCGCCTCCAGTTCCCGTTCGGGGAGACCGACGGCGTGGTAGAGCGTCTCGTGTTCGACACCGCCGCCGATGGCCCCCGCCGCGACCGCGTGCAGGACGCTCCAGGCCGTCTCGTCGAACCGGTGGAGCGGTTCCAGGAGCAGGTCGCGGAAGTGGTCCGGCAGGTCGGGGTCCTCTTCGGTCGGGCAGGTCTCGGCCGAGGCCAGGGCCTCCACGTACAGGGGGACCCCTTCGCTGCGCCGGTAGAGGGAGTCGATCTGGGAGGGGGTGAGATCGTCGCCCCGGATCGCCCGGGCCTGGGCGGCCACCTCCTCCCGGGTGAGCGGTTCCAGATGGATCCGTCCGACCCCGGGCAGGCGTTCGAGCGCGGGCAGGAGACGGCGCAGCGGGTGGGAACGGTGCAGATCGTCGCTGCGGTAGGTGCCGATGATCTGTACGCCGGGGCGGTCCAGGTTGCGGACGAGGAAGACCAGGAGGTCGCGGGTGGCCCCGTCGGCCCAGTGCAGGTCCTCCAACACGATGGTGACGCCCTCTTCCCCGCCGAGACCGCCGAACAGGCGCAACAGCTGTTCGAAGAGGATGCCCCGGTTCTCCCGTCGGTCCCGCGGCGCCTCGCCCAGTTCGGGCAGGAGCCGCGCGAACTCGCCGATCCCTCCCGGGGCCGCGGTCTCGAAGACCTCTCGGCCGAGGTCGCGCAGGACCTGGCGGAGCACCGCGGTGAAGGGGGCGTAGGACAGTCCGTCCTCGCCCAGTTGCAGGCAGGCTCCGGCGAACACGGCGCCCCGGGTCCGGGTCTCGACGAACTCGGAGACCAGACGGCTCTTGCCGACCCCGGCCTCGCCGCCGACCAGCAGCGTCTCGGAGCCGCCGGAGCGGGCCCGTTCGGCCTGGTCGGCGAGGAGACGGAGCTGGTCCCGGCGGCCGACGAAGACAGGGCTGATGTCGGAGATAAGGGGCATGGCGCCCATTATGCTCTCCGGGCCCGTCGTTCCGGGCGACGGCGGTCACGCCTCTCCTGCTCACGCAGTCGACGGGCGCGCCGCGCGAGTTCGGCCTGGCGGAGACGCTCGTCGCGCAGGGCGTGGGCGTTGGCGGAACGAAGGTCGTCATAGGTCATGGGGTCCCCCTCGGATGTCGCGGGATCGGTGCTCTTCCGACCCGCTCACGACGATGCCGCTGAGAACCCCGGGGCCACATGGGGAGAAATACCGCTTTCCGCGGGCGCGATCCGTGAGCCGGGCACCCCCGTCTAAGACCTCCGTGAGATCTCCTAAGACACCCCGAGCCTTCGGGCCCACCCATCATGCAGAGGCATAACAGGTGGCCTTTCCTGATATGAGGGGCATGTCGGCCATTATGACCCCCGTTTTCACGGTGAGTGGTCGGCCACCAGGGGGCCCGGTCCATCGAGATAGAGGTGCGGGGCGTGTCACCACCCCCTGGAACGGCGTGACCCGTAGTTGTCTGTTGGTGTCACAGCGTGGATACCAGAGAGGTACGGGATGACGCCGGACGGTTTCGGGAACGGTGGCGGGCGCGTCGACGCGCGGGGATCGGGGCGCGCGAGGGCGAGCGCGGTCCTGGGGGTGGCGGCCGTCCTTCTGCTGTCGTCCGCCCCGGTGGCGGCGGACGGCGAGGGGGGCTCCTCGGAGGCGACGCCCTCGGAGTCCGGTGCCGAGGCGACGAGCGTGGCCCTGTCCGGGGACGCTCCCTCGCCGATGCCCGGCGAGGAGTTCGTCTACCGGGCGACGGTGACCAACGACGGGGCCGAACGCGCCGAGGGGGCTCTCCTGGCCCAGCACGTTCCCGCCCCGCTGGAGGTGGTGGAGGTCGGCCAGGACGGTGTATTGGAGGAGGGGGTCGCCAACTGGCGGATCGACCTTCCCGCGGGGGAGGAGGCCGTGCGCACCGTGCGGGTCCGGGTCTCCGAGACGGCGCCGGCCGACGCCAGGGCGGTGAGCACGGCCTGTCTGCTGTTGGACCGGGACGAGGAACCGACGGCCTGCGCGAGCGAGACGCTCCTGATCGCGGAGCCGACGATGTTCTCCCGGGTGGGCGACGTGTTCGACCGGGACACGATGATCCGCGCGATGGGCGCGGGCGCGTTGATGTTGCTGGCGTGGATGTTCTGGCGCCAGTGGGGCCCCGCCGCCCGCCGCGCCTGAACGGGTGTCCGATTCGTTACGTCATGGGGGACGCTGTGGCGGACGTGAAAACTACAACGCGTAGTAGTGTGTCGGCATGGACATTCTCTACTCGGTGCTCGTCTTCCTGCACATGATCGGCCTGGCCGGCATCATCGCCGGTTTCCTGATGCAGTTGATGACCGACAACGTCAAGGCCACCAAGGTCATGCTGCACAGCTCCCTGCTCCAGTTCGTCACCGGCCTGCTGCTGGTCGGCGTCGCCGAGATGGGCGACGTGGCGGAGATGAACCACATCAAGATCGGGGTCAAGCTGGTCGTCGCCCTGACGGTCGTCGTGATCGCCGTGCTCAACCAGCGCAAGCCCGCGAAGAACCTGGCGATCACCGCCGGGGCGCTCGCCGTCCTGAACATCGCCGTGGCGGTCTTCTGGTAGGAGTCGAGGGCACCGGTAGTGTCCTGGCCGGATCTTCGCCGGGGGCGGGTCGGATTCCGACCCGCCCCCGGCTTTTTCGTGCCTTCGCGCCGGCTCCTCTTGCTGACATCTTGCGGAAAACTTGCGCGTGTTTTCGTTGAGGTCATCGGTATCGCGCGGATGAAGGGGAGGTGAGGGGCGGTTCCCAGGGGGAGATCTCCGTGTTACCTTCGTCACGCTCACGCAAACTCTTGCAAGTACTGCAAGAGAACGACGGTGGGGTGGTGTGTCCCCACCGCGGAACCCCCAAGGAGCGCACATGAGAACACCCCGGCTCGGCGCCCTGGCCGCGGCCGTGTTGTTGGGAACCGGCCTGCTGACGGCCCCCGCCACGGCCGCCGCCGACGCGGCACCGCCCTCCCCGACCCCCGCCGCGGCCCAGGAGGCCGGCGACACCATCGTCCACCTCTTCCAATGGAACTGGGACTCGGTCGCCGCGGAGTGCGTCGACTTCCTCGGTCCGCGGGGCTACGGAGGCGTCCAGGTCTCCCCGCCCCAGGAACACGTGGTCGTCCCGACCGCTGAAGGTGGGAACCACCCCTGGTGGCAGGACTACCAGCCGGTGTCCTACCGCATCGACAACACCCGGCGCGGCACCGCCGAGGAGTTCCGGAACATGGTCGAGACCTGTGCCGACCAAGGCGTCCGGATCTACGTCGACGCCGTCATCAACCACATGACCGGCCCCCGCGAGAACGAGGGCCCCGGCAGCGCCGGAACCGACTGGGAACTGTACGAGTACCCCGACCTGTTCGGCGACGGCGAGGCCTCCTACACCTACGAGGACTTCGGCCCCTGCTACGAGACGATCGAGAACTGGCAGGACAAGGAGGAGGTGCAGAACTGTCAGCTCCTCGGACTCGCCGACCTGAACACCGGTGACCCCGAGGTCCGGGCACAGATCGTCCGCTACCTCAACGGGCTGGTCGCCCTGGGGGTCGGCGGCTTCCGCGTGGACGCCTCCAAGCACGTCCCCGAGGACGACATGGGCGCGATCATCGGCGCCTTGGACGAGGTCCCCGGCTTCGGCGGCGCCCCGCGCGTCTACCACGAGGTCTACGGCGACCAGACGATCCCCTACACCGCGTACACGCCCTACGGTCAGGTCACCAACTTCGATCACCAGCGCAATCTCGCGTCGTCCTTCGCCGACGGGAACATCGCCGACCTGACCTCGATGCCCGACTTCGGCGGGCTCACCGGTGACGAGTCGGTGGTCTTCGTCGACAACCACGACACCCAGCGCTACGAGCCGACCCTCACCTACCTCGACGGCGACCGCTACCACCTGGCCACCGCCTTCATGCTCGCCCACCCCTACGGAACGCCCGTGGTGATGTCGAGCTACGACTTCCGGGGCAACGTGAGCGAGGGGCCGCCCAGCATCGGCGAGGTCGACGGCAACCCGGCCGGATGGATCACCGCCGACAGCGACTGCTCGGGGAGCGACTGGGTCTGCGAGCACCGGAACGAGACCGTCGCCGGCATGGTCTCCTTCCGCAACGCGGTGGAGGGCACCGACCTGACCGAGCGCCTGCGCGACGGGTCGGCGCGCGTGGCCTTCGACCGGGGCGAGACCGGTTTCGCGGCCTTCAACGCCTCAGGTCAGGCCTGGTCGCTGAGCGCCCCGACCTCCCTGCCCGACGGCGCCTACGACAACGCCGCCGGCCCGGGCACCGCCACGGTCGCCGACGGCCGGGTCACCGCCACCGTTCTCGACGAGGGCGCCCTGGCCCTGCACGTGGGCGGCGAGTGCGAGGAAGGGTGCGACGGCGGGGGAGAGGGGCCCGGCGAGCCGGGGACCCTGACCGCGACCGTCGAGACCCGTCCCGGTCAGGAGGTCCACGTGGTCGGTTCGACCCCCGAACTCGGCTCCTGGGAGCCCGCGAACGGGGTGCGCCTGAGCACGGACGCCGACGCCTATCCCGAGTGGCGGGGGAACGTCGACATCGCCCCCGACGCCGAGTGGAAACTCGTCCGTGTGGACACCGACGGCACCGCCGACTGGGAGCCCGGTGACAACCGGGTCGGCCCCGCCGCCGCGGTCACCTGGGGTCGCGGCTGATCCACGCCCCTCAGCGCCCTCGATTCTCGTGGTCGGGGGCGCCTCCGCGTTCCTCGGAGGCGTCGGCGAGCGGGGGCGGGCACGGCTCCCCGGGGTCGACGGTCAGCTCGTAGTGCCACATCTCGTTGGCGTAGGTCTGACAGAGCCCGTACTCGTACCCGAAGCGGGAGAACCAGTCCGCCGCGTTCGTGTACCCGATGTCCACGGCGTCCCCGTGAACGTGGGAGGAGGTGTCGGGAGCGGCCACCCACCGGCGAGCCTCCTCCTCGTCGCCGTGTTCGCGCAGCGCCTCCTCCCACAGGTGTTCCTGATAGCGCTCGCTCCGCCAGCCCCCGGTGACGATCACCACGTCGACCCCGGAGTCCAGGGCGTCCGCCGCGGCCTCTCGCACCGCGGCCAGCAGCTTCGGATCCAGTCCGGTCAACGCGGGGACGTCGGCGTCGACCTCCAGCCCCTCGCCGACCGGAACGTACCCGTCGGCCTCGGTCGGTTCGTCGGATCCGCCCACCGGTCCCGGCAGCACCAGCAGGGCACCGCCGCCCTCGACACCCTCCGGCGGGGCCGCGCAGCCTCCGGCCGCCAACACGGCCGCCAGGGCCGCGATCATCGTCCGACGGTGTACCGCACCCACGGGTCTCCCCCTTCGTTCGGAGCCGGGCCGGTGCCCGACGTGCGGGGCCAGACCATCAAGAGGGGCGTTGCGTCCGTGTCGAGTGATCACGCAACACTTCCGCAACAGGGTGCGTCCCTAGACTCGGGACCGGGCGGCCGGGGAGGCCGCCGACGAGGGAGGACACGGCATGCGCGTACTGGTCGTCGAGGACGAGCCCTACATGGCCGAGGCCCTTCAAGCGGGTCTGCGCCAGGAGGCCATCGCCGCCGACATCGCGCTCGACGGAGACCGGGCGTTGGAGCGCGTGGCCGTCAACGACTACGACGCCGTCGTCCTGGACCGGGACATCCCCGGGACCCACGGCGACGAGGTGTGCGCCGTCCTGGTCCGCGACCATCCCGGAACCCGGATCATCATGCTCACCGCCGCGGGCCGGCTGCGGGACAAGGTCGACGGTTTCTCGCTGGGGGCCGACGACTACCTCACCAAGCCGTTCGCCCTGGAGGAACTGGTGATGCGTCTGCGCGCCCTGGCCCGCCGCCCGGCCACCGCCGTCGATCCGGTGCTCCATTGCGGCGACCTGCGCTTGGACCCCTACCGTCGGGAGGCCCACCGGGGCGGTCGTCCCCTGCGGCTGCCGCGTAAACAGTTCGCCGTCCTCGAACTGCTGATGCGCGCCGACGGGGCCGTGGTCACCGCCGAGACCCTGTTGGAGAAGGTGTGGGACGAGCACGCCGACCCCTTCACCACCGCGCCCCGGGTCGCGGTCTCGCACCTGCGCAGGGTGTTGGGCGACCCGGACCCGATCGTCACCGTCCCCGGTGTCGGCTACCGCCTGGTCGACCCGGAGCGGGAACGATGAGCCGGGCGCCCCGGCGTCCGGGGCTGCCGGTCAGCGCCCGTCTCCGTCTCACCCTGGGCTACGCGGCGTTCCTGGTCGTGGCCGGGGCGGCGATCCTGGTCGGCGTCTACGTCGTCGTCCGCTTCATCCCCGACTACCCGCTGACCAGCTCCGACCCCAGCCTCTCCGATGTCGGGATCACCTCCCGAGGGGAGATCCTCTCCGCCCTCGTGGACGTCTCACTGTGGGTCCTGGCCGCGCTGGCCGTCATCGGTCTCGGCGGTGGCTGGCTTCTGGCCGGCTGGGTGCTGCGGCCACTACGCCGCATCGACGCCGCGGTCCGCGCCGTCGCCGCCGGCGGCCTGGACCACCGGATCCGTCTGGAAGGGCCCGACGACGAGTTCCGTCGGCTGGCGGACGCCTTCGACCACATGCTCGACCGTCTCCAGGACGCCTTCGCCGTCCAGGAGAGGTTCGCCGCCAACGCCTCGCACGAACTGCGCACCCCGCTGGCGATCACCGCCACCATGCTCGACGTGGCCCGCAGAGAGCCCGGCCACGACCCCGCCCTGATCGAGCGCCTGTCCAGGGTCAACGCCCGAGCGGTCGACCTCACCGAGGCGCTGCTGCGGCTGGCCGACGTCGACGCCGTCACCGCCGCGGCCCGCCCCTTGGACCTGGCCGATCCCGTCGGTCAGGCCGTCGAGGAGGCAGCGGAGGAGGCCCGGCGGCGCGGCGTCGATCTGCGATCCGACCTTCGCGCCGCGCCGGTGACCGGAGACGCCGAACTGCTGCTGCGGCTGGCCGACAACCTGGTCCGCAACACGCTGCGGCACAACATCGGCGAAGGATGGGCGAGGGTCTCGGTCGATCGGGATCGGGACGGTTCGGCCGTGTTGCGCACCGAGAACACCGGGGCGACGCTGTCACCGGAGAGCGTCGCCCGGCTCACCGAACCCTTCCTGCGAGGAGAGGGCCGGACCCGCCGGGACGGAGAGGGACACGGTCTGGGACTGGCCCTGGTCTCCCGGGTCGTGGACGTCCACGGCGGCACCCTGACCCTGGAGGCGCGCCCCGGGGGAGGACTCCTCGTCACGGTGGTCCTCCCCGCTCGCCCTCAGTCGTCGTAGAAGACCCGCTCCATCACCGCGCGGGCCCGCCGGGTGGCGCGCAGGTAGGTCTCGGTCAACTGCTCGGCGGGCCCCTCCGCCTCGACGTCGCTCTCGTCGTCGTCCGAGGAGTCGCGGTAGCCCATGGCCTCGCCCAACGCGGCCCGCACCCGCAGGTCGGAGGGGAGCGAGTCGCCGGGGCGTCCGCGTACGAGCATCACCATGCCCCGCACGCGGGAGGCCAACCGCCAGGCCCGCTCCAGGACCACGCCGTCCTCGGCGCTCAACAGACCGTGGGCGACCGCGACCCGCAGCGTCTCCAACGTGCCGGTCGTCCGCAGGTCGGGATGCTCGTGGGCGTGACGGAGCTGGAGCGACTGCGCCACCCACTCCACGTCCGAGAGCCCGCCCCGTCCCAGCTTGGTGTGCAGGGTCGGGTCGGCCCCGCGCGGCAGCCGCTCGGCCTCCATGCGCGCCTTCAACTTGCGGATCTCCAACACCGCCGAGGTGTCGATCCCCCCGTCCGGATACCGGAGGGGATCCACCAGGGCGAGGAAGGCCGAACGCAGTCCGTGGTCGCCGGCGATCGGACGCGCCCGCAGCAGGGCCTGGCTCTCCCACACCTGGGACCAGCGCCGGTAGTAGGCGGCGTAGGAGTCCAGGGTGCGTACGACCGGCCCGCTCCGGCCCTCGGGACGCAGATCGGTGTCCAGCTTCAATGGCGGCTCGGCCTGCGGTATCTCCAGGAGCCGGGCGAGCTCTCGCACGATCGCCATCGCCTGACGGGTGGCCTCGCCACCGTCCGCCCCGGGGAACGGGTCGTGCACGTAGATCACGTCGGCGTCGCTGGCGTAGGTCAGCTCACCGCCGCCGAACCGGCCCATGGCCACCACGCACACGCGGGTGAGCTCCTCGCCCCCGAAGTCGGCCACCACCTTCTTGTAGGCGGCGCGCAGAGCGGCGTCGATGGTCACGGCGGCGATATCGGTCAACGCCGAACCGACCTCCTCCACGGAGGAGACCCCGAGCAGGTCGGCCGAGGCCGTGCGCAGCAGTTCCCGGCGGCGCAGGGCGCGTACCGCCGACACCGCCTCCTCCGGGGTGTCGTAGCGGCGCAGCGCCGCGTCCGCCTCGGCCATCAGTGTGCGGGGCGGACGGCTCCGCAGATCGGCGTCGTCGGCCAGCGTGGCCACCGACCCGGGGGCGCGCAGCAGGAGTTCGGTCACGTAACGGCTGGTTCCCAGCAGCCACGCCATCCGCTCGGCCACCCGCACGTCGTCGCGCAGCAGCCTCAGGTACCACGGGGTGGTGCCGAGCGCCTCGCTGACCTGGCGGAACCCCAACAGGCCCGCGTCCGGATCGGGGGAGTCGGCGAACCAGCCCAACATCACGGGCAACAGGGTGCGTTGGATCGCCGCCCTTCGAGAGATCCCCGACGTCAACGACTCCAGGTGCCGCAGCGCCCCGCGCGGATCGGCGAACCCCAGGGCGCCCAGCCGGTCCTCGGCCTGTCCGGGGGAGAGCCGCGCCTCGCCCTCGGGAAGCTTGGCCACCGCGTTGAGCAGCGGCCGATAGAAGAGCTTCTCGTGCAGACGCCGCACCTCGGCCGACACCCGCTTACGGGCCTCGGTCAGCTCCCGGACCGGGTCGGCGGTGAAGCCCAGGGCCCGTCCCAGACCGCGCAGCCGGGCGGGGCCGTCCGGGCTGTCCGGATCGGGCATCAGGTGGGTCCGGCGGAGCCGCTCCAACTGCAACAGGTGTTCGGTGCGGCGGAGGAAACGGTAGGCCTCGGTGAGTCCGGCCGCGTCGCCGCGCCCCACGTAGCCGTGCTCGGACAGGGCCGTCAGCGCGCGCAGGGTGTTGCCCGAACGCAACCGCTCGTCGGTGCGTCCGTGGACCAGTTGGAGGAGCTGTACGGAGAACTCGATGTCGCGCAGGCCGCCCGGCCCCAGCTTCAGCTCCCGTTCGGCCTCGCCGGTGGGGATGTGCGCCACCACGCGGCGCCGCATCGCCTGGACGTCCTCCACGAAGCCCTTGCGCCCGGAGGACTCCCACACCATGGGGGAGATCGCCTCGCCGTAGGCACGCCCCAGGGCGACGTCCCCGGCGATCGGACGGGCCTTGAGCAGGGCCTGGAACTCCCAGGTCTTGGCCCACCGTTCGTAGTAGGCCACATGGCTCGCCAGGGTCCGCACCAGCGGGCCGTTCCTGCCCTCGGGGCGCAGAGCCGGGTCGACCTCCCACAAGGTGCCCTCGGCGTCGGTCTCCGCCGGGATCCGCATCATCGCGGTGGCCAGCCCGGTGGCCGCGCGCAGGGCCGCCTGCTCGTCCGCGTCACCGACGGGTTCGGCGACGAACACGACGTCCACGTCGCTGACGTAGTTCAGTTCCCGCCCGCCGCACTTGCCCATGCCGATCACGCTCAGCCGGCACAGCGCCGCGTCCTCGGGGGACTCCCACCGGGCCACCGCCAACGCCGCGTCCAGCAGGGAGGAGGCCAGGTCGGAGAGTTCGGCCGCGACCTCCTCGACCGAGTTCACCCCGGTCAGGTCCCGCCCGACCAGACGCAGTAGACGGCGGCGGTAGGCGACCCGCAGCGTATGGCGCAGGGTCGCGGAGGGATCCGCCCCGTCACCCTCCACCACGGCGGGGTCGGCCACCGGGGCCTCGTCGTCGGGATGGGCGCCGACGGTGTGCAGCAGCCCTCGACGCGCCTCCTCCGGTTCAGGGGTGCGCGCGGCGTCGGCGCCGCGCAGCTCCCGCCAGTCCTCGGGATGGCGCACCAGGTGGTCGGTCAGGGCCGTGCCCGCCCCCAGCACCCGGCACAGACGCTCCCTCAGATCCGACTCCCGGCGCAGGGCGGAGCGCACCTCGTCGGGGTCGGGAGAGGTCTCCAACAGCCGGACCAGACCCAACAGGGCCTGGTCGGGGTCGGCGGCGGCACCGAGGGCGCCGATGACGTCGACGTCGTCCGAGGTGTCCAACCCGGCCGCCGTCACCAGGCTCAAGGCCCGGACGCTGTCACCGAAACCGCGTCGGGCGAGCGCGCCCGCTGTCATGTTGGTTCTTCCGTCCCTTGCCACGCGTCAACGGTAGCCGGAGGAGCCGGAAACGGCGGGCCCGGGTGGCGGCGGGTGGTGATCCACGTCATCGAACGGGGCGGAGACGGGCGGGATCGTAGGGGAGGAACGAGGTCTCCCCCGACATCGAAGGACCGACATGCCCCACCGCCCCGCACGCCTCCTGGCCCTCACCGCCGCCGTGACCTTCGCTCTCACGGCCTGTGGCGGAGAGGAGGCCGTCCCCGAGGAGGAGACGGCCCCGACGGAGGAGGCCGCCGTGGACGAGGAGCCGACGACCGAGGCCGAGGAGGTCCCGCCGGAGTTCGCCTTCCCCGAGGACTGCGACGCGGCGGGCGCCCTCGACGTCGTACGGGACTACCAGCCCGCCGACGTGGAACGGGTCAACGAGGAGACGACCGATGAGGGCGGGATCCGCTGCCTCTTCGGAAGCCATGAGGCCCAGAACGGCGTGAACCTGGTCTACTCGGAGGGCTTCACGCTGGCCGACATGCCCGACATCGAGGACAACTACGAGGTCGTGGCCGAGTCACAGGACCGGGAGCTGTACCTGACCGACCGGGCGAGCGAGCTGGGCGGTCTCCTGGAGATCAGTGACATGGGAGAGGTCGACACCGGACGCGGCGCCCTCCTGCATCTGCCCGGCGGGGTGTTCGTCGCGGCCATGTCGATCGGCAGGGACGACATCGACCAGGCCCTCACCGAGGAGGAGATGGACGAGCTCCTCGTCGACGCCGCCGAGGCCCTCATCGAGTGACCGCGAACGCCGGACGCGCGCCCTCCGGAAGGGAGGGCGCGCGTCCGGCGTCGTACGTCCTTAGACGTCGTAGTAGAGCTCGAACTCACGCGGGTGCGGGCGCAGGCGCAGCGACTCGATCTCCTCGGTGCGCTTGTAGTCGATGTAGGTGTCGATCAGGTCCTTGGTGAAGACCCCGCCCTCCAGGAGGAACTCGTAGTCGTTCTCCAGGGCCTCCAGGGCCGCGTCCAGGGACGCGGGGACCGTCTCGATGGCCTCGGCCTCGGCCGGGGGCAGCTCGTAGAGGTCCTTGTCGACCGGCTCCGGCGGCTCGATCTTGTTGCGGATACCGTCCAGACCGGCCATCAGCATGGCGGAGAAGGCCAGGTACGGGTTGGCCGAGGGGTCCGGAACGCGGTACTCGATCCGCTTCGCCTTGGGGTTGGACCCGGTGAGCGGCAGACGGATGCAGGCCGAACGGTTGCGCTGGCTGTAGACCAGGTTGATCGGGGCCTCGTAACCCGGCACCAGACGGTGGTAGGAGTTCACCGTCGGGTTGGTGAAGGCCAGCAGCGCCGGGGCGTGCTTGAGCAGACCGCCGATGTAGTGGCGGGCCATGTCGGAGAGCTGACCGTAGCCGGACTCGTCGAAGAAGAGCGGCTCGCCGTCCTTCCACAGGCTCTGGTGGCAGTGCATGCCGGAGCCGTTGTCGCCGAAGAGCGGCTTGGGCATGAACGTCGCGGTCTTGCCGGCCTCGTTGGCGACGTTCTTCACGATGTACTTGTAGAGCTGGATCTGGTCGGCCGAGCTCAGGAGGGTGCCGAACTTGATGCCGATCTCGGCCTGCCCGGCGGTGCCGACCTCGTGGTGCTGGAGCTCGACCTCGATGCCGGCGTCGATCAGGGCGCGGACCATGTCCGAGCGCAGGTCGCTGTAGTGGTCGACCGGCTCGACCGGGAAGTAGCCGCCCTTGTAGCGCGGACGGTAGCCGCGGTTGCCGCCCTCGATGGAGGAGCCGGTGTTCCAGGCGCCCTCGATGGAGTCGATCTCGTAGTAGCCGGTGTTCGAACGCGTCTCGAACTTGACGTCGTCGAAGATGTAGAACTCGGCCTCGGGACCGAAGAACGCCGTGTCGGCCACACCGGAGCCGCGCAGGTAGGCCTCGGCCTTGCGCGCGATGTTGCGCGGGTCGCGGCTGTAGGACTCCAGGGTGAGCGGGTCGTGGACGAAGAACGTCATGTTCAACGTCTTGTGCTTGCGGAACGGGTCGAGGACGCCGGTGCTCAGGTCGGGGAGCAGCAGCATGTCGGACTCGTGGATGGCCTGGAAGCCGCGGATCGAGGAGCCGTCGAACATCTGGCCCTCGGTGAACGTGGACTCGTCGACGTTCTCCACCGGAAGGGTGACGTGGTTCACACCCCCGAACAGGTCCGAGAAACGGACGTCGAGGAACTTGACGTCCTCGTCGCGGATGTAAGCGAGCACCTCATCGACGCTGCTGAACAAAACGGAACCTCCGTGCAGGTGGCTGAGACGGCGGCCCTCCGGCCCCTCAGGGGTCGGGCCGCACCGTCTCCCGGCTTCTCTTCGAAGCTATGAGCGCGTGATTTCCACGCCATGTCTCGATTGTTTCCTGCATGTTACGGAGCCGGCCGTCCGCGGGCGATGTGTCCTTCCACCTGCTGGTTCCGCGTGTTCCACGGGTGAAACGGGATGTTCCCGGGGTCTGCCGGTGACCATCGCCACCCCGGTGCGAGACCGGTATCGCACCGGCCCCCTCGACCCGCGTACGCGCGCCCACGACGTGCCTATACCGTGAATGACATGAGTGACAAGAGCCGGTCGGCCGCCACCCCCGACGACGACTTCCGCTACCGGGGCAACCGGCTCGGCCTGCCCGAGAACGGTCCCGGTTCGGTCCCCGGGGTCATGCGACGTCTGGTCGGCCTGGCGCTGGACTGGGGCCTGGCCGTCCTGCTGGTGTGGGGCGCCGTCTCCCTCGGGCTGATCGGACAGGACCTGGCCGCGGCCGCCGCCTCCGGCGGTGAGGAGGAGGCCCTGGCCCTGACCAACTTCACCACCCTGTCCACTCTGGTGGTGTTCGCGGCGATGAACATCGTCCTGCTGACCCTTTTCGGTACAACGATCGGGCGGCGGATCGTCGGCGTCGGCATCACGGCCACGGGGGAGCGCACCTGGCCCTGGTTCCTGTCCATGACCGCGCGTACCCTGCTCCTCTGCCTGGTCATCCCGGCCGTGGTGTACGATCGCGACACTCGCGGCCTGCACGACCGGGCCGCCGGGACGATCACCACTCGTTACTGATCGAATACGGCACGTCTCTCCCGGCGTCGGATCCTCCACCGAAGCGTTCAGTACCTCTTCCGTACGGCTGTTAGCATCCGTTCACAGCTTTCCCGGGGCCGCGACCTGTGGGCCGCCTTGACCCCGCCCCCTCTAGGTCTCTTCGCATCCGAAGGTTCGCATGGCTGGAAAACGATCCGCCCCCCGCGCCTCCGGCGCCCTGGGCGCCGCACGGTTGTCCACCGGGCACTGGGTCGCCTGTATCGCGACCGCGCTCACCATCATCGCCGGGCTCGGCGGGTACGGCTGGTACCAGGGCCTGATCGGCAACATCACGACCACTCGGGTCGACACCGACGAGTGGGATCGGCCCACCAGCGTCGAGGGGGTCATGAACCTCCTGGTGATCGGTTCCGACGTCCGTTCCGGCGAGAACGCCGACTACGGCGTGGCCGAGGGCGAACGCCCCGACACGATGCTCATCGTCAGCGTCAACGTGGACAACGGGGCCGCCACCCTGGTCAACCTGCCCCGCGACCTCATGGTCGACATGCCGGCCTGTGAGCCGAGCGAGGGCTACGAGGGCATGTCCCCGCACCAGGGCATGATCAACTCCGCGATGACCGTCGGCGGGGTGGGGTGCCAGTGGAAGGTGGTCGAGCAGGTCACCGGTGTCCACCTGGACCACTTCATCATGATGGACTTCGTCGGGTTCAAGGACATGGTGGACGCCATCGGCGGCGTGGAGATGTGCATCCCCGAACCGGTCGACGACCCCAAGGCGCACCTGACGCTGGAGGCCGGTCTCCAGAGGCTCGACGGCGAGGACTCCCTGGGCTTCGTGCGTTCCCGCTACGCGCAGGGCGACGGCAGCGACCTGTCCAGGATCGACCGTCAGCAGGAGTTCATGGGCGCCATGCTGCGCGAGGTCCTCAGCAGCGAGGTCATGACCAACCCGGTGACGATCACCAACTTCCTGGGAGCCGTGACCGACTCCATCACCACCGACGACGAGCTCACCGTCGAGACCATGACCGACATCGCCATCTCGATGCGCGAGGTCGACCTGGGCAAGGTCCAGTTCGTCACCGTCCCCAACGGGGCGCACCCCGACGACGAGAACCGCATCATGATGAGCCAGCCCCAGGCCTCGGAGCTGTTCGAGGCGATCAACGCCGGGGTCGACCTGTCCGGGGGCGACGACGCGGGTTCCTCGGACAAGGAGACGGACGAGAGTCCGGTGGCCCCCGAGGAGGTCTCCGTCGAGATCCTCAACAACACCGGGATCGACGGGCTGGCCCTGGAGATCCAGGCGGTCCTGGCCCAGGAGGGTTACGTGGTCACGGGTACGGGGAACCCCGAGATCCGGGTCCCCGACGCCACCACCGTCTACTACGGCCCCGACGACAAGGCCGCCGCCGAGCTGCTGGCCGGCACCCTCGAGAACGCCCAGATCGAGGAGGCCGAGGGGCTGGAGCAGACCCTCGAGCTGGTGGCCGGCGCCGACTGGAACGGTTTCGTCGGGGATTCCTCGGCCGAGACCGATCTGTCCATCACCGACGACCTGGGCGGGGTCACCGCCGAGGAGGCGCCCGAGAGCGCCTGCTAAGGGTTCGCGGATCGAGGTGGCGACGTCGGTGTCCTTCGGGGCGCCGGCGTCGTCTCACGTCCATGACCTGCGATTTCGCCCTCTGTCGGAGTGGGGGTGGGGCGGGCCGTGCCGATGACCGGGATCTGACACGGTGAGACCGTTCCGGTACCATCCGGTGGGTTACGTCCGATTACCCGACCGGGGAACGAGCTCCGGGGCGGGTCCCCCTCAGGTCGGACACTCCCTCTCGTGCCCCGGAACGGATCGCAGGTGCCCTGTTGGCCCCAAGAAACGTGTCTACGGCCGCCGTCGCCGCCAAGATGACCCTCGGCAAGTGGGCGGCCTGCGCGATGACCGGCGTGGTCATCGCGGGAAGTCTGGTGGGCTACGGCTTCTACCAGGACGTCCTCGGTATCCAGACCGCCCATGTGGACCCCGATGGTTGGGGCGATCGCCCCGCCCAGGTCGACGGTGTGAACAACATCCTCCTGTTGGGCACCGACGAGAGGGCGGGGGAGGACGCCGCCTACAACGACCTCAACGGCATCCGCCCGGACGTGCTGGTCGTCGTCAGCATCGACGTCGACCAGGGCGGGGTGACCATGGTCAACCTGCCGCGCGACACGATGGTCGACATCCCCCCGTGCGACCCCGGCGAGGAGGGCGAGGGCTGGGCCGGCGGTGTCGACCAGATCAACCACGCCATGACCTACGGCGGGATGGACTGCCAGGGCAATACCGTGGAGACCGTCACCGGGATCCACCTCGACCACCTGGTCCTGGTGGACTTCGCGGGCTTCGAGCAGATCGTCGACTCCGTCGGCGGTATCGAGATGTGCGTCCCCGAGGCGATCGACGACCCCAAGGCGCATCTGACCCTGGACGCGGGGACCCAGCGGCTCAACGGTGAGCAGGCGCTGGGCCTGGCCCGGTCCCGGGACAGTACGGAGACCGGGAGCGACCTGGGGCGGATCGAGAACCAGCAGCGCATGATGGGCGCCATCCTGCGCGAGGTCACCTCGGGCGACATCCTCACCAGTCCGGGCAACCTCGCCGGGTTCCTGGACTCGGTCACCGACAGCCTCGTGACCGACGATCAGTTCAACAACGCCAAGATGGCCGAGCTGGCCGCGGCGATGCGCGAGGTCGACCTGGGCCGGATGAACATGGTCACCGCCCCCGTCATGGACTACCAGCCCAACCCGGACAAGGTCGAGCTCATGGAGCCCGACGCCTCCGAGCTCTTCTCGGCGGTGGCCGCCGGTGAGCTCACCGAGGACCCGGAGGAGGGCTCCGACGACTCCGACTCCTCGGAGGAGGAGAGCGAGGTCGAGCCCTCCGACGTCTCCCTGACGTTGCTCAACAACACCGGCATCGACGGGCTGGGGGCGCAGGTCGAACCGCTGCTGGCGGCCGAGGGCTTCGGTGTCGTCGGTACCGGCAACCCCGAGCTGCGCGCCCCCGAGGCCACGACCGTCTACCACGGTGCGGGGCTGGACGGGGAGGCCGAACTCCTGGCCTCGGCCCTGACCGGTGGCGCGGAGGTCGTCGAGGAGCCCACTCTGGGCGATGACCTGGAGCTGGTGATGGGCGCCGACTGGTCCGGGGTGTCCGGTGTCGGCGGTGGCGGCGGCGAAGGGTCCGGGGGGTCCGGCGGCGACGTCCTGGACGGTCTGGAGACCAACAGCGCGGCGGCGGACAAGGTGAGCTGCGACTGAGAACGACGCGGCGGTCGCGGGGGCGGAGATTCCGAACGGGGGTCCCGCCCCCGCGGCGTTCCCGGACCACCCGGGGCCCCGTCCCGAGCCCAGAAATTATCGTTTATCGTTAATATCGATGATCGATAAGAAAGTGGTGCCATGAGTCGCCGACACGTACTGCTCTGGTCACGGACGGACTCCGTGATCCTCACCTTCGTCCTCGCCGTCTTCCTGGCGCTCCAGGCTCTGCACGGGCTCTTCCTGGTGGTCTGGGGGCTCGGTTTCGTCCGTGCCGACAGCAGGGCCGGACTCGACCTGCTCACCAGGCCCCTGCCCTCCGAGGCCTCGACCTCCGTGACGGGGGTCGTCCCCCACGGGAACGTCACCATCGAGGGGGTCGAGCGGATGGTGCTCGTCTTCCACGACCCCTCGGTGGGCGAACGCCTGCTCCTCGTGGCCCCCGCGCTGCTCACGACCCTGGCCATCGGCCTGGTCGCCTACCTGCTGTTGCGCATGCTCCCGTCCCTGCGCGAGGGGGACCCGTTCTCAGCCGCCAACGTGCGCCGCGCCTACACCGTCGCCCTCACGGTGATCACCGGCTCCCTCCTGGTCCCGGCCTGCGCCGGGGTCACCGGTGCGGTGCTGGAGAGCCGGGCCCTGGGAACGGACCCCTCCCTCACGTTCACCTTCGGTCTGGAGGGCGGGACGGTGCCCCTGGTCCTGGTCGGTCTGATCCTGGCGGCGCTCGCCGAGATCTTCCGACGGGGCGCGCGGCTGCGTCACGACGTCGAAGGCCTCGTCTGATGCCGCCGGAGGAGACCACCGGGATCAGGATCCACCTGGACCGGATCCTGGCCGAGCGCGGGATGACCCTCACCGAGTTGGCCGAACGGGTCGGTGTCACCATCGTCAACCTGTCGGTGCTCAAGAACCAGCGGGCCAGGGCGATCCGCTTCTCCACCCTGGCGTCCCTCTGCCGGGAGCTGGACTGCTTTCCCGGAGACCTCATCGACTACGAGCCGGAACCCGGGACCGGCGCATGAGAACGGGGCCGTCGCACCGATCGGTGCGACGGCCCCGAAGGTCGCCGTGAGAGCTCATGCGAGCACGGTCGTGATCAGGCGGTGCCGCCGCTCTGGCCGCGCATGCCCTTGGGCAGCTTGGCGCCCTTGGGCATGGGGCCCTTGGGCATCTGCATCGCGGCGGGCAGCGCCTTGAGCCGGTAGTTCAGCTCGGCGGTGCCGGCCTTGTCCAGGTTCCTGGGCAGCTTCACCAGGGTCCGCTGGAGCTTGGACACCGGGACCTGGTCCTCGCCGTTGCCGACCTTGAAGTCGTAGATGGGCGTGTCGTGGGCGACGCGCGCCACACGCTTCTTCTCGCCCGCGATCAGGCCGCGCAGACGGCCGGGGTCGCCCTCGCCGACGAGGATGACGCCGGGACGGCCCACGACGCGGTGGACCACGTCCATCTGCTTGTTGGCGGCGACACCGGGCTCGACCACCCAGTTGCCGCGCATGTTCTCCAGGATCGCCATACCGGCGCCCAGACGGCCGTCCAGCATCTTGTACTGCACGCGCTGGGCCGAGCGGGTGAACATGATGAAGCCGACCAGGAAGGCGACGGGCAGACCGGTCAGCGGCCAGATGATCCAGGAACCGGTCCAGATGCCGATACCGATGAAGATCGCGAGGATCACGACCGCGACGGTGATCGCGAGCGGGATCGTACGCGGACTCTGCTGATGGACGACCTTGGCGACCATGCCGATCTGCTTCAACCGGCCCGGCTGCTTCGCGTCACCCTTACCGGCGGACGTGGTGTCGGACTTCTTCGCCATCGTGCTTTCAGGCAGCGCACACCGAGTTGATCGGTGGGGAAGGAGATCCCTGAGCTGCCTTGCCTCCTCTTCGCGGTCGACCTTCGATGCGGCGCCTCCCGGCGCCACGAAACGGGCGCCCTGGAACCACCAGGATATGTGTCCGCGCGCCCACATGCGGAACGGTGGCCCGCGGGCCACCGTTCCAGCTTGATCACGACTCGGGCGTATCGATCGTCATGTCCCGTTCGCGGCGGTCGCGGCCTCGGCGTCACGCTTCTCGCGGGCCTGCTTGTACAGCGTTCCCGCTCGGTAGGAGGAACGCACCAGCGGACCGGACATGACACCGGCGAAGCCGATCTCCTCGGCCTCCTTGCCCAGCTCCACGAACTCCTGCGGCTTCACCCAGCGGTCGATCGGGTGGTGCAGCTTGGACGGACGGAGGTACTGGGTGATGGTCAGCAGGTCGCAGCCGGCCTCGTGGAGGTCGCGCATGGCCTCGCTGATCTCCTCACGGGTCTCGCCCATGCCCAGGATCAGGTTCGACTTGGTGACCAGACCGTAGTCGCGCGCCTCGGTGATGACCTTGAGGGAACGCTCGTAGCGGAAGCCCGGACGGATGCGCTTGAAGATCCGCGGCACGGTCTCCACGTTGTGCGCCAGGACCTCCGGACGCGATCCGAAGACCTCGGCGAGCTGGTCGGGCTCGGCGTTGAAGTCCGGGATCAGCAGCTCGACACCGGTGCCGGGGTTGAGCTCGTGGATCTTGCGGACCGTCTCGGCGTAGAGCCAGGCGCCGCCGTCCTCCAGGTCGTCGCGGGCCACACCGGTGATGGTGGCGTAGCGCAGCTCCATCTTCTGGACGGAGGTGGCGACCTTGAGCGGCTCCATCTTGTCCAGGGCGGTCGGCTTGCCGGTGGCGATCTGGCAGAAGTCGCATCGGCGCGTGCACTGGTCGCCGCCGATGAGGAAGGTGGCCTCGCGGTCCTCCCAGCACTCGTAGATGTTGGGGCAGCCCGCCTCCTGACAGACGGTGTGCAGGCCCTCACCCTTGACCAGGGACTGGAGCTCGGTGTACTCGGGCCCCATGTGCGCCTTGATCTTGATCCACGGCGGCTTTCTCTCGATGGGGGTCTCGCTGTTACGCGCCTCCACGCGCAGCAGCTTGCGGCCCTCAGGAGCGATGGTCAACGCGAACCCGTTCCCTTCTGTACCCCTGTGACGGGGACCCTCTCGCCCTCGGTTCGGGCATCGTGTCCCGGTGGGGGCTGGCTCATGGTGTGGTCTGTCATCATCGGGCGGTGGCGACGGAGAGCATCCCGGCGCCGTCGGTGTGGCTGTAGTCCGACGCGCCGAGGACATCGGCCAGGTGGCGTTCGAGGCTCGGTCGCACGTCGGCGACGGTGACGGTGCGCCCCAGCTCCCTGGTGAGCGAGGTGACCCCCGCGTCGGTGATCCCGCAAGGGACGATCCGATCGAACCACGACATGTCATTGTCGCAGTTGAGGGCGAATCCGTGCATACCGACCCCGCGGGCGATACGACAGCCGATCGCCGAGATCTTGCGCTCGATCAGACCGCGCTCGGGGTCGGCGTCGAGCCAGACCCCGCTGCGCCCTTCCACCCGCCTGCCGGTCAGGCCGTACTCCGCGATGGTGCGGATGACGGCCTCCTCCAACATGCGAACATAGGCGACCACGTCTATCGGCTGGGCCAGCCGCACGATGGGGTACACCGTGAGCTGTCCGGGGCCGTGCCAGGTGATCTTGCCGCCCCGATCGATGTCCACGACGGGAGCGCCGGGGTCGGTGATGGGACGATCCCACCTCCCGGTGCGCTTGCCCGCCGTGTACACGGGCTCGTGCTCCAGGAGGAGGACGGTGTCGGCCACCTCGTCGGCGACACGACTCTGGTGGAGCCGTTTCTGGAGATCCCAGCCCTGGTGGTAGGGGACGGGAGCATCGCCCAGCCATGCGTAAACGAGATCATTCACACCACCACCTTACGCCCCGGTCGAGGGTCGAGGGTGGGTCAGGATGTCGGAAAGAGCACGATCGACCATGGGGAACGAGAAGGAATACCCGGCCTTCTCCAGACGTTGGGGGTGCGCCCTCAGATCGAGGAGGACGCTCTCCTCGGCCGGCCCTCCCAGGGCCGCGCGTACCAGGGCGGCGGGGATCGGGAGGAGCGCGGGGCGGCCCAGGGCGCGGCCGAGCTCGCGGCAGAAGGCCGCGTTGCCGACGGGCTCGGGGGAGCAGAGGTTCACCGGCCCGGTGAGGTCCGGACGGTCCAGCAGGAAACGGATGGCGCCCACCTGGTCGGTCAGGGAGATCCAGGTCAGGTACTGGTCGCCGGGGCCCAGGCGACGGCCCAGACCCATCCGCTGTAACGGGACCAGGGTCCGCAGCAGCCCGCCCTCGCGGGCCAGGACCAGTCCGGTGCGCAGATGGGCCACCGACATCCCGGCCTCCTCCGCGGGAAGGGTGGCCTCCTCCCAGTCGCGGCACACCCGGGACAGGAAGCCCCGGCCCGGCGGGTGGCCCTCCACGGCCACGGTGCTCCCGGTCCGCCCGTAGTAGTGCACCCCCGAGGCGCTCAGGAGGCGGGGAGGCGGGTGGTCCATGCCCGCCAGGGCCCGGCACAGCTCCCGGGTGAAGTGCGCCCTGCTGCGATGGACGAGCTCATGTCTGCGACGGGCCCAGGGCCTCGCGACCACGGGGGCGCCCGCCAGATGCACCACCGCGTCCGTTCCCCGTAGGGCCACGGAGTCCACACGCCCCTGCTCGGCCCGCCACTCGGCCTCCTCCAGGCCCGGGGCCCCTCCGTCGAGGGGAGGTCGGCGTACCAGCCGCACGACCGTGTGCCCGTCCGAGAGGAGGGACGTGGTCAGTGCCCGGCCGATCAGCCCTGTCGCACCCGTGATCGCCACTCGCATGACGAGGGTCTACCCGTTGCCGTCGAGGTCGTTCGAATTTTTCTCCGGCTTTTTCGGTGAAACCTCTGCGGGGAGGGGCCGGGTCTTCTAGGTTGAGGAGTGGGACATGGAACTCCGCGTCATCGCGGAGGCACTGTGGGCGACCATCCGCCGTTCAGGCGGTGGTGCGCCCGACCACAGACCTTTGATGATGGGGATCATCAGGGGATGGTGATTGGTGGGGTAGAAAGGCGGGGCGGTGCCGTTACGGCGCCGCCCCGTCCACCTTTTCCGGCCCTTTTCCGCTAACCGGGGAAGGGGCGGCGATCGCGTGCCTCGCGCAGGGAGAGCGCCCACCACGTCAGTTGGTCCAGCATCTCCGCCACGGCCGCCGCGGCACCCGCGCCGCGTTCCCCCGAGACGGCGCCGTCGGCGAACATCTCCCGGGCGTTGTGCAGGCTCACCGAGGTGCGTACCGAGGTCACGTGCAGTTCGGCGAAGACCGTCCGCAACTGCTCCACCGCGCGCAGGCCGCCCGACATGCCCCCGTAGGAGACGAAGGCGACCGGCTTGGCGAACCACTCCCGACGGGCGGAGTCGATGGCGCTCTTCAACGGTCCCGGATAGCCGTGGTTGTACTCCGGGGTGACCACGACGAAGCCGTCGGCGGCCGCCACCGAGGCGGAGAAGAGCTCCGAAGGGGTGCCGTGCCCGTCGCCCCGGTGCTCGGCCACGTCCAGGACGTCGATCTCCACCCCGGGACGGGCCGTCAGCAGGTCGAGGAACCAGGAGGAGACGCGGGGTCCCGTACGCCCTCGATGGTCGCCTCCCAGGACGACCGCGATTCGAAGGTTCTCTCGATACATGGGGGTCCTTTGCCGGTGGGACGCTCGCTGTGGACGTACCCTGCCACGTTAGAACCTGGAGTTCGGTTGAGGTCAACCGGGTGCGAGGAGACCCCGGCCACTCCGGACGGTGGATCCCGTACGTACACGAAAGGGCCCGGCCCGGGTACCACGGACGGTACCCGGGCCGGGCCCGGCTCACACGGAGCGGATCGAGGCCCTGATCAGGCCAGACCGAGCTCGCTCTCGAAGGCGCCCTCCTCCAGACGGGCCTTGACCGTCTGGAGGAAGCGGCCGGCGTCGGCGCTGTCGATCAGACGGTGGTCGTGGGCCATCGACAGGTAGACCATCGACCGGACCGCGATGACCTCGCCGCCCATGGCGGAGTCCTCGACCACGACCGGGCGCTTGACGACCGCGCCCGCGCCCAGGATCGCGACCTGGGGCTGGTTGATGATCGGGGTGCCGAACAGGGCGCCGGTGTGGCCGGTGTCGGTGATGGTGAAGGTACCGCCGACCAGCTCGTCCGGGCTCAGAACGGCGGTGTGGGCCCGCTCGGTCAGGTCGGTGATGGTCCGGGCCAGACCGCCCAGGTTCAGCGAACCGGCGTCCTTGACGACCGGGGCGAGCAGACCGCGCTCGGTGTCCACCGAGATCGCCAGGTTCTCGATGTCGTGGTAGGTCACCGTCTGGGCCTGGCTGTCGATCACCGCGTTGACCTCGGGGTGGGCCTTGAGGGCCTCCACCGCGGCCAGCGCGAAGAACGGGAAGAAGTCCAGGTCCACGCCCTCACGCTTGGTGAAGTCGGCCGCGGCCTGGGTGCGCAGGCGCGCGATCTTGGTGACGTCGACCTCGATGACCTGGGTGGTCGTGGCGGAGACGTGCAGCGACTCCACCATGCGGTCGGCGATGGACAGACGCAGACGCGTCAGCTTCTCGGTGCGCCCGCGCAGCGACGTGTCCGAGCCGGTCCGGCGCGGAGCGGCGGCGGCCGAGCTCCGGGCCTCGGCGGCCTTGAGCACGTCCTGCTTGCGGATGCGACCGCCCACGCCGGTACCGGTGACACGGCTCAGGTCGACACGGTGCTCGCCGGCGAGCTTGCGGACCAGCGGGGTCACGTAGGCCTCGGTCACGGCGTCGGTGCCGGAGGCGCGACCGGTCCCGCTCAGCGTCTCGACGTCCACGGACGGGCCCCCCTCGGAGTCCTGCTCCTGTGCGGCGGGAGCAGGCGTGGCCGGGGCGGGGGCGCTCGTGGGCTTCGGGGCGGCCGGAGCGGGAGCGGACTCGGCGGGAGCGGCGGGAGCGGAGGCGGAGCCGCCGATCAGGGCGATACGGGCGCCGATCTCCACCGTCTCGTCCTCGGCCACCAGGATCTCGGTGAGCACACCGGCGACCGGGGACGGGATCTCGGTGTCCACCTTGTCGGTGGAGACCTCGAGCAGCGGCTCGTCCACCTCGACGGTGTCGCCCACGCTCTTGAGCCACTGGGTGACGGTCCCCTCGGTGACGCTCTCACCCAGGGCGGGCATGTCCACCGGAGTACCGGTGCCCGTGGCCGCGGGGCTCGCGGGAGCGGGCTCGGGCTCGGGCGTGGGGGCGGGCTCCTCGGCGGCCGGGGCGGGCTCGGGCTCGGCCTCCGGCTCGGGAGCGGCGGCGGGCTCGGGCTCGGCCGGCGCGTCGGCGGACTCGCCCTCGCCACCGATGATCGCGATCTCCGCGCCGATCTCCACGGTGTCGTCCTCGTCGACGAGGATCTTGGTGAGTACACCGGACACCGGGGACGGGATCTCGGTGTCCACCTTGTCGGTGGAGACCTCAAGGAGCGGCTCGTCTACCTCGACGGTGTCGCCCACGTTCTTCAGCCACTGGGTGACGGTCCCCTCGGTGACGCTCTCACCCAGGGCGGGCATGGAAACGGAAGTCGGCATGGGTTCCTCGTTGGATCTGGGCGCGGATACCTGCCCAAGCCTTGATGGGCAGCGCGGATGTGTGCGGGGGCGGGCCCTGGAGCCCGCCCCCTGGTGAAGCGATCAGTCGTGGACGTGGAGGGGCTTGCCCGCCAGCGCGAGGTGCGCCTCGCCCAACGCCTCCGACTGGCTCGGGTGCGGGTGGATCAGCTGGGCCACCTCGGAGGGCAGGGCCTCCCAGTTGTAGATCAGCTGTCCCTCGGCGATGAGCTCGCCGACGCGGCTGCCGACCATGTGGACGCCCAGAACGGGGCCGTCCTTCTCGGCGATGACCTTGACCGCGCCCTGGGTCTGCAGGATCTGGCTCTTGCCGTTACCCGCGAGGTTGTAGTTCATCTCGACGACGTCGTAACCGCGCTCCTTGGCGACCTGGGTGGTCAGACCGACGGAGGCGACCTCGGGCTCACAGTAGGTGACCCGGGGGACGCCGTCGTAGTCGATCGCCGGCGGGTTCTGCCCGGCGATCTGCTCGGCGACGAAGATGCCCTCGGCGAAGCCGACGTGGGCCAGCTGGAGGGTCGGGATCAGGTCGCCGACGGCGTAGATGTTCCCGACACCGGTGTGCAGGTTCTCGTCGACCTTGACGAAGCCGCGGTCGAGGGTGATGCCCTGCTCCTCGTAGCCCAGGCCCTCGGAGACCGGGCCGCGGCCGATGGCGACCAGCAGGACCTCGGCCTCCAGGGTCTTGCCGCCCTGGAGGGTGACGACCACGCCGGAGTCGGTGGTCTTGACCGACTCGAAGGGGGTGCCCAGCTCGGCCTTGATCTTCCGCTTGCGGAAGGCCCGCTCCAGCAGCTTGGAGCTGGACTCCTCCTCGACGGGGACCAGGTGCTTGAGGGCCTCGACGATGGTGACGTCGGCGCCGTAGGAGCGCCACACGCTGGCGAACTCCACACCGATCACACCGCCGCCCAGGACGATGACGGACTCGGGGACGCGGTTCAGGCCGAGGGCCTGGTCGCTGGTCATGACCTTGTCGCCGTCGATCTCCAGGCCCAGGGTCTTGGGCTTGGAGCCGGTCGCCAGGAGGATGTTCTTCCCCTTGTAGACCTTGCCGTCGACGGTCACCTCGTCCTTGCCGGTGAGCTTGCCCTCACCCTCGACGACGGTGATCTTGCGGGACTTGATCAGCCCGCTCAGGCCCTTGTGCAGGCCACCGATGACCTTGTCCTTGTACTTGTGGACGGCCTCGATGTCGATGCCCTCGAAGGAGGCCTTGACGCCGAAGTTCTCGCTCTCCTTGGCGGAGTCGGCGACCTCGGCCGAGTGCAGGAGGGCCTTGGTGGGGATGCAGCCGCGGTGCAGGCAGGTGCCGCCGAGCTTGTCTTTCTCGATCAGGACGACGCTCATGTCCAGCTCGGCCGCGCGCAGCGCCGCCGCGTAGCCGCCACTGCCGCCGCCAAGGACGACGAGGTCGAAGGTACCGCCGCTCTCACTCACGGGAACGAACTCCTAAATCAGGTGGCTGATGGTGGTGGGTACCACGGTCGGTCGAGGTCGGGGACGCCCGGACACCGAATCCGTGGTGGGCCGAGGCGGGCGGCGCCGAAGGCTCGATCGGCGCCGCCCCGGACGACTACTTGCCCGCGTAGTCCTCGGCGATGCGGACGAGGGTGCGGGTACCCGCACCCGTGGCGCCCTTGGGGGTATAGCCGTGCGGGCCGCCCTGGTTGAAGGAGGGCCCGGCGACGTCGAGGTGGGCCCACTTGTTGCCCTCCTCGATGAACTCCTGGAGGAAGAGACCGGCGGACAGCATGCCGCCTCCGGTCGCGTTCGAGATGTTCGCGATGTCGGCGATCGCGGAGTCGAGCCCGGAGCGCATCTCGCTCGGGAGCGGCATCGGCCAGGAGGCCTCGCCCTCGGCGGTGGCCGAGGAGACGATCTCCTCGCGGACGGTGTCGTCGTTGGACATGACCGCGAAGACGCGGGAGCCCAGGGCGACGATCTGCGCGCCCGTGAGGGTGGCGATGTCCACGACCAGGTCCGGCTCGTCCTCCTGAGCGCGGACCAGGGCGTCGGCCATGACCAGACGGCCCTCGGCGTCGGTGTTGAGGACCTCGACGGTCTTGCCGCCGTAGATGCTCAGCACGTCGGAGGGGCGCTGGGCGGTGCCGCTGGGCATGTTCTCGGCGACGGCCAGGTAGCCGACGACGTTCACCTTCAGGCCCAGGGCGGCGATGGCGCGCAGAGCGGAGAGCACCGAGGCGGCGCCGCTCATGTCGGACTTCATCCAGTCCATCGAGCCCGCGGGCTTGAGGGACAGACCGCCGGAGTCGAAGGTGATGCCCTTACCGACGAAGGCGACCTTCTTGGTGGCCTCGGGGTGGCTGTAGGCCAGCCGGACCAGACGGGGCGGGTTCACCGAACCCTGACCGACGCCGGTCAGACCGCCGTAGCCGCCCTCGGCCAGGGCGCGCTCGTCCAGGACCTCGATCTCCAGGCCGGCCTGTTCGGCGACCTGCTGCGCGACCGAGGCCAGGTCCTCGGGGACCAGGTCGGCCGGGGCGGTGTTGACGAGGTCGCGGGTGAGGGAGACGGCGTCGGCCAGGACACCGGCGCGCTCGGCGGCCTCGGCGGCGCCGTCGGCCTCGCTGATCAGGGTCAGCGTGGTCTCGGTGTCCTTGGCGGCCTTCTCACCGGTGCGGTAGCGGTCGAAGGAGTAGGAACCGAGTCGGGCACCCAGGGCCACGGCGCCGACCTGGTCGGCGGTGGTGGCGGGCAGGGCCAGGACGACACGGCCCGCGCCCTCGGGGCGCGAGCTCAGCGAACGCAGCGCGGCGCCGGCCGCGCGGGACAGCGCGTCGGTGTCGACGGAGCCGTCGGCGGACGCCGGGCCGAGACCGACCGCGACGACGACCGGGGCCTGGACGGCCCCGAGGGAGGCAAGGGTGTGCACCTCCTCGAGGGCGCCGCTCGCTCCCAGGAGCGACAGGGTCGTGCCGAGGCCACCGGAGAAGGCGGCGTCGACGGTATGAGCGCCCGATGCGGGCTCCGGGGCGTCGCCTCCGGAGTGGTAACCGACGACAACGGCGTCGGCGTCGAGCGAACTGGGGGACTCCGTGTTTACTGACAACGTCGTGCTCACGTCCCCGATGCTAGTCCTCCCTGTGCCCCGGCGGCGACGTGGCGCCCCGTGGGGCCGACGGGCCCGGTGCGGCCCATGGCGACCCCGGGCGACGTGGACCGCCCCTTGGTGGGGTGGGGCCCGGCCGCGTGATGAGGGGCCTGTGGTCGCTGGTGGGGGGTGTCGTGCGGGTTCCGGCACGTGAGGGCGCGTTGCCCATGGCGAACCGCTGTGAAACTCCGTGTGAAAAAATGTGATGATGGCTACATTGGGTTCCGGGACGGGTTACCGGCCGGTAGGAAAGCCCTGGTGGCGCTCTCGGGTGATCAGGGGCACCCTCGGTCCCACGTCGATCACAGATGGGAGGCGACCGCGACCATCACCAGGAGGGCCGTCGTGACGGCGGTCTCGACCAGAGCGCCCAGGACGTCCCCGGTGATACCGCCCAGCCGCAGCACCGCGTGCCACAGCACGAGACCGGCCGCGACGAGGCCGACCACGACCCCGGCCGCACAGGCCAACGCGAACCCGGGGGAGTGGAACAGGCCCAGAGCGCACACCGCCACCAGACCCAGGGAACAGACCAGGGCCGCCGGAGGACGCACGGTCCCGGCCACGAAGGCGCCCAACCCGTCCGGACGGGCCGAGGGGACCCCGCGCAGACACGCCAGCGTCGCCGCCGTCCGACCGGCCGCACCCGCCACCAGGGCCCCCACCACCGCCGCCCAAGGGGAGAGTTCGGCCAACCCCGCCAGGGCCAGGACCTGGGCGCCCACCGCGACCAACAGGGTCAGCACCCCGAACGGGCCGATATCGGAACGACGCATCACCTCCAGTGAACGCTCGGCCGAACGCCCACTCCCCAGACCGTCGGCCAGGTCCGCCAGACCGTCCAGATGCAGTCCCCGGGTCGCCAACGCGCCCAGACCGGTCGCGAGCAGGGCGGACAACGGCGCCGACCAGCCCAGCCACAGACCGGCCGCGGTGGCCGCGCCGATCAGCGCGCCCAGAGCCCCGCCCAGGACAGGGGCCCAACGCATCGCCCAGCCGGCCACCGCGCGATCGACCCGCTCCACCCGGACCGGCCAGACGGTGAACGTGCCCACCGCCATCCGCGCGCCCGCCACGGCGTCGGAGACGCTCATCGAAGCTCCACCACGCGTCCGGCCACGGTCAGGACCACGTCCTCGGACTCGGCCCCGGCCCACTGGTTCAGCAGCCCCAGGTGGTCCTGGAAGAGGCGTCCGGCCCTGGTCGCAGGCACGACCCCCGAGCCCACCTCGTTGGTCACCGCCACCACGTAGGCCGACGTGGCGCGCCAGGCCTCCAACAGCTCGTGGACGGCGGCCTCCACACGCTCCTCCGCGTCCCGGGGCGGCTCCTCCTCCCACAGACCGCATTCGCCCATCACCCAGGTGAGCCAGGTGCCCAGACAATCGACCAGGACGGCGCCCCGCTCCCGACGCAACAGCCCGGCCAGGTCGGTGGTCCGCTCGGTCCGCCACCACCAGGGACGCCGCTCGATGTGGCGGGCGACCCGCGCGGCCCACTCGGGATCGACCTCCGGATCGGCGGCGGGGCCGGTCGCCGCGTACACCACCGTCGGTTCGGCCAACAGTCGCAGCTCGGCCTCGGTCGACTTGCCCGAACGGGCGCCCCCGGTCACCAGCGTCCGATGCGGTCCTCGCGGTCGGGGCTCGGGCCACACCGACGGCGGACAGGTCATCACGGTGCCGTCGCCCGGAGCCAGAGCGCCCCACAGGCGGGCGCGCCGGGCGAACTCCTCGGGAGAACGGACCCGATGGTCGCCGCCGACCGCCACCACCGCCGTGGTCACGCCGATCACCCCCGAGCGGCGCAGCTCGCCGATGACCTCCGGGCGCTGTACGGCGTCCACGATGACCATGTCCACCTGCTGCTCCGGGGCGGAGGAATAGGTGGAGGACGCGTCGGAAGGGGCCTCGGCCGGCGGAGCCTCCGGAGCCGGACCCGGTCCGGAACGGGCGTACAGCAGACGGCCGCCGTCGGGCGCCTCCACCAGCACTCCGTGCGAGGTGGACGTGACCGTGTAACCGGGCGGCACCGGTCCCGCGGTGCCGGAGTCCCGGATCCGGAACCGGTCGTCGACGGTCACCCTCAGCGGCAGACGGCGTTCCGCGTGGGCCTTGTTGCAAGAGGAACAGGTGCACTGCGGCGCCGGCCAGCCCGCTTGTCCCGCTGTCCCCAGAAATCGGATACGCACCCGAAAGAGTAAACAGCATCTCGGGCCAAGGCTTGGTTAAGCTCGGCCACGGGATCTCGACGAGTGTCCCCGTGGAACCGGCGACGAAGGGCGGTCGAACATGGCATGGACATGGCGGTACCACGAGGCCGGTGGTGCTCCGGTGGAGACGACGAGCCTGCCCGAGGAGTCGTTCACCTCGCGTGGCGACGCCGAGAGCTGGCTGGGTGAGAACTGGTCCGAGCTGGCCGAGGCCGGCGTGGGCACGGTCGCCCTCCTGGAGGAGGACCGCGAGGTCTACACGATGCCCCTGGGCGCCGAGGACTGACGAGGACCCTCCCCCCGGACACGGCGGGGCCCGGCGGTCGTCACGACCGCCGGGCCCCGATACGTTCGGCCCCTCTAGAGGAGACGGACGTTCTCCGGGCTCTTGGTGAGCTCCGGGTCGCGCTGGACGCTGTCGCCGAGGATCTCGTCGATCCGGCTCATGAGCGCGGGGTCGAGACGGACCCCGGCCGCGCGGACGTTGCTCTCCACCTGCTCGGGCCGGGAGGCGCCGATGATCGCGGCGGACACGTTGGCGTTCTGGAGGACCCAGGCCACGGCGAGCTGGGAGAGGGTGAGACCGGCCTCGGCCGCCAGCGGCTCCAGCAGCTGGACCCGCTCCAGCAGGACCCGGTCCGAGACCTTGTCGGCGAGGAACTTCTCGCTCTTGGGATCACTGGCCCGCGAACCGGCGGGGAGCTCCGCGCCCGGCTTGTACTTGCCGGTCAGGACGCCGCCGGCGATCGGGGACCACACGATCTGACCGATGCCCTCGCGCTCGGAGAGCGGGACGACCTCCGACTCGATGACCCGCCAGAGCATGTTGTACTGCGGCTGGCTGGAGACGATCCGGTCGAAGCCCATCTCGTCCGCGATCCTCAGGGCCCGCTCGATCTCCTCGGCACGCCACTCCGAGACGCCGATGTAGAGGGCCTTGCCCTGCCGGACCAGGTCCTCGAAGGCCCGCATCGTCTCTTCGAGCGGGGTGGTGTGGTCGAACCGGTGCGCCTGGTACAGGTCCAGGTAGTCGGTACCCAGACGGCGCAGGGAGTCCTCGCAGCCGCGGATGATGTGCTTGCGGGACAGGCCCTTGTCGTTCTTCCCGTCGCCCATGGGCCAGAAGACCTTGGAGAAGATCTCCAGACCGTCGCGCCGCTCGCCCTTCAGAGCGCGACCGAGGACCTCCTCGGCCTTGCCCCGGGCGTAGACGTCGGCGGTGTCGAAGGTGGTGATGCCCGCGTCGAGCGCCGCGCGGACGCAGGAGACGGCGGTGTCCTCCTCCACCTGGGAACCGTGGGTGATCCAGTTCCCGTAGGCGATCTCGCTGATGATCAGGCCGGTGCTGCCCAGATGCCGAAATTCCATGTCGAGCACTCTAGTCGGCGGGGCCCGGAACGGGCGGTGGCGACCCTGGCTGGAGGGAGCGCTCCCAACGGACGTCGAGAGTGAGGGGCCGGCACGGGAACCGGCCCCGCTCACATCGGACGTACGGGGATGGGGAGGTGGTGGTGCTCAGCGCGCGCTCTTCGGGGTGGGGTCCTCGCCCACCTTGACGCGCGGCTTGGGCAGACGCAGACGACGGAACTGGAGCTGGCGCATCGCGGCGTACATGCCGATGCCCCGCAGCAGCTCGTCGTTGGGGAAGTACTCGGTGGCGCGCTTCTTCACGGTGCGGCCCACGAGGACGCCCTCGGCGATGATCGTGACCATCATCAGAGGCCAGATCACGTACGCGACCCCCACCTGGAAGGTCGGGTTGTTCACGAAGAGCAGCAGGATGATCAGGATCGAGAACGGCAGGAAGAACTCGCTGGCGCTGCGGCGCGAATCGATGAAGTCGCGGGCGTAGGCGCGGGCCGGGCTCAGGTCCTGGGGTCGGAAGTGACGGGCGTCCTCACCTTTCGGTGCGCCGGGAACGGAACGCGCGACGCCTTTGGAACGTTGGCGATCGAGACGGTCCCGGTAGGCGCGGTAGGCCTCCTTCCGTGTCTCGGGGGCCTTCACCGGTCGGCGCGGGGAGGTTTCGGATTCCCTGCGCTTAGGGGTGGGCACACCCTTCTTGGGGGTATATCCCTTAGGTTGGGTGGCCTCAGAGGCCTCAGGGCTGGCGGATTCGGCGGAGGCCGAATCCGTGGCTGCGGAAGCGGAGCGACGTCGGAACACACCCTCAGGGTAGCCGGTCATAGCTTTATGGCGACCGCGGGCCAGACCGCGTAGGGTTGGGCAAAGCGCCCGCTGGGAACAGCCGATGTACGCACCGAGAAGGGGACGGCCACGCCAATGAGCGTGTTTCAGCGACTTTCGATGATCTTCAAGTCCAAGGCCAACAAGGCCTTGGACTCCGTCGAGGACCCCAGGGAGACCCTCGACTACTCGTACCAGAAACAGCTCGAACTGCTGCAGAAGGTGCGTCGCGGTGTCGCCGACGTCGCGACCTCCCGCAAGCGGGTCGAGCTCCAGATCCAGCAGCTCGAACAGCAGTCCTCCAAGCTGGAGAACCAGAGCCGGGCCGCCCTGACCCAGGGGCGTGAGGACCTCGCCCGCGAGGCCCTCACCCGTCGCTCCGGTCTGACCGGTCAGATCGAGGGCCTGCGCGAGCAGCACGCCAACCTCCAGGGCGAGGAGCAGAAGCTCACGATGGCCGCCCAGCGCCTACAGGCGAAGGTCGACGCCTTCCGTACGCGCAAGGAGACCATCAAGGCGACCTACACCGCCGCCCAGGCCCAGACGCAGATCAGCGAGGCCTTCTCGGGTATCTCCGAGGAGATGGGCGACGTCGGCATGGCCGTGCAGCGCGCGGAGGACAAGACCGCCGAGATGCAGGCTCGCGCCGGCGCGGTCGACGAGCTGCTGGCCTCCGGAGCCCTCGACGACGTCACGGGCACCGGCCCCAAGGACGACATCCAGAGCGAGCTGGACCGTATGGCCAGCACCACCGGCGTCGAGGCCGAGCTGGAGCGCATGAAGCTCGAACTGGGCGGTGGCGGTTCCTCCACCCCGCAGCAGATCGAGGGTGGCAACGGTTCGGGTAACCGGGAGGGCCAGTGATCGTCCGCATCATGGGTGAGGGTCAGGTGGACCTGACCGACGCCGACCTGGACCTGCTCAACTCCTTCGACGCCGCCCTCGAGGAGGCGATCGAGTCCGGGGACGAGGACAGGTTCCGCAAGGCCCTGCACGACCTTCTGGAGCGGGTGCGCGAGGACGGCAGGCCCCTGCCTCCGGACTCCCTGGAGCCCTCCGAGTTCATCCTGCCGCACGCTGAGGCGGGCATGGACGAGGTGCGCAAGATGCTTCAGGACGACGGGCTCATCCCGGGCTGAACGTCCCCCTCGGGCCGTCACCTCCCGTCCGGGTGAGCCCCCGAATCAGACGCGGACCCCGGTCCGGGGTATCGCGTCCGGTGCCTGCGCGCGCTTTCTCCATCGCGGCCGCCGTGATCCCTCACGGTGGCCGCGACGTGTGTCACGGAACACGGAGGCGTGGGAACACGCGGTGACCCGCTTTAACCCGATTCTCACCTGCGCGAACTACACTCCGAACCACGCATCGGGGGAGGAAACGCCGTGGCAGGTTCGAAATTCCGTCCGGACCGGGGGCTGACCGCCCGGATGGTCATGACCATGTTCCTTCTGGTCCTGGTCTACGTCGCCTTCATCGTCGGTCTGGTCCTGGCGGGGCTCAACATCTGGCTCGTGATCGTCCTCGTCGCCGCCTTCGCGCTCTTCTCCTACTTCTCCTCCGACAAGATCGCCATGTTCTCGATGGGGGCCAAGGAGGTCACCCCTCAGCAGGCGCCCGAACTGCACGCTCTGGTCGACCGGCTGTGCGCCATGGCCGACATGCCCAAACCGCGGGTGGGCATCGCCGACACCGACGTGCCCAACGCCTTCGCCACCGGACACAACGAGAAGTCCGCCGTCATCTGCGTGACCACCGGTCTGATGCGCCGCCTGGAGGGGCCCGAGCTGGAGGCGGTCCTCGCCCACGAGCTCTCCCACGTCGCCCACCGCGACGTCACGGTCATGACCATCGCCGGTTTCCTCGGCATCGTCGCGGGCTTCCTCACCCAGGCCGGACTGCGTTTCGCGATGTTCGCCGGTCCCGCCGGCGGCCGCGGCAACAACAACGGTCCGGCCCCCGCGGTGGTCGCCCTGTTGGTGGTCCTGGTGAGCGCCGTGGCCTGGGCGTTGAGCTTCCTGCTCACCCGGGCCCTGTCCCGCTACCGTGAGTTGTCCGCCGACCGTGCCGCCGCCTACCTCACCGGGCGCCCCTCGATGCTGGGCAGCGCGCTGTCCAAGATCACCGGGGACATGGCCCGCATCCCGACCCGGGACCTGCGTCAGGTCGAGCCCTTCAACGCCTTCTTCTTCGCCCCGGCCTTCGCGAAGAAGGGGTTCAGCATGAACCAGCTGATCGCCACCCACCCCCCGGTCGAACAGCGCCTGGCCCAGCTCTCCGACATCTCCCGACAGCTCGGTCGAGGGGCCTGACGGGGCTCGGGCCCATCCGGCCCCGTTCCCTCCGGGACGGTGTCCACGACGCCTCCGGCTCCTCCGGACGGCACTCTCACCCGGAAAGGACATCATGAGCTTCTGGCGTTCACTTCTGGGGCGCTCCAAGCCGGTCCAACCCGACCTGGACGCGCTCTTCGGTCTGCCCTCGGCGGCCCTGACGCTGCGCGCCGGGGCGGGGCTGACCCCGACCGGAACGGGGTCGGTGGCCTTCCGCGCGGCCGAGGGGGCGGCCTTCGCCGACGTCGAACGCGACGTCACCGCCCTGTTGGACGCCGGTGACGGACCCCCGGTCGAACAGCGCACCGACGACTACGGCTACACCTGGCTGGTGGTGCGGGGCGGTGCTCCGACGGAGGGCGGGGAGTCCGGAGGGGAGCTCGTGGACACCGACATCACGGGCCTGGTCACCGATCTGCACGCGGTCAACTCCACGCTGGAGGCCAACGGCTACGGTCCCTCGCTGTTGTGCTCCCTGGTGGGGTTCGGCGACGGCTCCGGGCGCCGGGTCGGGCTGGTCTACCTCTACAAGCGCGGCACCTTCTATCCCTTCGCCCCGGCGGGAGGTCAGCGGCGCGACAACGCGCTGGAACTCCAGGTGGAGGCGGCGTTGGGGGACGATCTGCCGATGGAGCGGGACCGTTCGCGTTGGTTCCCGGTCTACGGGGCCCCGGGACTCTGATGCGCCCCACCCGACTCTTTTATTTCGCGATGCGAGAGAAGATGTTCGTTATGCGAATTTTCTGCCCTTAGACCCTGGCGGAACGAGGATGTGAGGCCGCACACTGGATCCACGTGTGTCAGGCCCGTTCCGGGGCCCGACGCCCCTCGGCGCCCTCGTGCGACCACCGGGGCGCCGACCCCGGAACACGGCCCCGCCCCGGCCCTCACCCGGGACGGGGCCGAGGCCGACCACCAGGTCGCGGGGGTGGACCGGTCGAGAACGGGATGCTCCGGGACGGACGTTCGTGGAGATGGCATCGGGGCCGGGGACAAATTACCCTGGTGTTCACGGGCACATCCGTACGTCGTCGAGGGCACGGACGCACCGTGCGCCGCGGCGGCGGGGCGAACACGGCGGTCGGAAGGTGGAATGCTCCACCGGGCCCCGGTGTTGGCACCCGTTGAGGAGGACAGGACCCTTCGGGGTCCGCCTCGCCGACGACCGAGGGCGCCAGGCGGCCGCAACCCCTTTCCAGAGGAGCTTTACAACATGACGGTTCAGACCGAGGACACCGCGCAGGGAGTCATCCTGACCGACGAGGCGGCCGACAAGGTCCGCTCCCTCCTGGACCAGGAGGGCCGTGACGACCTGCGCCTGCGTGTGGGCGTCCAGCCCGGGGGTTGCTCGGGGCTGCGCTACCAGCTCTACTTCGACGAGCGCGACCTCGACGGCGACATCATCGCCGACTTCAACGGGGTCCAGGTCGTCACCGACCGCAAGAGCGCCGCCTACCTGACCGGGGCCACCATCGACTTCGTCGACACCATCGAGAAGCAGGGCTTCACCATCGACAACCCGATGGCCACCGGCTCTTGCGCCTGCGGCGACTCCTTCAACTGAGCGTTCCCACGGGCCGCGCGGCGGCCGGTGGACCCGGGGTGGGCGGACGTGTCGACACGTCCGCCCACCCCTCCCGTTTCCGGGGAAGGACGGGGAGAGGTCCCGAACGCCCGAGGATTGGGGGCACGGTGCTCTGGGTACCCTTGGCAGGTCCGAACGGGCACGTCCTCGCCCGTCCTCGACGGCTCGGTCGGCTCGTCCCGAGCGTCACACCCCTTCCCCTAGCAAGGAGACAACGTCCCGTGCGTATCGCGGTTGCCGGATCCATCGCCACCGACCACCTCATGTCCTTCGAGGGCAGGTTCGCCGAGCAGATCATCCCCGAGCAGATCCAGCAGTTGTCCCTCTCCTTCCTCATCGACGAGCTCGACGTACGCCGCGGCGGCGTCGCGGCCAACATCTGCTTCGGCCTGGGCGGGTTCGGTCTGAACCCGGTCCTTGTCGGCGCCGCGGGGGAGGACTTCGAGGACTACCGGGCCTGGCTCGACCGCCACGGCGTCGACACCTCCGCCGTCCGTATCTCCGAGATCCGCCACACGGCCCGGTTCGTCTGCACCACCGACCGCGACCAGAACCAGATCGCCTCCTTCTACGCGGGCGCCATGGCCGAGGCCCGCAACATCGAGATCCAGCCGATCGCGGACCGTCTCGGCGGACTCGACCTGGTGTTGATCGGCGCCGACGACCCGGCCGCCATGGTCCGGCACAGCGAGGAGTGCCGGACGCGCGGCATCCCCTTCGCCGCCGACCCCTCCCAGCAGCTCGCCCGGATGGAGGGCCCGCAGGTGCGCGGCCTCATCGAGGGCGCCTCCTTCCTGTTCTCCAACGAGTACGAGAAGGCTCTGGCAGAGCAGAAGACCGAGTGGTCGGACGCCGAGATCCTGTCCAAGGTCGGCACCCGTATCACTACGCTGGGCCCCAAGGGCGCGCGGATCGACCGTGAGGGCGAGCCCTCCATTCAGGTTCCGGCCGCCGCCGTGGACGAACTGGTCGACCCCACCGGCATGGGCGACGCCTTCCGCGCCGGCTTCCTGGCCGCCCACTCCTGGGGGCTGTCCCTGGAGCGCGCCGCGCAGGTCGGCAACGCCACCGCCGTGCACTGCCTGGAGGCCGACGGCCCGCAGGAGTACACGCTCACCGCGGCCTCCCTGCTGGAGCGCGTCGAGCGTTCCTACGGCTCCGAGGCCGCCGACGAGGTGCGTCCCCACCTGTGACCGGCGTGGCCGCCCCGACCCGAGAACCCCGTCTCTGGTCGGGGTGGTGCCCCGGACCCCGTAGAGTGGATGGCCGTGACCCGTGCGGGGAGACCCGCACCGCCCCGGTGCGCTGAAACGCGTGCCGGTTCATTCGCCCGAGCCGTCCGTGCAGGGTCGCGCACGACGGTGGGGAACCCGCCCTGAACGCCCGTCCGACGGGCGCGGGGCCCGGGCGCGTCCAGCGCCTCCCAGATCTAGGCAAGCCTTACCTGGGATTCCCTGATTCACCCTGAAAGGACTATGCATGCGCTACACCGGACCGAAGGTGCGGTTGTCCCGGCGCGCCGGCACCCCGCTGACCCGTAAGGCGGTCAGCTACTTCGAGAAGCGTCCGTACCCGCCCGGTGAGCACGGCCGTCGTGTTCGTCGCAACAGCAGCGACTTCGCCGTCCGTCAGGCGGAGAAGCAGAAGGTGCGCTGGTACTACGACCTGACCGAGAAGCAGCTCGTCCGCGTCTACGAGAACTCCAAGAAGCGCGCCGGTCGTACCGGTGAGGAGATGCTCGCCGAGCTGGAGCTGCGTCTGGCCACGGTCGTCCTGCGCGCCGGTCTGGCCGCGTCGATCTACGCCGCCCGTCAGTTCGTGAACCACGGCCACATCACCGTGGACGGCAAGAAGGTCGACATCCCGTCGTACCAGGTCAAGCCGGGCCAGATCATCGGTGTTCGGGAGAAGTCCCGCAACATGGTGCCGTTCGTCGAGGCCGCCGAGGGCGTCCACGCCGACGACAAGATCGCCGGTTACCTCGCCGTCAGCCACAAGGACCTGCGCGTCGCGGTCATCGACCGCCCCAAGCGCGAGCAGATCCCGGTGCCCTTCGACGAGCAGCTCGTCGTCGAGTTCTACGCTCGCTAGAACACCTGCCACGTCGTGGGTCGGAACTCTTTCTCGGAGCCCGGCCCCCTCGTGGACGAGGCCGCGCGGACCCAGGTCCGCGCGGCCTTCGCCTTGCCCGTGGCCGCCGCCGGATCCCCTCCGGCCCGGCCGCGGACGTGTCACGCCACTCCCGAAGAAAGGGATGGCGGGGATCGTTATCGCAATGGAACCGAAACCCCGACCTCCGGTCCTGGGCACACCATCGAGTGGTCAGTACATCCTGCGGATGTGAAAAGCACTACCCCGATCCAGGGGGTGCTCGGCGACGAACTCGTGCATCTTCATCCGGCACCATGCCGGTATGTCCGCACTCGCGGCCGGGTCGTCCGCGGTGACCGCGATGACCGCCCCGATAGGCACTTCGTGCAGTCGGGCGGCCAGCATGATGATCGGGATCGGGCACTTTCGGCCCACCGCCTCCACGGTGACCCGAGGCCCCTGACCGATCGGTCGCTCGGACACTTCCACCCCCGTTGGTTGTCGTCCCGTGTCCTGATCTTGACCTGGGGTGCGCGAAAAGGCGCACCCGGTTAAGGGTGCCGTAAATCCAGCGATACGCTCGCCTTAGTCTCGAGCCGAGTACGCGCGCATCACCGCCGGAGGCGGGGTGCACGGGTCTCGACCCGAGGGCCCGGGGGAACGCCGGGCCGCGCCTCGCAGCCAGCCGGAGGATGTCCCTCGGGGGCGGCCTGGCCCGGCTCCGCGAGGGATGTCGAGCGTTCCGCGAGGGCTCGTCTGGCAACACGCTGACCAGGCAAGCCCATGAACGGCACGTCGAACGGTTCGCGATAATGTTTCCCCCTGACAAGCTTTGGATACTTAGGCCGCCCGTGGAGGATCCACGGGCTTCACCGCTGGGAAGGCAATCCGTGAGTCCGACCCGCCAAAAAAATCGGCGCTCAACACTGCGCCGATGGGCACCACGCGGCGCCGCGCTCGCCGTGCTGGGGCTGGCCGCGACCGGCTGCGCGTCGAACGATCTCGCTCGTTTGGGCATGCCGGAGCCGATCACCGAGCAGGCCGAGCGTGTTCTCTCGCTCTGGCAGGGCTCGTGGGTCGCTGCTTTCGCGGTCGGCATTCTCGTGTGGGGACTGTTCATCTGGACGATCCTCTTCCACCGCAAGCGCTCTGAGCAGTTGCCGCCGCAGGTGCGGTACAACATGCCCATCGAAGCGCTCTACACCGTGCTGCCGATCGTCATCATCTCGGTGCTCTTCTTCTTCACCGCGCGAGACCAGGCCTACCTGCTCGACACCGAAGAGCCCGCCGACGTCCACGTTGAGGTCGTGGCCTTCCAATGGGCCTGGCAGTTCAACTACATGGACGACACCAAGGAGAACGGTGGCGAGGTGCTCTTCTCCGAGGTTGGTATCCCCAACCCGGACGGCACCACCGACCCCGAGACCCAGACGACCCTCGTGCTTCCCGAGGACTCCGTCGTCCACTTCGACCTCTACTCTCCCGACGTCATCCACTCGTTCTGGATCCCGGCGTTCGGTTTCAAGATGGACGTCGTCCCCGGTCGCGACAACTCCTTCCAGGTCAACCTGAACGAGGGCACCGCGGACACCTACATCGGACGTTGTGCCGAGCTGTGCGGCGTGGACCACACCCGCATGCTCTTCAACGTCGAGGTCCTGCCTCAGGACGAGTACGAGGCCTGGGCCGCCGAACAGCAGCAGGCTGCGGCGGACGAGGCCGAGCAGCGGCAGGCCGCCGCTGACGAGGCGTCCGAGGCTCAGGGCGCCGAGGACACCGAGGCGGAAGACACCGAGGCGCAGGACGCCGAGGAGAATGACGCCGAGGAGAATGACGAGTAATGACCACGACGACCACCGACGCACCGCGTACCGACGGTCAGGCACCGTCGCGTAAGGGTTCGATCATCGTCAACTGGTTGACGTCGACCGACCACAAGGTCATCGGGTACATGTACCTGATCACCTCGTTCGCGTTCTTCCTCATCGGCGGCGTGATGGCGCTGCTGATGCGTCTGGAACTGTTCGCACCGGGCAAGCAGATCATGTCCAACGAACTGTTCAACCAGATGTTCACGATGCACGGCACCATCATGCTGCTGATGTTCGCGACCCCGCTCTTCATCGGGTTCTCGAACATCCTCATGCCGTTGCAGATCGGCGCCCCCGATGTGGCCTTCCCCAGGATCAACCTGTTCGGCTACTACCTGTACCTGTTCGGCAGCCTCATCGCCGTCAGCGGCTTCCTGACCCCGGGCGGCGCCGCCAGCTTCGGCTGGTTCGCCTACACCCCGCTGTCCGACGCGGTCCGTTCCCCGGGCCTGGGCGGCGACCTGTGGATCCTGGGCCTGGCCGTGTCCGGTCTGGGCACGATCCTCGGCGCGGTCAACTTCATCACCACCGGTCTGTGCATGCGCGCGCCCGGTATGACGATGTTCCGCATGCCGATCTTCACCTGGAACACCCTGCTCACCAGCGTTCTGGTGCTGCTGGCCTTCCCGGTCCTGACCGCCGCGCTGATCGCCCTGGGCGCCGACCGCATCGTCGGTACACAGGTCTTCAACGCCGAACACGGTGGCGCCATCCTGTGGCAGCACCTGTTCTGGTTCTTCGGCCACCCCGAGGTGTACATCATCGCCCTGCCGTTCTTCGGCATCGCGACGGAGATCCTGCCGGTGTTCAGCCGCAAGCCGATCTTCGGTTACAAGAGCCTCGTGGCCGCCACCATCGCCATCGCGGGTCTGTCGATCACCGTGTGGGCGCACCACATGTTCCCGACCGGTGCCGTGCTGCTGCCGTTCTTCTCCTTCATGACGTTCCTCATCGCGGTCCCGACCGGTGTGAAGTTCTTCAACTGGATCGGCACGATGTGGCGGGGGCAGCTCACCTTCGAGACGCCGATGCTGTTCACGATCGGCTTCCTGGTCACCTTCCTCTTCGGTGGTCTGACCGGTGTGCTCCTGGCCTCTCCGCCCATCGACTTCCACGTCACCGACTCCTACTTCGTGGTGGCGCACTTCCACTACGTCGTGTTCGGCACCGTGGTGTTCGCGATGTTCGCGGGCTTCTACTTCTGGTGGCCCAAGTTCACCGGAAAGATGCTCAACGAGAAGCTGGGCAAGTTCCACTTCTGGCTGCTCTTCCTGGGCTTCCACGGCACCTTCCTGGTGCAGCACTGGCTGGGCGCCGCGGGCTTCCCGCGTCGCTACGCCGACTACCTGCCCACCGACGGCTTCACCGAGCTGAACCAGATCTCCTCGATCTCGTCCTTCGTGCTCGCCGCCTCGACGCTCATCTTCTTCTGGAACATGTACATCACCGCGAAGAAGGCGCCGATGGTCAACGTGGACGACCCGTGGGGCTACGGCTGCTCGCTGGAATGGGCCACCTCGTGCCCGCCGCCGCGACACAACTTCACGTCGCTGCCGCGGATCCGGTCCGAGCGTCCGGCCTTCGACCTCAACCACCCGCACGCCGCGGCACCCGGTGCCGTCGCCGCGGGCGCCGAGAAGAAGTAGGGGCGGCCACACATGAAGATGCAGGCCTACCTGTTCATGGGCATCTCGACCTTTTTCGGTCTCATCGGTGCCCTGTACATCTACTGGTCCCTCCAGGAGACCGGCGAGATCGAATGGGCCGGATCCACGGCCCTGGTCGTGGCCATCGGCTTCGGCTGGATGATCGGTTTCTGGCTCTGGCAGGCGGCTCGCCGCAGTGAGCGTTTCCACGGCCTCCCGGCCGAGGAGCGCCTCGACGGCGAGATCGCGGAGAACGCCGGCGAGTACGGCTTCTTCAGCCCGCACAGCTGGTGGCCGATGTTCGTCGCCCTGGCCGTCGCCTTCACGGCGGTCGGTGTGGCGATCGGCTGGTGGATGGTGTTCATCGGCTTCTTCGCCATCATCCTCACCGCGATCGGCTGGATCTTCGAGTACTACCGCAAGGAGTTCCAGCACTAGAGCGCAGCCCAAGGTTCTGTCACTCTCTGGGTAGAATTGACTACTTTGGGTAGATAGTCAGCGTCACCGCCCCGGTGGCCGGACGCGTGGTCCTCGACCCGCGCCGGACACCGGGGTTCTTCGTCACGGTGTCCTTGGCTACCGGGGCACGGTGAACGGGCCCCGGCGGGCCCGTCCGCCTCCGGATACACGCCCCGCGGAACGGACGTTGGAGGTCCTGTGAAGCCGTGTATGAGACGACGAGCGATCGCGGGGGCGGCCCTGCTCTCCCTCCTGGCGGCCTGCGCCCCGGGCGGAGAGGACCAGGACGCGCGGAACGCCCCGGGGCCGGAGCCGACCATCACACCCGAACCCGGGGCCACCGGGATCGCGCCGAACACGCCGGTCCGGGTCGAGACCGACTCGGGGACCATCACCGACGTCTCGATCGAACAGGTCGTACCCGAGGAGATCGCCTCGGCGGACACGACCGGGGAGGACGCCGAGAGCGCCCCCGAACTCGAACACACCGGAACCCTGAACGAGACCGGTGACCGTTGGACCTCGGACTGGAACCTGAGGCCGGGCGCCGCCGTCACCGTCATCGCCACCGCCTCCGACGAGGCCGGCCGGGAGACCGAGGTCGTCTCGGAGTTCACCACCCTCCCGGCCGACGGGAAGGAACGCCTGGAGGTCGCCTCCACCTTCCCCGCGGACGGACAGACCGTCGGGGTGGGAATGCCCGTCATCGTCGATTTCGGTCGACCCGTGACCAACAAGACCCAGGTGGAGAACTCCATCCAGGTCGTCTCCGAGGAGGCGACCCGCGGCGCCTGGAACTGGCTCACCGACGAGACCGCGGTCTTTCGCCCCGAGGAGTACTGGGAACCCCACCAGAAGGTCACCGTGGACCTGAGACTGGCCGGGGTGGAGGCGAGCGACGGCGTCTACGGCACGACCGACCGGCGTCTGGAGTTCGAGGTCGGACGCGAACTGATCGCCACCATGCACGTCCCCGACCACGAGCTGAACGTGGCCGTGGACGGGGAGAAGGTCCGGAGCATCCCGGTGAGCAACGGGGCGGCCGATCGCCACTTCAACACCACGACCTCCGGCGTCCACCTCACGATGGAGAAGTACTCGTCCATGGTGATGGACTCCGCCAGCGTCGGTATCCCCGAAGGGTCGCCCGGCCACTACCGGCTGGACGTCGACTGGGCGGTGCGCACCTCCAACAGCGGCGAGTTCACCCACTCCGCCCCGTGGAACTCGGGGAACCTGGGGTCGGCGAACACCTCCAACGGCTGCACCAACATGGCGCCGAACGACGCCCGCTGGTTCCACGACGAGGTCCTGATGGGCGACGTCCTCGAGACCACCGGAACCGACCGCGAACTGGAGTGGGACAACGGCTGGGGCTACTACCAGCGCTCCTGGGAGGAGTGGCTGTCCCACAGCGAGACCGGTGAGCCCCACGTGACCGACGGCTCGGCCACTCCGGGCACGGTCCACGGCGAGGACCTGTGAGGGGGACCCTCACCTGAGCCTCGAGGGGCTCAGGAGTCGCTCAGGAGGCTCTCCAGGCGATCGAGGGTCCGATCCCAGGTCCACTCACGACCCACCCATTCCCGGCCGCGTGCGCCCATCAGGGCGGCGCGGTCGGGGTCCTTCAGGAGACGGATCAACGCTCGAGCGGTCGGCCCCGGTAGGGAACCGTCCACCACGTGTCCGGTCTCGCCCTCCAGGACCGCGTCCGGGGCACCGCCCGACGCGCCGGCCACGACCGGCAGCCCGGTGGCCGACGCCTCCAGATAGACCATTCCGAGCCCCTCCACGTCCAGACCGCCCCTCCGGGTCCGGCACGGCATGGCGAAGACGTCGCCCGCGTCGTAGTGTGCGGGCAGTTCCTCGGCCCGCACGGGGCCGGTGAAGTACACCGACTCGACGCCCTCCGCCGCCGAACGGAGCCGGGACGCGTACGGACCATCGCCCACGAGCAGCAGGGCGGCATCGGGAACGTCCTTCAACACCCGGGGCCAGGCCCGGATCAAGGTGTCCTGCCCCTTGCGCGGGACCATCCGGGAGACGCACACCACCACGGGACGGCCGCCCAGCCCCAGACGCTCGCGCACCTCCTCGCCGCCCGCCCCGGGACGGAAACGCCCGGTGTCCACCCCGGGGGTCAACTGCCGCATCCGGGCCGTCGCCGCGGGGGAGAGGGAACGCGCCAACCGACGCCGCGTGTACTCGCCCAGGTAGGTGACGGTGTCCACCGACGATCCGATCCCGCGCAGTGCCGCCCCCGCCCCGGGGACCACCGTCCAACCGGTCTCGTGCCCGTGGGTGATCGCCACCTGGCGTCGCGCCACGGAACGCAGGGCCGGAGCGAGCAGCCCCAAGGGCGCCGCCGCCCCGTACAGGACCGAGTCGCAGCCCTCCAACCCGGCGATGACCCGTGCCCGCTCCGCCACCCGGGGCGTCGGCAGAAGGACCCCGGCGCCGTCCCGCACGATCGGGAACGGCTGCCGCACGTCGAAATGGGGATCGCCGGCCCGATCCGCGGCGGCGGGAGAGGAGCAGTAGACCACGACCGACCCCTCCGGCCGGCGCAGCGCCAACTCGTGGACGAAGGACTCGATCCCCCCGGCCCGAGGCGGAAAGTCGTTGGTGATGATCAGCGTTCGCGACACGTCAGGAGTCTAGGGGGCGGGACGTGTTCGCTTCGCGCCTCCGCTTCGCTTCGGGTGATTCCGGGGCGGGGTGGGGGAGCGGGTACCTGTCACACCCCGCCGGGGGTGTCCCTACGGGCGGACTGCGGCGACGAAGTTGGAGCGGTAGTGGTCGTTGAGGGTGACGGTACCGATGGGGCGCGCGGAGGTGGAGGCGTGGACCATCACGCCGTCGCCCGCGTACAGGCCGACGTGGTCGGGGCTGGAACCGTAGAAGAACAGCAGGTCGCCCGGCTGCTTGTCGTCCCAGGACACGCGCTGCCCGGCGTTGATCTGGTCGTAGGTGGTGCGGGGCAGGCTCACACCGGCCTGGGCCCAGGCCGCCTGGGTCAGTCCGGAGCAGTCGTAGCCGTCGGGACCGGTGCCGCCCCAGATGTAGGGCTTGCCGATCTGGGCGTAGGCGAAGTCCAGAGCGGTGCGGGCGTTGCCGGACGCGGGACCGGTGTAGCTGCCGCCACCGCCTCCGCCGCCACTGGAGCCGTTGCCCCCGGAACCGCCGCCGGTGGTCGTGCTCTCGCCACCGTTGTCGACGTTGCGGGTGGCCTCGGCGCGTTCCTCCGCGGTGAGCTCGGAGAGCAGTTCCTCCTGCTCGGCGATGGCGGCCTCGGCCTCCTCGGTGGCCTCCTCGGCCTCCTCCAGGGCCTGGGCGGCGCTCTCCTCGGTGCTCTCCGCCTCCGACCGCAGTGACTCCAGGTGGTCGAGCTCGTCCACGTACCGGTCGAGCCCCATCTGCTGCTGTTCGGACAGATAGGTCAGGTCGGCCTGGTGCTCCAGCGCCTCCTCGGGGCCGGATGCGCCGATGAGCTGGGTGGGGGAGGTCGGGTCGACACCGATGTAGGAGATGTTGGCGAGGGCGCGTACCCCGCCGCTCAGGTCGTCGACGGTCTTCTCGGCGGCCTCGATGTCGGCGAGCAGATCGGTGAGCTTCTCCTCGGCCGCCTCGTGCTCCTCCTTGGCCTCGTTGTAGGCCGCGTTGAGTCCGATGAACTCCTCTTCGAGGCGTTCGATCTCCTCACGGACCTCGTCACTGGTCGGCTCCGCCCGCGCCACCGCGGAGGAGGCGAGGAGGACGACGACACCGATCGAGGCGATGGTCGCCGAACGGCGACCGGGGGCACCAGAGAACACGGACACGAGGTCAGCACCTTTCTCCCGCCGCTCCGGTGATCGGGAACAGGCGGGCGTACCGGGCAGGGGCGGAGTCGATGAGGACGACCGAAAGGGGGTCTGCTGTGCCCGACCCGGGCGAGGCCGTCACCGACGGGGTTCGGTGAAGAGGAACGACCTTGCTCGGCGACGAACACTAGTGCATCTCTTGGGTGGCTCTCAACTGTTTCGTGATGTTCTGGAAGAAGGGGAGGTCTGTCCGAAACCCGCCCCACGGGACGCTTCCACGAACCTCGGGGCCCGGGGCCGGAACGAACACGAGGCCGTCGCCCCGAAGGACGACGGCCTCGTGGACACGAGTGGTTCAGGGACGAACCGCGAACTGGAACTGACCGCCCCAGTAGGCGGCCAACCCGACGACCTCCAGGTTGCGGCCGCTGCTCGGGGCGTGGACCATCTGCCCGTTGCCCGCGTACAGACCGTTGTGACCCAGGTCGCCGAAGAAGAAGAGGATGTCGCCCGGTTGGACCGCGCTCATGTCGTAGATGCGGGTGCCCACGTCGGCCTGCCCGTAGGTGGTGCGGGGCAGGTCGACACCGGCCGCGCGCCAGGACGCCTGGACCAGGCCGGAGCAGTCGTAGCCGTTGGGGCCGGTGCCGCCCCACACGTAGGGCAGACCCACCTTGGAGTAGGCGAAGTCCAGGGCCGTCGACGCGCCGCCGCTGCCACCGCCCGCGTGGCTCTGGCCGCCGCTGTCGTCGGCGCCCTCGGCGGAGGCGTCGGAGTCGGGGAACTGCGCGAGGAGCTCCTGCTGCTCCTCGATCGCCTTCTCGACCTCCTCCTTGGCCTCCTCGGCCTCGTCCTTCGTCTTCTCGGCCTCCTCCAAGGCGGACTCGGCCTCGTCCTTGAGCGCGAACAGACGCTCGGCGGAGTCGCCGAAGTCGTCGAGCTGGGCCTGCTGGGCCTCCGACAGGTAGGTCAGGTCGGCGTTCTGCTCCAGGAGCGTCTCGGGACCGTCGGAGGTGAGGACGTTCGCGGTCGAGCTGAGGTCGCCGCCCTGGTAGGTGGCGTTGGCGAACTGCTGGACCTTCTCGCGAAGCTCCTCGTAGCGGTCCTCCTCGTCGCCGACCTGGTCGTCGATCTCGTCGAAGGCGGCCTTGGCGGCCTCGTAGTCCTCTTCGGCCTGGTTGTAGGCCTCTACCGCTTGGGCGGCCTCCTGGTTCAGCTCCTCGATGCGGTCCTCGACCTCGTCCTGGGTCGGCTCCGCGTGTGCGATACCTGGGGCGATGAAGGTGCCGGCGGCGACCACGCCGAGGCCGGTCGTAGCGATTCGGCGAGCCGTACGCCGACCACCGGGGTTCTTCATGGCGGTCCACGCTCCTTGAGTCTGGGAAATCCGCAGGGGTGTCTGGGAGACGAAAGCTGGGGGCGCCCGTGGGTCACGGGGCTGCCATGAGTGTGCGGGTCCTCACCGGGGACGGACACAGGGGTGGCCTTCTACCCGATGAGGCACTCACGTTCGGGAAGAACCTAGCGGACCGGCCTTCCCCGCTCAACCAGGGCAGGGCCCGAAGACCCCCCGTGACACGGGTGAGCGTGGTCACCATCAGGCACTCTCAGGACAGTTGTCGCAGGAAGATCAGGGAGGGGACGGCCCTGGCCCCGGCCCTGCGGACCGCCCGAACGATCTCCTGATCCGAGGTCACCACGGCGATCGGACGACCGGGCGGCTCGGCCCGCACCAGTCGGACGATCAACTCGTCCGCCGTCTCGCCCGGGGCGCTGAACAACAGCCGGACCCGACGGTTCGGGACCACCGGAGGGGTGTCGACGTCGGCGCCGTCGAACACGCAGGTGATCTCGGCCCTGGTCCGGCTCGCCAGGCCCTCCAGCGATGCCAGCAGACGGTTGCGCTGATCGACCAACGGGAGCGTGCCGTACCCGGTCTTGGTGACGTTGTAGCCGTCCAGCACCAGGTGCACCCGGGGGACGGTCAACAGGTGCTCCAGCAGCCCGGGGTCGTCGTCGGGCAACCCGTCCAAGGACACCCGACGACGTTCGTCGCCGGCGGCGGCGACCAGGTCGGCCGGGCTGTCCAACCCCGTGGGCAGCGCCAGTTCGCGTCGCAGACCGTGCGAGGCGTCCACCAGGACGTCGAGGAGGATCCGGAGACGGGCCTCGTCGGCGTTGCGTCCCGTGCGCACCGCGCGACGGGCGTTCTCCACCTGGGCCTCGGCGTCGGCCAGCCTCGCCCGGAGTCTCCGGTTCTCGCTCTCCAGGGAATGGACCCGGTTCTCGGTCTCGCTGCCGTGCTCCCGGGCCCGGCTCATCGCCTCTTCGGCCTCGCTGGTGGCCGTTCGGGCGCGCTGCCGCTCGTTGTGCACCTTCCGGCGCAGTTCGGCGATCTCGGTGCGCTGGTCGGAGATCTGCGCACGTAGACGGTCCGTCTCCGAGCGGTGACCGCGCCTGGTCTCCTCCAGCTCCCGGCGCACCTCCTCCAGGGCCTCGGCGGCCTCGTCCACCTCTTTGGCGTTGTTGCGCCGTTCCAACTCCTGGTGGACGTCCTCGATCATCCGAGGCCAGCCGGGCGGACGCAGCAGATAGGCGCAGGCGGCCACTGCCACGGGATCGGCGGCCGGAGGGACGACCCCCGCGCGCATCCCCTCGGCGAGCTCGGGCCAGACCTGTTCCACCCGTGAGGCGACCAACGCGCGAAAGTCCGCGTCGTTCTCCAACTGGGCGGCGATCTGCGGACCGGCCAACCTGGCCCTGCGCCGGGGCTCGAACCTGGCCACCCTGCGCAGTACGGGCGGAAGATCGGCCGTGCGCATCCCGCCCAGCACGTCGGATCCGTACTCCACCACCCGGGCACGGACCGTCTCGGGCAGGGGACGGAAGAGCCGCTCGGCGGGGTCGTCGTCGGAGTCGGAGGCCCCGCTCCGGTCGATCGGTTCTCCGTCGGTCCGGCCGCCCGCCTCCGGGCCGCCACTCATGCGAGACCCGTCGGGCTCTCCGCCGAAGGGTCGGAGTCCGACCGGTCGGCGTCGGGGCGGGGGACGATCTCCACACTGTCGGTGGCGCCGCACCAGCGGCACCGCACCCGTTCGATCGTCTCCGACAGCACGTTGCGCTCCTCGACGGCCCCGGCGCCCGACAGCTCCTGGTGCACGTAGTCCTGGGAGCGGACGGTGCGGGTCACGTCGAACCGCGTGAGATTGCCGCACCCCGTGCACCGCCAACGCTCACTGTCACCCGGCATCGCGATCCCCACGGGGTTCCTCCTCGTTGTCGTCGTCATCGTCATGGGGCCGAGCGCCCTCTGGCGTCCCGGTGCCCCCGGTGCCCACATCTTTCCACGTCGGGAGGGTCGGGCGTTCTCCCGGAGAGGTTCGGTCGTGCCCCCCGACTACTCTGACCGGGTGGTTCGACAGTCCGTGACGCCCTTGGGCGTCCAAACCAGCATCGGTGACCTCGGCACCCCGTTGTCCGAGGTCACCTTCGTCGTCGTCGACCTGGAGACCACCGGGACCAGCGCGTCGAGGTCCCGGATCACCGAGGTCGGCGCGGTGCGGGTCCGTGACGGCGAGGTCCTTGACGAGTACACCACCCTGGTCGATCCCGATACCCTCATTCCGGCCGAGGTCACCCTCCTGACCGGGATCACCCAGTCCATGGTGGCGACGGCGCCCCGGATCGAGAAGGTCCTGCCCGAGCTGTTGGCCTTCCTCACCGAGGATCCCGACAGTGTGCTGGTCGCCCACAACGCCCCCTTCGACACCGGTTTCCTGAAGGCCGCCTGCGAACGCGAGGCGCTGGAGTGGCCGGCGCCGCCGGTGGTCGACACCCTGCGGCTGGCCCGGGCCCTCCTGCCCGTGCCCAAGGTGCGCAACCACCGGCTGGGCACCCTCGCCGCCTACTACGGCGCCTCCGTCACCCCCGATCACCGAGCCCTGGACGACGCCCGCGCCACCGTGGACGTGCTCGGCGGGCTCATCTCCGAACTCGTCCCCTTGGGCGCCACCTCCCTGGAGGAGCTGCGGGCGGTCTCCAAACCACCGACCAAGGCCCAGCGCGCCCGCAGGCACCTCGCCGAGGACCTGCCCGACCGTCCGGGCGTGTACGTGTTCACCGACTCGCGGGGCCACAGCCTGTACGTGGGCAAGAGCAACAACCTCAGACGCAGGGTCGCCTCCTACTTCACCGCGGCCGAGTCCCGCCGCCGGATCCGCGAGATGGCCGGTCTGGTCGAGGCGGTCACCCCGATCGTCTGCGCCACCGACCTGGAGGCCTCTGTCCGTGAGCTGCGCATCATCGCCGAACGGAAACCCCCCTTCAACCGGCGTTCGCGCAACCCGGAGAACGTCCGCTGGGTGAAGCTCACCACCGACGCCTACCCGCGTCTGGCGGTGGTCCGTTCGGTCAAGGACGACGGCGCCCCCTACCTGGGTCCCTACCGTTCCGCCCGCGAGGCGGACGAGGCCCGCGAGGCACTACTGCACGCCCTGCCCCTGCGACAGTGCACCCACACCTTCGCCCCGCCCGAACGTACGGTGCCACGCTGCGTACTCGCCCAACTGGGGCGTTGCGGCGCCCCCTGTGACGGGACCCAGGGGCGGGACGAGTACGGGGTCCACGCCGAAGAGGCGCGCACCGCCATGACCGCCGACCCCGCTGTGGTGGTGGACGCGCTCACCGCGAGGATCGGAGAACTGTCGGCCGAGTTGCGCTACGAGGAGGCGGCGAGTCTGCGCGACCGTCTCGTGGCCTTCCTTCGGGGCGCCCGGCGGTCCCAACGTCTGACGGCGCTCGCCTCGGTGCCCCACCTGGTCGCCTCCCGGCCGGGGGATCGGGGGTGGGAGACGATCGTGGTCCGCCACGGACGTCTGGCCTCCTGCGCCGTCCTGACCCCGGGGACCGACCCGGCGGCCTTCCTGAACTCGCTCACCGCCACCGCCGAACGCGTTCCGCCCGGTCCCGGACCGGTGCCCAACGCCACGGCGGAGGAGGGCGAGCTGATCCTGGACTGGCTCACCACCCCCGGCACCCACCTGATCGAGATCGAAGGTGAGTGGACATGCCCGTTGCGGAGCGCCGAAGCCCACGATCGGATGACACACTGGGCCCATGGCCGCGCTTCCGCTCAATGACGACTATCCCGTCCGCCGCGCACCGGTCGTCACCTACGGCCTGATCGCCGCGAACGTCCTCGTCTACCTGCTCTCCCCACAGGCGGCCACCGCCGTCTGGTACCCGGCCGACATGCTCGAACGGTTCTGCGCCGTCGACGCCTACTTCATGCGCTGGGGGGCCATCCCGGACGAGATCCTCGGACGCGCGGCCCTGGCCGAACCGCTCACCCCCGAATGCGGGGGGATCGAGGGCAAATCCGTCTGGTTCTCGGTGCTCAGCTCGATGTTCCTGCACGGCGGCGCCATGCACCTGCTCGGCAACATGGTCTACCTGTTCGTGTTCGGACCGGTGGTCGAGGACCGTATCGGCAGGCTTCGCTACCTGCTCCTGTACGTGCTGACCGGGGTCGTCGCCGTCTACGGGCACGCGCTGGTGGACATGGACGGCGGGGTGCCCATGATCGGGGCCTCCGGCGCCATCTCCGGGGTGCTCGGGGCCTATCTGGTGGTCCAGTTCCGCAGCCGTGTGACCACGCTCGTGTTCGGCGTCGTCCCGATGAGGCTGCCCGGATGGGCGGTGGTCGGCAGCTACTTCGCGCTTCAGTATCTTCTCTACGTCACATCCTCGACCGCCCCGGGCGGGGGATCCGGCGTGGCCTACGCGGCGCACGTCTACGGGTTCATCGCGGGGCTGATCGCGGCACCGGTGGCCTTCCGTTGGCGCAGGAACTCCGGAACACGGCTCTCCGACGCCTACTAGAGCGACGCCCTCCCCGTCCCGCCCACGTACCACGAACGCCCAGGAGGCACAGTGATCACCGCGATCGTCATGATCAAGGCCGACGTCCACCGCATCCCGGAGGTCGCCGAGGCCATCGCCGAGATCGAGGGCGTCAGCGAGGTCTACTCGGTGACCGGAGGCGTCGACCTCATCGCCATGGTGCGGGTCCGCCGTCACGAGGACCTGGCCGACGTGATCCCCGGCCGGGTCAACAAGGTGCCCGGCGTGATCTCCTCCGACACCCACATCTCCTTCCAGACCTACTCCAAGCACGACCTGGAGTCGGCCTTCGCCCTGGGCTGGTAGGCCCGGACACCGAGACGGGCGGGGCGCGGCGGATCCGATCCACCGCGCCCCGCCCGTCTCGTTCCGAGGGGGCGTCCCCCGATCTCAGCGGGCCTCGGCCGCCTCCCGGCTGCCGCGCACCCAGGTCTCCAGCGCCCGCTCGGCGGAACCGTCGTCGACCGCGGCGGCGGCGCGCGCGTATCCGACCCGCACGGCCTCGGTCAGATCGCCGTCGATGCCCTCCACCGCGGCCAGCGCGGCCCCGGCGTTGAGCAACACCGCGTCGCGGACCGGCCCGGTACGGCCGGCGAGCAGGTCGCGTACCGCTTGGGCGTTGAAGTCGACGTCGCCTCCACGCAGGGCGTCCGGGGCCGAGCGCGGGATCCCCAGGTCGGTCGGGTCCAGCCGCTCGCGACGGGCCCGTCCCTCGGAGACCACCCACACCGTGGAGGTGGTGGTCGTGGTCAGCTCGTCCAGACCGTCGTCGCCGCGGAACACCAGCGCCGAGGAACCGCGACGGGCGAAGACCCCGGCGATGACCTCGCACATGCGCTCGTCGAACACCCCGATCGCCGAGGTGGTCGGCCGGGCCGGGTTGGTGAGGGGCCCCAGGAAGTTGAAGACGGTCGGCACCGCCAGCTCACGACGGGGCTTGGCCGCGTAACGCAGGGAGGGGTGGAACAGCGGGGCGAAGCAGAAGGTGATCCCCGCCTTCTCCGCCAGCAGGGCGGTGGGTTCCGGCGCCAAGTCCAGGACCACGCCGAGCCGCTCCAGTACGTCGGCGGTCCCGCACGAGGAGGAGGCGGCGCGGTTGCCGTGCTTGACCACCCGGGCGCCCGCGGCCGAGGCCACGATCGCGGCCATGGTGGACACGTTCACCGTGTGGGCCCGGTCGCCGCCGGTGCCGACGATGTCCAGGGTCGGGCCGGGGATCTCGATCCGCACGGCGTTGTCGAGCATGCCCTGGGCCAGACCGGTCACCTCGGACACGCTCTCGCCCTTGGCGCGCAGGGCGATGGCGAACCCCGCCACCTGCGCGTCGGTCGCCGACCCGGACATGATCTCGTTCATCGCCCACTCGGTGTCGGAGGCGCTCAGGGAGACGCCGCCGAGCAGGGCGGTGATCAGGTTGGACCAGGTGCGCTCCTCGACGGAGGAGGAATCTCCGACGGGAGCGCCGGTATCGACGGCGTTCCGTTCCGCGGCGGACGATGCGGGGACGTTCATGTGGGCTACTCCTGATGGAAGGGCGTGGGAACGGGGTCGTCGGGCGGGCACGGGTGAGGTGCCCGCCCCTCAACGACCCGGGCGGGGAAGGGCGAGGATCCGGGCGCGGCCGCGCCATCGCCCGGTACTCGCGCCGTGGTTGAGGGCTCCGCCCACCATGAGGCCACGGCGCATGTCCCTCGCGCCGTCGTCCCCTCCGGCCTTCACCAGGCCGTGTTCCGCACGCCCCACCGGGTCACCCGCTGAGTGCCGCCACGCGGCGGCGCATGAGGTCGGCCAGCGACTCGGCGAGCGCGACCGGGTCGATGGGGTGGCTCACCACCTGGTCGGCCTGGGACCAGGTCGCCAGCCAACCGTCGTCGCGCCGGCCCACCAGGAGGAGTACCGGGGGGCAACGGAAGATCTCGTCCTTGACCTGGCGGCACAGGCCCATCCCACCGGTGGGCGCGGCCTCACCGTCGAAGATGGCCACGTCGATGCGCTCGGCCGGGTCCTTGGACTCCAGCTTGCGCAGAACGCCGGGCGCGGTCGCGCACTCGACGAACTCGACCTTGGGGACATCGGTGGCGGGGCGGCGGCCGATGGCCGTCCGCACCTGCTCACGGGTGTCCGCCTTGTCGCTGTAGACCAGCACGCGCATCCTGGCGTCCGTGTCCGTACCGCTCATCGCGCAACCGTCCCATCGCGTCAGTCCGCGGCCGCCGCCGTGGGGGGTGCGGCCGTGGCGTTCGTTGGCTGTATGACTACGACTCTATTGCCTCGTGCCCCCGCCGGCCCAGGAGAGTCGAGGAACCGGTGGAGAGGTTGAGACCTTCGACACCACAGCATGCCAGGGGCGTGAGGGGCTTCGTCCGACGGCCTCGAGGGTGCCGTTGCCCAACGGTGATCGTTTCGATATCTCGGCGTTGGAAAGGGAGGGTTCGGGGGCGGTCTCGCGGGGTACGGAACGCCGCAACCGCGCAGGATCGCGGTTTTTCACGCATGTGAGCGCGCCGTGTGCGGAGAGTGGGGCCGGCGGCGGTTACAGTAACGCCCATGTCACGGATACGCCTCCGCCCGTGACCCCGATGACGGTCGATACCGGGACTGATCCGTCGCCTTACGGGGGGTCGAGTACGGACCTTCGCGAGATGCCGTAATAATGCTCCCGTGGCGACAGCAACCGCGAACCCAAAAACAGCAACCGCACCAGCGCATGGTGCGGCAAAGCGTCCTGACCTGGTGAGTGTTGGCACCATCGTTTGGCTTGCCAACGAACTCATGTTCTTCGCTGCGCTGTTCGCGATGTACTTCACCATCCGATCGGTGACGAACGGGAACCCCGAGCTCGGCGAGTGGGCGGACGTCCACCTCAACGTGCCCTGGGCCTCCACGATCACCGTGGTCCTGGTGGCTTCCAGCTTCACCGCGCAGTTCGGCGTCTGGGCCGCGGAGCGCGGTGACGTCAAGAAGCTGCGCATGTGGTTCTTCATCACGTTCTTCATGGGCCTGTTCTTCATCCTTGGACAGGCCTATGAGTACTACGAGCTCATCTTCCACGAGGGCCTGACTCTCCAGTCGAGCGCCTACGGGTCGATGTTCTACCTGACCACTGGCTTCCACGGACTCCACGTCATCGGTGGGTTGATCGCGTTCCTCATCATGCTGGGACGCACGTACGCCGCGAAGCGCTTCACTCACCAACAGGCGACCAGTGCGATCGTCGTGTCCTACTACTGGCACTTCGTCGACGTCGTCTGGGTCGCTTTGTTCTTCACCATCTACTTCATCCAGTAACCCGAAACGGGGAAACCGTGAAATGGATTACCGCGCGGCGACGGCATCCCCTGGCGGGGTATGTCGTCGTCATCCTCGCGCTAGCCCTGTTCGGGGTGGGGTACGCCTCTCTGGCCCCCACCGCGGACCAGGCAAGCGCGCAGACGCTTTCGGCTGAGGCCCCGTCCCCCGAGGACGTGGACACCGCCGCGGGCAAGGCCATCTTCGACCAGACGTGCGCCTCGTGCCACGGCCTGGACGGTTCGGGTTCGGCCCTGAACGGTCCCGACCTCCGTGAGGTCGGATCGGCCGCCATCGACTTCCAGGTCAGCACCGGCCGTATGCCGTCGATGGACCCCGATTCCCAGATGCCGCGCAAGCCGATGGTCATGTCCGAGGAGGACCTGGCCAACCTGATCGCCTACTACGACGAGTCGATCAGGACCGACGGTAGTGGCGCCGACGTGCCCTACGACGTTCCGGGTACGCCTCCCAAGGCCGATGACTTCGAGGACCAGGCGGCCTACGAGGCCGCCATCGAGGACTACGAGGCGGAGTACGACTCCTACATCGAAGGCGCCGACGACGTCGACATGGGCATGAAGCTCTACCTGACCAACTGTGCGCACTGCCACAGCTGGTCCGGTGGCGGCGGCGCCCTCACCGACGGCCGGTGGGCCCCGGAGATCCACGACTCGACCCCGCGTCAGATCTACGAGGCCATGGTCAGCGGACCCGGCGCCATGCCGATGTTCAGCGATGGCGTCATCGCTCCTGACGAGAAGCAGGAGCTCATCTCCTATGTGAAGACGTTGCAGGCGGAACCGAACGCCGGCGGCATCTTCGACCTGGAGCGAGTCGGCCAGGTCGCCGAGGGCTTCATCGGGTGGACCGTGGGTCTGACCCTGATCATCGCCTGCGCGATCTGGATCACCGCGAAGCAGCGTGCCCATGACTGAGAACAACAACAATGACAACAACGAGGCCGGGGCCGACGAGCGTGTGGTCGGCACCCCGAAGGACACCACGGACGTGGTGACCGAGACCTCGTCTCACGCCGAGCGTGAGCACAACGGGCCGTACCTGGCCTCGGAGACCCACCACCACCCGGAGGAGCAGCAGCGCCGCGGCGAGAAGCTCGCCTCGGCCTGGTTCATCATCGCCTTCCTGGCGGGGATCGGTTTCCTGGTCTCGTACTTCCTCTTCCCGCCGAACGCGGCGGGGGAGCCCGCGATCGCGGACCCGCAGATCGGCCAGTACTCGAACCTGCTGCTCGGCGGGACCCTCGCCATCGCCATGTTCGGTATCGGTGCCGGTATGACGGTGTGGGCGCGCAACGTGATGCCCCACTACGAGGTGGCCTCTCCCTACGACGAGCTTCCCTCCAGCGAGGAGGAGAAGAGCTCCTTCAGCGAGTTCTTCATGAAGAGCGCCGACGAGAGCGGCTTCACCAAGCGTCCGCTGATGCGCCGTACGCTCATCGCGGCCATGCTCCCGCTGGGGCTGGCCCCGGTGGTGCTCCTGCGCGACACCGGGCCCGTGCCCGGCGACCTCATGAAGAAGACCCGGTGGACCGACGGCATGCGCATGTACGCCGAGGGCACCCACCGTCACCTTCGTGCCGAGGACCTGGAGAACGACCCGTACGGGATGATCTCCGCGCTTCCCGCTCTGGACGACGAGGGCTACCCGCACGGGATGAGCCTCACCGACCAGGCCAAGTCCGTCATCCTGCTCATCAAGATGCCGGAAGAGGACTGGAAGCCCGGAATGGACCAGCCGGTCCGCAAGGGCAGCGACGAGACCCACATGAACTGGACCCACCAGGGCATCGTGGCGTACTCGAAGATCTGCACCCACGTGGGCTGCCCGGCGGCGCTCTACGAGCGCACCACGCACCGCATCCTGTGCCCGTGCCACCAGTCCACGTTCGACGCGTCCGACGCCGCCAAGGTCATCTTCGGCCCGGCCCACCGGCCGCTGCCGCAGCTGCCCATCGGCGTCGATGACGAGGGCTACCTCGTCGCCCGGGGCGACTTCAACGAGCCGACCGGGCCGACGTTCTGGGAATACGCGAAGGACTAGTCGATGAGTAAGACCACGCAAGCACCCAAGGCGCTGCGCGGCGTCGGAAACTTCATCGACGACCGCTTCCACCTGGCGAAGACCGGTGAGAAGAACCTGCGCAAGGTCTTCCCGAACCACTGGTCCTTCATGCTGGGCGAGATCGCGCTGTACTCGTTCATCATCCTGCTCTTGAGCGGTGTCTTCCTGACGCTCTGGTTCAAACCGAGCATGACGGAGATCATCTACGACGGCTCCTACGAGCGCCTCCAGGGCGTTCCGATGAGTGAGGCGTTCGCCTCGACCCTGTACATCGACTTCGATGTCCGGGGCGGGTTCCTCATGCGTCAGATCCACCACTGGGCCGCGCTGATCTTCGTGGCCTCCCTTGTGGTGCACATGCTCCGTGTGTTCTTCACCGGGGCGTTCCGCAAGCCGCGTGAGATCAACTGGCTCATCGGTATCGCCATTTTCGGTCTGGCCATGGTCGAGGGCCTCTTCGGCTACTCGCTGCCGGACGACCTGCCCTCCGGTATGGGTGTTCGCATCCTCCAGGGCGTGATGTTGGCGCTGCCACTGGTGGGCTCCTACATCTCGATGTTCCTGTTCGGCGGGGAGTTCCCCGGCGAGGACATCATCACGCGTCTGTACATGCTGCACGTGCTGCTGATCCCGGCGATCCTGCTGGCGCTCATCGTGGCGCACTTCATGATCCTGTGGCACCAGAAGCACACGCAGTATCCAGGGACGGGACGAACGGACAAGACGGTCGTGGGAACACCCATGTTCCCCGGGTTCGCGGTCAAGGCGGGTGGGTTCTTCTTCTTCACCTTCGCCGTCATCGCGGGTCTGAGCGCCCTTGTCCAGATCAACCCGATCCACCTGTTCGGTCCCTTCACGCCGACGTCCATCACCTCCGGTCTCCAGCCGGACTGGTACATGGGCTTCATGGAGGGTTCGCTGCGGATCTTCCCGAACTGGCTCGACTTCACGATCCCGATCGGCGCCGGATACCCGATCATGACCGCGGTCCTCGTGCCCGGTCTGGTCATCCCCGGCCTGATCTTCGGTGGACTGGCCATGTGGCCGTTCATCGAGCAGTGGATCACCGGTGACAAGAGCGCCCACAACGTCGCGGACCGCCCGCGCAACGCCCCGGTCCGCACCGGTCTGGGCGTCGCCGGCATCGTCTTCTACGGTGTGCTCTGGCTCGCCGGTTCGAACGACATCCTGTCGGAGACCTTCTCGATCGACCTCTACGTGACCACGTACATCTTCCGTACGCTGGCCATCCTCGGTCCGATCATCGGTTTCATCGTCGCCAAGCGGATCTGCCTGGGTCTCCAGCGCCGTGACCGGGAGATCCTGGAGCACGGTTACGAGAGCGGCACCATCCAGCAGCTCCCGAGCGGTGAGTTCATCGAGGTCCACAAGGAGAGCTCGGCCGAGACCACCCACGTGCTGGAGAGCAAGCCGGTCATCACCTCCGACGCTCTGACGGAGGGGACGACCGACGAGAAGGGCGTGGAGAACCCCGAGGCCCGCAAGGGCATGGGCAAACTCCGCAGGTCCCTGGCCCACTGGTACACGAAGGACAACATCTCCTTCGAGGGCGTGGAGCCCCACAGCGGGCACCACCTGCACCACGGGAGCGACAAGGACCACTAGGTCCCCCGCGTCCCGATGAGGGGCCCGACCGCCGAGCGCGGTCGGGCCCCTCACGTGTTCGGGGAAGGCGTCCAGGAGGCCCTCAGATCTTCTCTGCGGCCTCGGGAGACGTTCCCGCGCCCTCGGGCTCCCACCCGAGAGGGCGAAGATGCCACAAGGACATCAGGGACCACACCCCGACCAGGACCGCCAGACCCGCGCTCGTCCAGGCCGCGGCGGCGAAGGCCGTGTCGAAGGCGGCGCGGACCGCGGACACGAACGCCTCTCCGGCGGGCCCGGACGTCCCCTCCGCGAGGGCGACGCCTCCTCCCATACCGTCGGCGGCGGACTCCACCAGGGGTGCGGGCAGATCCGACGGGGCCCGGGCGATCACCTCGTTCCGATAGATCGAGGCCGCCACGGTGCCGATCGTGGCGATCCCGAAGGCCGGCCCCAGCTCGTAGGCGGTCTGTCCCAGAGCGGAGGCGGCCCCCGCCCGTTCCGGGGCGACGGCCCCCACGGCCAGATCCGTGCCCGGCACGGTGATCGGGGCCAGACCGAGGACCACCAGGCTCAACCCCGCGCTCAGCCACCAGGCCTCCCGGCCGTCGGCGGTGGCCGGCACGGCGAACCCGGGGAGCGCGATCGCGACGCCGGCGACGATGACGAGTGTGGGCCTCAGGCGCCGGGCCAGGACGGGGGTCGCCTGAGAGCCCAGGATCAGGGCCGGGGTCGAGGACAGGACCGCCGCTCCGGCCGCTCCCAGGAGCGTGCCGGCGGCGGGGGTTCCTGCGGGGGCCGTGGTCGGTACCGGTGAAGGGGGAGGAGGAGCGTTTCGGTCTGGTGATCCTCCTCGGCGGCGACGGGGTGCTCACCCCGGAGGGAGGCCATCCCCTCCACCTGGCCGCGCGGGGAGGGGTCTCCCGTGCCTCCTTCGCCCGCCGTTTCAACGAACCGGTGGGGGAGAGCCCCATCGCCTATCCGACGGCCTGGCGGATGACCCTGGCGTCGGAACTGTTGTTGGAGCCCGGCGCCACCGTCGACAGCGTGTCGCGCCGGGTCGGGTACGCCGACCCGTACGGATTCAGTGAGGCGTTCCGGCGTCATCTCGGGCTACGGCCCGGAGCCCACCGGGACCTGCTGACGGCCGGTGGGAAAGGCCGAGGGGCCGGTCGCGTCGGCGACCGGCCCCTCGAGGAGGACTTCGAGGATCAGACGTCGTAGATGTCGTCGATCTCCTTGCTCCACTGCTTGCTGACCACGTGGCGCTTGACCTTCAGGGAGGCGGTCATCTGGCCGCCCTCCTCGGTGAAGTCGCTCGGCAGGATCTTGAACTTCTTGATGCCCTCGGCCTTGGACACGGCCTTGTTGGCGTCGTCGACGGCACCCTGGATCGCGGCCTGGAGGTCGGCGTCCTCGGTCAGGTCGGCGATCTCGCCGCTCTTGCCGTTCTGGTCCTTCCAGAGCGCGAACGACTCGGGGTCGATCGTGATCAGGGCGGCGATGAACTTGCGGTTGTCGCCGACGACCATGCACTGGCTGACCAGGGCGTGGGCGCGGATCCGGTCTTCGAGGACGGCCGGGGCGACGTTCTTGCCGCCGGCGGTCACGATGATCTCCTTCTTGCGACCGGTGATGCTCAGGAACCCGTCGTCGTCGAGGGAGCCGAGGTCGCCGGTGCGGTAGAAGCCGTCCTCGAAGGCCTCTTTCGAGGCCTTCTCGTTCTGCCAGTAGCCGACCATGATGTGGTCGCCCTTGAGCAGGATCTCGCCGTCGTCGCCGATCTTGATGGTGGTGCCCGGCATGGGTTGGCCGACGGTGCCGATCTTGTTGAAGCCGGGGCTGTTGACCGAGGTCGGGGCGGTGGTCTCGGTGAGACCGTAGCCCTCGATGATGGTGAGGCCGGCGCCGCGGAAGAAGTGGCCCAGGCGGTCGCCCAGGGCCGAACCGCCGGAGACCGCGTAGCGGGCCTCGCCGCCCAGACGGTCCATGAGCTTGCTGTAGACCAGCTTCTTGAACAGGCCGTGCTTGAGCTTGAGGGTCAGTGGCACGTTGCCCTTGCCCAGGGCCTTGCTGTACTCGATCGCGGTGTCGGCGGCGATGTTGAAGATCTTGCCCTTGCCCTCGGCCTCGGCTTTCTGCTGGGCCTTGGTGAAGACCTTCTCGAACACGCGGGGGACCGCGAGCAGGAAGGTGGGCTTGAAGACCGAGAACTGGTCGATCAGGTCCGGACCGGTGCTGGGGAAGTGGCCCAGGACGGCCTTGCCCTCGATGACCATGACCTGGACGAAGCGCGCGAAGACGTGCGCGAGGGGGAGGAAGAGCAGAGTGGAGGGGGCGCCCTCGTGCCCGAGGATGATGGGCTTGGCCGGGCCCTCCAGCGCCGCGTGGGCGATAAAGAGGAAGTTGCGGTGGGTGAGCTCGCAACCCTTGGGGCGGCCGGTGGTGCCGGAGGTGTAGATGAGGGTGGCGAGGTCGTCGGCCTTGACGGCGGTGCGACGCTTCTCCAGGTCCTCGTCGGAGATCCCGGTGCCGGTGGCGACCAGCTTCTCCAGGTCGTCGCCGTCGAAGCGCCACACCTTGGTCAGCTCGGGGGCCTGCTCGCGGATCGACTCGACGCGCTCGGCGTGGTCGGGGGTCTCGACGAAGGCGGCCTTGGCGCCGGAGTCGGACAGGATCCACTGGATCTGCTCGGCGGAGGAGGTCTCGTAGATCGGGACGGTGACGGCGCCGATCGACCAGATGGCGTAGTCGATGACGGTCCACTCGTAGCGGGTGCGCGACATGAGGGCCACGCGGTCGCCCTGCTCGATGCCCGCGTTGATCAGTGCCTTGGCGTAACCGACGATGTCGGCGTGCAGACGCTCGACGGTCACGTCACGCCACTGGCCGGAACCGGCCTGCTCCTGACGGCGGGCGGCGATCGCCTTCGGCTCGCCGGCCGCGCGCGCAAAGAGCGTGTCGGTCAGCCGCGCCTCGTCTGAGATCTCGGCTTTCGCGGGAGAGCTGTATTCGCGCACGTGGTGCTCCTGGACGTGTACGGGTGCTGGTGGATGGGGCCGTGACGACCGTAACAACAGAATCCTACTCGTGAGTAGGATGGCTCCTCGTTCGGTATCCAACGGTGATCCGGGCTTGACGTGCGAGTGGAACCGTCCGGGCCCCGTCGGTCGTCCGTCCGCTCGCCGTTCCGGGTGCCGTGGGCGGCTCCTCGTCCCGGGCGCGTACGCGTGGGTCCCGCCCTCGTCCGGGGCGCCGGGACCGCAGGTCGGGTGGGTGTCCGAGTGGTCTCCGGCGCGGATATACGGAGCCGAGACTATCGTCTGCCCCCTTCTCGGCGCACCTCGGACTCGGGTCGCTCTTTATGACTCCATGAGCGATCCATGGGGTCATGGGTGTGTATCCTCCCGTTTCCTTCAACGTGGTCGGGCCCCCGAGTCATCCCTGGTTCCCCCCTGAACCTGCCCTGAGAGGTCTGCCGGCGCCCCTGTCGGGCGGTTAACGTGAGGCCACGGCACGACAGGAGGCTCTCCAGAGATGACCGAGAACAACGGCGCGGCACGGGATCGCTCCCGATCCGACGGCCCCGACCTCATCGACGACGCCCTACGCCTGGTCGACACCCTGCAACGCAGATTGTTGGTCGAGGGGGTCAAGCGTGGTGTGGGCGCCGTCGCCTCCCCACCGCCCAAGAAGGACGTGTGGGAGGAGGCGATCCGGATCGAGACCGATCAGCGGCGCCCTCCGTTGGAGGAGTTCGTCGACATCGTCCGTACGAGTGCCCCCGAGGTCGCCGGCCACCTGGGGCGGGCGGGGCTGACCCTGGCCGACGCCCTCGGGCGGACCTGGGGCGTGGTCGAGCGGACCCTGGAGGAGGGGCGCGAGGAGGCCGAGCGTCTCCGCGGGGAGCGTGAGGAGCGGGAACGAGAGGACCGCGAGCGCGACGAACGCGTGCGCCGGGAGTCCTCGGAAGGCGGCGCCCGGGACGCCGTGGAGAAGCGGGACTGACGCGGAGTGTACGGGGCCTCGCATGCCTGGTTTAATCGAATGGTTTACACCATTTGAAAACCCTCTGCCATGAACCTTGAGACTTATGTCAGAGTTCGGGCGTAAGTGCGAAGGAGCTGTCCCATGCTGACCATCGGCGTAGACATCGGTGGAACCAAGGTCGCCGCCGGTGTCGTCGACCCCGACGGACAGATCCTGGACAAGGTCAAGTACCCGACCCCGTCCGGCGACCCCGGCCAACTCGCCGAGGTCGTGGCCAAGGCCGTGGAGGAACTGCGCGGCCGCAGGCCCGACGACACGATCGAGGCCGTGGGCGTGGGCGTGGCCGGCTTCGTCGACGAGGACCGGGCCACCGTCCAGGTCGCCGTCAACCTGGGGCTGCGCGACGAACCGCTCAAGGAACGCGTCCGGCGACGGATCGAACTGCCCGTGGTCATCGAGAACGACGCCAACGCCGCCGCCTGGGCCGAGGCCCGCTTCGGCGCGGGGCGCGGCAGCGACCACATCGTCTGCGTCACCCTGGGCACCGGCATCGGGGGCGGCCTGGTCCTCGGCGGTCGGCTCCACCGCGGCCGCTACGGGGTGGCCGCCGAGGTCGGCCATTACCGGGTGGTGCAGAACGGCCGCCGGTGCGCCTGCGGGGACCAGGGCTGCTGGGAGCAGTACGCGAGCGGCACCGCCCTGGTCGCCGAGGGACGGGACCTGGCCCGCACCGACCCCGTACGGGCGGCCCGCATGCTGGAGCTCGCCGGTGGGGACGCGGACCGGGTCGACGGCGAGTGCATGACCCGCGCGGCCCTGGAGGGCGACACCGGCGCCCTGGGCTGCTTCGAACGCGTGGGGGAGTGGGTCGGGATCGGCCTGGCCGACCTCGCGGCCATCCTCGACCCCGAGTGCTTCGTCCTGGGCGGAGGGGTCTCCGACACCGGGGACATCATCCTCGGCCCGGCGCGCGAGGCCTTCGAACGCAACCTCTCGGGACGTCCGAACCGTCGTCCGGCCCAGGTCCGCCTGGCCGAGCTCGGCGGCGAGGCGGGCATCGTCGGGGCCGCGGACCTGGCCCGACGCTGATCGAGGCCGCGAACACCCGAAGGGGGCGGTCACCGGAAGGATCCTTCCGGTGACCGCCCCCTTCGGGTACGGCGTCCTCCGCGCTCAGGCGTCCTCGTCGGAGCCCTTCTTCCTCGCGGCCCGCTCGGCCTTCTTCGCCGCCTTGCGCTCGGCCCGCTCCGCCTTCTTGGCGGCCCGCTTCGTGCGACGGCGGTCCTTGTCGTCGGCGTTCTGCTCGCGCCGGGCCTCCTTGGCCTCGGCCTCCAGCTCCGCCTTGACCGACTGGGCGTAGCGGTCCACGTACTCCTGGCCGGACAGCTCCATCAGCGCGTACATGATCTCGTCGGTGACGGCGCGCAGGACCCGCTGGTCCTTCTCCATGCCGTAGTACCGGGAGAAGTCGAGTGGTTCTCCGAAGACCACCTTGGGTCGCACGCCCAGCTTGGGGACGGTGCGGCCGGGGGGCATGATCTTCTCCAGGTTGATCATGGCCATCGGGACCACCGGGGCCTTGGCCTCCAGGGCCAGACGGGCCACGCCCGTGCGCCCCCGGTACAGCCGGCCGTCGGGGGAGCGGGTCCCCTCGGGGTAGATGCCCAGCAGGTCACCGCGCTTGAGCACGCGAAGACCGGTGCGCAGGGCCGCCTCACTGGCCTTGCCGCCGGAACGGTCGATCGGGATCTGTCCGACGCCGGTGAAGAAGGCCCGGCTGACGAACCCCTTCACACCGGTGCCGGTGAAGTACTCGGCCTTGGCGAGGAAGGTGATCTTGCGGGGCAGGGGCAGTGGCCCGAAGAAGTGGTCGGAGAACGACAGGTGGTTGCTGACCATGATGGCCGGACCGCGCCTGGGCACGTTCTCCACGCCCTCGGCGCGAGGCTGCCACAACACGGCCAGGACCGGCCCCAGGATCGCCTTGACCACCCAATAGAACATCTCTTCAGATCACCCCTGCACACGCGGGGAGCTTGGGGCAAGGGCCTGCCACGTCTCACTGTCCCGCTCTGCCGACAACGTCAGGAAACCCCCGCGGAACCGCGGGGGGAGGTTGACGAAGCCATCCTTCCACCACGTGCGTATTACCGCCAAAGCGTCCGGAACCGTCCTCGGTGTCCATCACGTGGGGAGGGAGCCGTACCGCGGGGCACAGTCGAGGATACTCACCGGTTCGCTCCCTTCGGAGGGTGACCCGCGTCGAAGGGAGGGGGATCACCGGAAGGGGCCGTGTTCCTCACCATCCCGGGTCCCGCGTGACGCGACCGTCTCCTCGATGGCGAACGCTCTTCCGAGCGGCTAGCCTCACGGCTGGGGCCCCGAGCCCCACCGTCGTCGTACGATCCCGGGAGCAGATCAGTGAGACCGACCAGTGCCATCCCCCTGATCCCGGGGGCCGAGCCCTTCAGCCACTCCGGTTCCTCGACCGGTGTGCTGCTCTGTCACGGTTTCACCGGATCTCCCCACTCCATGCGTCCTTGGGCGGAGTACCTGGCCGAGGCCGGACTCACCGTCGAGCTCCCCCGGTTGCCCGGTCACGGCACCACCTGGCAGGACATGGCGGCCACGGGCACCGACGACTGGTACGCGGCCGTCGAGGGGACGCTGCTGGACCTCGCCGAACGCTGCGACGAGGTGTTCGTCATGGGGTTGTCGATGGGAGGGGCCCTCACCCTCCGACTGCTCCAGGATCACCCCGACCTCGTCTCCGGTGTCGTTCTGGTCAACCCCTCCCTGGCGATGGAGGACCGCAGGCTCGCGTTCATCGAACCGTTCCGTTCCGTGGCGGCCCGTCTGCTGCCCTCCACCCCCGGTATCTCCAGCGACGTGTCGTTGGAGAGGGTCTCCGAGGGCGGGTACGACCGGATCCCCACCGCCTCGGCCGCGACACTCCCGAAGCTGTGGCGCACGGTTCAGGAGGGCATGTCCGGTTTGCGGGGGCCGATTCTGGCGTATAGAAGCACTCAGGACCACGTCGTCGGACCGAACAGTCTGCGTATCCTCGCCAGGAGAGCGGTCGACGCCCGGCTGACGATCCACCTGCTTCACGACAGCTACCACGTGGCGACACTCGACCACGACGCCGCCACGATCTTCGAAGGCAGCCTCGCCTTCGTGCGAGAGCACAGTAGAAGCGAGGAAGGAGCCGACCGATGACACAACGTCGGGGCAACGGCCTGCTCGCCGATGCCTACGTCCCCCTGATCCTGCTCGCGCCCTCACACGCCGACCTCATGCTGGAGGCGCTCAGGCGCAGCGGGATCGCCGCCTACGCGGTCCCACTGGAGGAGGACGTCCTGGAACCCACCGGTGGTCGGGGCGATGACCCGCCCACCGATCACCTCTACGTCGACGCCGAGGAGCGCACCGCCGCCGAGCGGGTCCTGGGCTCAGAACTTCCCGATCTGGGGCCGGACGAGAACGGGCCCGACCTGCTGGCCCCGCGCGGGGAGACCCGCGTCGAGGGCGACGAGGAACGCGGTCGAGAGGGACCCTCCGCCCGGGAGACGGGAGAGGCCGGGGTCGGAGGCGACCTCCTGGACGGAGGACCCACGGACCTCGGTACCGGTCCGGGGAACGACGACGCCCCGGGCGGCTCCGGGGACGACGAGGTCTGGAACGACCTGGTCGCCCGTTTCTACGACGAACCCGAAGGTCAGGGGGAGCAGCGCGAACGGGTGGCCTGGCCCGACGCCGAGAACCTCGGCGCCCCCGACGAGTCCCGGGTCCGGCCGAGCGACATCCTCGCCGGCCTTCCGCGCGACATCGATGACGATGACGACGACGAGACCCGTGAGGCCGAGCGTCGCCGGGCCGAGGCGGAGACGGAGGGGCACTACGAACCCCCGCCGCCCCCGCCCCTGCTCCAGGGCGACCGGGCCGGTATCGCCGCCTGGTTCGGGCTCCTGGGCGTTCCCGCGGTGCTGTTCGGCGCGGCCTTCTTCGGACTGTCCCTGCCCAACTGGATGATGCTCCTGGGCGTCCTGGTCTTCCTCGGCAGCTTCGTGATGCTCATCCTGCGCATGAACGACTCGCGCCCCTCCGGGGACAACGGTCCCGACGACGGGGCGGTGGTCTGACCCCTGGGTTTCGACGTCCCCCTCTGGCGCGCTCTGGCCCTCTACCGCGCCGTGGCCCTGGTCCACGCCTTCGTGCTGGTCGTCCATCACCACCGCTACCTGGAGACGCCGTGGGCGGCCTGGGTCGTGCTCGTGGTGATGTCCGTGTGGACGGTGGTGACCACCCGGGCCTACGCGGATCCGGCACGTCGGACCCGCCGCCTGCTCTGGGCCGATCTGGCGGTCTCCTTCGGCTGCCTGTTCGCCACCGCCCTGGCGGCCACGCCCTTCTACCTGACCCAGGCCCCGCCGCTGAGCGCCTACTGGTTCGCCGGAGCGGCCCTGTCCGTGAGCGTCGTCCTGGGGCGCAGGGGCGCGATCGCGGTGGCCCTCGCCTACGGCGCGGCCGACATCGCCCTGCGGACGATCATGGGCGCCGCCATCACCGCGGCGACCGCGCGCGGGGTGGTCCTGCTGCTCCTGACCGGACTGGTCGTGGGCTACATGGCCCACGTCGCCGAACAGGCGGAGGAGCGTTTCGCCCGGGCCGTCGCCCTCGAAGCGCGGATCCGCGAACGTGAGCGACTCGCCCGCTCCATCCACGACTCGGTGCTCCAGGTGCTCTCCCTGGTGCGCAGACGCGGTGACGAGATCGGCGGACCGGCGGCCGAACTGGGCCGCATGGCCGGTGAGCAGGAGGTCCGCCTCCGGGCCCTGATCACCGACGCCCCGGACCCCTCGGTGGCGGCGACGACGGCCCCGGAGGCGGTCCCGGGCTCCGTCGACCTGCGCGACCATCTGCGTGCCCTGGAGTCGGTCGAGGTCACCGTCTCGGCCCCCGCCACCCCGGTCGTCCTGGCCGAACACGTCGTGCGCGAGTTGACCGCGGCGGTGGTCGCGGCCCTGCACAACGTCGAACGCCACTGCCCGCCGGGGACCCGGGCGTGGGTGCTCGTCGAGGACGAACCCGACGCGGTCACCGTGAGCGTGCGCGACGACGGCCCGGGCATCCCTCCGGAACGACTGGAACGGGCCCGGGCCGAGGGACGCCTCGGGGTCTCCCAGTCCGTCCTGGGGCGCGTCCGCGACCTGGGCGGCAGCACCGAGATCCACACGGCCCCCGACGAGGGCACCGAGTTCGAGATGCGGGTGCCGCGCCAGGGGGCGTGAGCCCCTCTACAGGGGAGGGCCGTCCTCCGGGCCCTCCTGTTCGGAGAAGCGCTCCTCGCCCCAGGGGTCCGCGCGGTTGTGATAGCCGCGCTCCTCCCAGAACCCCCTCCGGTCGCCCACCATGTACTCCACCGAACGCAACCACTTCACGCTCTTCCAACCGTAGAGCTGCGGTACCACGAGCCGGAGCGGATACCCGTGCTCGGGGGAGAGCGGCTCCCCGTCCCGATGGGTGGCCAGGAGCACCCCGTCGGCGAGGAAGTCGTCGATGCGCAGGTTGGCGCTGTAGCCGTATTCGCCCCAGGCCATCACGTGGGTGGTCTCCGGCGACGGCGGGGCCCAACGGACCAGGTCGCTCGCACGCACCCCGGTCCAGCGCACGTCCGGGACGGTGAACCGCAGCACACAGTGGAAGTCCCGGACCTCCTCGACCGAGGGCAGCGCGGAGAACTCCTCCCAGCTCCAGCCGTAGGTGCCCAGGGACTCGGTGGTCCCGAACACCCGGAAGTCCCATCGCTCGGGGCGAAAGGAGGGCACCCGCCCGTAGTGCACCGGCCTGTGCTCCCGGCGCGCCCTCTGCCCGGGAGGCAACCCCGGACGTCGCGTCCGCGCGTCGGGGCCCGGGCCCTCGGCCTCCGTTCCTTCGGACAATCCGCCCCCCTGTGACCGTGTCGATTCGTCGGCGAACCGCGGACCTCGCGCCCCCGCTCCTTCGGGAGGGCGCCGTGTCCGTCATCCTGCCAGGCCGCGATGAGAGGTGGCTCACTCCCCCCGGTCGTGCGAGCGGACGGTGACGATGCGCTATAGTCACAGCCATGCAGCGGAACTTTTGGCGCTTTTATGGCTACCGGCCCTTCTCCCCGGTCGCCTGTAAAGCGCTGCGCTGACACAGACGATCCTCAGGAGCCCCGGGCCGGTACAGGCCCGGGGCTCTTTCGTGTTCCGGGACCTTCCGGCCGGGCACGACCGCCACGCGGCTCCGCCCTTCAACCGACGAAACAGGGACAACCCACATGGTCATCGTTATGGCGCCGGACGCCACCTCCGACAACATCGACGCGCTCGTCGAGATGGTCACCTCTTCCGGGGGTGAGGCCTACGTGACCCGTGGCGTGAGCCGTACCATCATCGGTCTGGTCGGCGACGTCGAGAGGTTCCAGGACCTCGGCCTGGCCGCCAGGCCCGGTGTGGCCGACGTGCTGCGGATCTCCGCCCCCTACAAGCTGGTCAGCCGCGAGAACCACGACAGCCGCACGGTCGTGAGCGTGCGCGGCGTTCCGATCGGCGGCGACAACATGACCGTGATCGCCGGCCCCTGCGCGGTCGAGACCCCCGAGCAGACCCTCGAGGCCGCCCGCATGGCCCGGGACGCCGGTGCCTCCCTGCTCCGAGGCGGCGCCTACAAGCCCCGGACCTCGCCCTACGCCTTCCAGGGCCTGGGCGAGCAGGGCCTGAGGATCCTCGCCGACGTGCGTGAGGAGACCGGCCTGCCCATCGTGACCGAGGTGGTGGACGCCGCCGACGTCGAGCTGGTCGCCTCCTACGCCGACATGCTCCAGATCGGTACCCGCAACATGCAGAACTTCGCCCTGCTCCAGGCGGTGGGCGACGCGGGCAAGCCGGTCCTGCTCAAGCGCGGCATGAGCGCCACCATCGAGGAGTGGTTGATGGCCGCCGAGTACATCGCCCAGCGCGGCAACCTCGACATCGTCCTGTGCGAGCGCGGGATCCGCACCTTCGAGAAGGCCACCCGCAACACCCTGGACATCAGCGCCGTTCCGGTGGCGCAGAACCTCACCCACCTGCCGGTGATCGTCGACCCGTCCCACTCCGGCGGCAAGCGGGACCTGGTCCTGCCCCTCTCCCGCGCGGCCATCGCCATCGGCGCCGACGGCGTCATCGTGGACGTCCACCCCAGCCCTGAGACGGCGCTGTGCGACGGCCCGCAGGCCCTGCTCGAGGAGGACCTGGCCGAGCTGCGCGATCTGGCCTCGACCCTGGCCACCCTGAGCGGCCGTACCCTCACCCCGGCCCCCACGGCCGAGCCGGTCGCCCTGTAGGACCGTCGAACGCACCGGTGCCCCGGAACCCTCCACGTGGGAGGGGCCGGGGCACCGGTGTACGAGGGGAGGGCGGCTCAGGCGGTGACGGTCGTGGCGGCGGCCGTCGGGGTCACCTTCGCGGGGGCCTCCTCGCCCAGGAAGCTGGGCTTGTGCACCTGGGCCGTGGTCACCAGGTGCTCGGCCAGCTCCTCGGCGTCCAGACGCTTCTCGATCTGGCGCAGGTCGCCGATCTTGGCCGCGGTCTCCACCTGACGCGGGGTCAGCATGGTGCAGCAGTCCTCGTCGGGCAGCTCGGAGATGGCCAGGGTCCCGATGGAGCGGGCCTGGTCCATGATCTCGGTCTTGTCCATGCCGATGAGGGGCCGCAGGATCGGCAGGTCCACGGCGTCGTCCAGGGCGGTGATGTTGGTCATCGTCTGGCTGGAGACCTGGCCCAGGGCGTCCCCGGTGATCAGGCACTCGGCGCCGAGGTCGTCGGCGAGGGCCTCGGCGGTCTTGAGCATCAACCGGCGCTGGGCGACGATCTGCAATCGCTCGATGCCCGAGCTCTTCAGCTGCTGCTGTGCCTTGCCGAACGGCACCACGAACAGACGCGAGCCCACCTGGTAGCGGTCGAGCTGACGGACCAGGCTGTAGGCCTTGTAGATGGACTCGGGGCCGGTGAAGGGCATCCCGGAGAAGTGCAGGAAGTCGACCTTCAGGCCGCGCCGGATCATCCGGTGCGCGGCGACGGGGGAGTCGATACCGCCCGACATCAGCACCAGGCCGCGGCCGCTCATACCGGCGGGCAGACCGCCCTGGCCGGGGATGCCGTCGGTGAAGACGAACACCTCGTCCTTGTCGACCTCGACGAAGAGGGTGTTGTCGGGCCGCTTGAGGTTCACCTTGTAGCCGTGGGCCTCGATGATCTTGGATCCGAGGAGGCCGGCCAGCTCGGAGGAGGTCATCTCGAAGCGCTTGTCGCGGCGGCGGGCGCGCACCGCGAAGGTGCCCTCACGGTCGGCCATGGAGCGCACGGACACGTCCACGACGGCGTCCATGTCCTTGGGCACCCGGCGGACCAGGTGCACCCACACCACGCCCATGACGTTGGCCATGCGGTCGGCGATCTCGGCGATCTCCAGGTCCGAGGCCCCGGGCTTGCGCACGATGATCACACCGGCGCCGCGCTGGGAGAGCCGGATGTCGCCCAGGTCGCGGACCGAGGCACGGATGTTGTTGTGCAGACGCCGTTCGAAGAGCTTGCGGTTGGAGCCCTTGAGGACGATCTCGCCGAGCTTCATCAGCACGCAGAGCTCTCCGAGCCCGGCGTCGGCACCGACCTCGGTTACGGGGAGCGGCGCGGACTCCAGCGACGCGGACATGGTGCTACCTCCGGAAAAGATGGTGCCTTGGTACCCGATGAGAGGGAGAGGGGCGCGATGGAGAGACCGGGAGTGTCCACCGCTTCCCTCCAGTATCGAACAATCTCCGGAGCGCTCGGTACATTCCCGTTCGGCGCCGATCGAGAGGACCGACACCCCTCGGACGTCGAACGGCCCCTCCCGACGGGGTCGGGAGGGGCCGTCGCGTGGCGCGGATCAGCCGAAGAAGACCTCGGCCTCCTGGTAACGCTCGGCGGGGACCGTCTTGAGGGTGTCGGTGGCCTCGGCCAGGTCGACGCGGACGATGTCGGTGCCCTGAAGGCCGACCATCCGACCGAAGGCCTTGTCGTGCACGGCCTCGATGGCGTGCACGCCCAGGCGGGTGGCGAGCACCCGGTCGAAGGCGGAGGGGGTGCCGCCGCGCTGGACGTGGCCGAGCACGACCGAGCGGGACTCCTTGCCGGTGCGCCGCTCGATCTCGTCGGCCAGGTTCTGGCCGATGCCGCCCAGACGGACGTGGCCGAAGGAGTCCTTCTCGCCGGTCTGGAGCTCCATCTGGCCCTCCTTGGGGTGGGCTCCCTCGGCGACCACGATGATGGGGGCGTACTGCGTCCGGAAACGGCTCTCGACGTGCGCGACGACCTCGTCGATGTCGAAGGGGCGCTCGGGGATGAGGATGACGTTGGCGCCCGCGGCCATACCCGAGTGCAGGGCGATCCAGCCGGCGTGCCGGCCCATGACCTCGACGACCAGGGCGCGGTGGTGGGACTCCGCCGTGGTGTGCAGGCGGTCGATCGCCTCCACCGCGATGTTGACGGCCGTGTCGAACCCGAACGTGTAGTCCGTGGCGTTGAGGTCGTTGTCGATGGTCTTGGGGACGCCCACCACGTTGACGCCGCGGTCGTGCAGCTGCCGGGCCACACCGAGGGTGTCCTCGCCGCCGATGGCGACCAGGGCGTCCACGCCCAGGCCGGCCATGTTGTCCTTGACCCGCTCGACACCGCCCTCGATCTTCATCAGGTTGGTGCGGGAGGAGCCCAGGATGGTCCCTCCGCGGGGGAGGATGCCGCGTACGGCCGACACGTCCAGCGGCATGGTGTCGCCCTCCAGGGGCCCACGCCAGCCGTCCCGGAAGCCGATGAACTCGTAGCCGTAGTCCTTGATGCCCTTACGGACCACGGCGCGGATGACCGCGTTCAGACCGGGGCAGTCTCCGCCACCGGTCAGCACACCGACTCGCATGCGACATTCTCCTCGACGTTGTGTGTCTTGACGGCGTCGGACGCCAGATGGTCTAGACCATAGTGGGGCAGACGAGACCGAGCCAACCCCCGGGCCGGAAAGGACCTCCGAAATCCCGCCCCCTCCCCGGGGCAGGGGAGACCGAAAGTACCGGTGATATCCGTTCCGTCCCCGAGATCATTCGTCCAACCCCTGGTCGATGGCGTAGCGCACCAGCTCCACCCGGTTGTGCAGGTGGAGTTTGGTCAGGGTGTTCTGCACGTGATTCTGTACGGTCCGGTGGGAGATGGTCAGTCTTCGGGCGATCTGCTTATAGGCCAGCCCCTTGGCCACCAGACGCAGGACCTCGGTCTCCCGGGGAGTGAGTCGGGGGCTCTTCTCGTCTCCGGCGCGGGCGCTCTCGTCCTCGGCCGAGAGCCGGCGGTACTCGCCGAGGACCAGACCGGCCAGTCCGGGGGTGTAGACCGCCTCTCCGGCGTGGACCCGCCGCACCGCGTCCAAGAGCTCCTCCCGGCCGGCCGACTTCACGAGATAGCCGGTGGCGCCGGCCTTGACCGCGGCCAGCACGTCCTCGCTCTCCCCGCTGGCCGAGAGCACCAGGACCCTCGGAGGCTCGGGCAGGGCCAGAAGCGCCGAGGTGAGCCGCACCCCGTCGGTGTCGGGCAGGTGCAGGTCCACCACGGCCAGGGTGGGACGGGCCGCCGGGGCGATCCGTAGGGCCTTGGCGCCGTCGCCCGCGGTGCCCACCACGGTCATGCCCGCCTCGTCCAGGTCCCGGGCCACCGCGTCACGCCACATGGGGTGGTCGTCCACCACCAGTACTCGGATGTCGTCACCGCTCATGTCGCCGAGCGTAGTGCCCGAGAAGCCCGGAACGGCAGGACGGGGCGTGGCCGGTTCACGCCGTTCCTCCCGGAGACGGAGAGACGAGAGGGGCGGGGAGCCCGCGCCCCCCGCCCCTCATCGAAGACCGACCGGATCAGTCGTCGTCGTCATCGTCGTCACCGGGAAGGTTGATCCCCCGCGGGGTCGCGGTGATCGTGATCTCGGTGCCCTTGGGCGCCTTGCCGTTGTGCGACTGGTGCGCCACGATCCGGCCGCCCAGGATGCGCTCCACCTCGACCTCGAAGCCCGCCTCCTCCAAGGTCTTGCGGGCGTCGTTGATCCGCTCGCCGACCACGTTGGGGATGTCCACTCCGGGGGGCCCGGTGGAGACGGTCAGGGTGACGGTGGAGCCGGCGCCCACGTTGATGCCGGTGTCGGGGCTCTGGGTGATCACCCGGCCCTCGTCGATGTTCTCGCTCTCCTCCTCGACGACCTCGACCGACAGACCCAGGTCCTCCAGCTGGGCCTCGGCGTCCTCCAGCTTCTCCCCGGCCAGGCTCGGCACGGGGATGCCCCGGCTGACGGTGAGCGTCACCGTCTCCTCACGGTCGGCGGTGGAGCCGGCCTCGGGCGAGGTGGAGATGACCTCGCCGGGGTCCTTGTCGGTGGCGTCGACCTCTTCCTGGGCGATCTTGTCGGACTCGAACCCGAGGTCCTCCAACTCCTTGACGGCGTCGGCGACGTCGGCGCCGACCAGCTCGGGCATGTCCACCTCCTGCGGCCCCTTGGAGAGGAACACCGTCACCTCGTCGCCCGGGGAGAGCCGGGTACCGATCTCGGGGTCGGTACCGCCCACCTCGCCGGCGGCGGCGTCGTCGCTGTAGACGGTCCGGTCGGAGAGGTTGTAGATCAGACCACTGGACCGGATCTCGGTCCCCGCGGCCTCGGGGGTGGACCCGATCACGTCGGGAACGGACTCGAAGCGGCCGAGCAGGAACCACCAGCCGACCACGCCGACGATCAGGGCCATGACCGCGGCACCGGCGATCAGCAGGGGCTTACGGCCGAAACGGGAACGCTCCCCGTCGTCGGGGTAGCGGTCGTCGTCGCCATAGCCGTCCATGGCGCCCATGTCGACGACCATGGTGGCGTTCTCGGTCCCCGGACCTGCGCCGCCGGCGATCAACTGGGGCGCGGTCATGGTGGCGGCGGAGGGACCGGTCGGGGCGACCGGCGCCATCCGGCCCTGGGCCGGGGCGGGGTTCTCCGGCAGGTCGCGCAGGACCTCCAGCACCTTGGCCAGGTACTGGCCCGCGTTGCTCGGACGGTACCTGGGATCGCGCTCGGTGGCCTTGGTGACCAGGGTGTCCACCTCGGGCGGGAGCCCGGGCAGGAAGTGGGAGGGACGGGGGACGTCCTCGGTGACGTGCTGGTAGGCGATGGCGATGGGGGTCTCGCCGGTGTGCGGCTGTCCACCGGTGAGCAGCTCGTAGAGCATGATGCCGGCCGCGTAGACGTCACTGCGGGCGTCGGCGGTGCCCTTCTCGATCTGCTCGGGGGCCAGGTAGGCGGCGGTGCCCATGAGGGTGCCGGTCCGGGTCAGTCCCTGGTTGGACTGCTCGACGGCGCGGGCCAGACCGAAGTCGGCGACCTTCACCCGGCCGTCCTCGGTGATGAGGACGTTCTCGGGCTTGACGTCGCGGTGCACCATGCCCGCCTGATGGGCGGCGCCCAGCGCGGCCAGGACCGGGGCCATGAAGTTCAGGGCCTGCCGGGGGGCCAGCCTGCCCTGCTCCTTGAGGAGGTCGCGCAGGGTCCGGCCCGGGACGTACTCCATGGCCAGGAACACGTGTCCCTGATCCTCGCCCTGATCGAAGACCTGCACCACGTTGGGGTGGGAGAGCTTGGCGACCGAGTGCGCCTCGTTGATGAAGCGCTGGACGAAGGAGGGGTCCTGGGCCAGAGAGGGATGCATGACCTTCAAGGCCAGTCTGCGGTCCAGTCTCAGGTCGTGGGCGACGTACACCGTCGCCATGCCGCCACCGGCGATCCTTGACTCGACGAAGTAGCGACGGTCCAGTGTCGCGCCTACAAGCGGGTCGGAATTCGTCATGTCCACGGCGGAGTTGTGTCCTTGCTGCGGGGAGCGCGGGAGATCGCGGCCGGTGGCGCGTACCCGACACCAGGTATCGAACCGACACGATAGCGGAATCCGGCGTCGGTTCTGCCCCGCGGTTCACGGTCGCGGCGTCCCCGGTCCGTGTCGCACAAGGTCGTTCCGTGTGCGGTCGAGGGAGTTCGCGCCTGGGCGGTTCTGATGGGAGCGGCGCCCTCCAAAGGGCCGCCGTACCCCACCACGGTAGGGGACGAGCGCAAACCGTCCGTCGGGCCGACGATCCACGCCGGCCCGACGCACGGGTGTCAGACCACGTCGGGGCTGGAGGCCAGCGCGTGACGGCGGACCGGGATACGGCCGGCCAGACGCGCGCCCCGCCCGGCCCGGACGGCGTCGCGCATCGCGGTCGCCATACGGACGGGGTCCTGCGCGCGGGTCACGGCAGTGGCCAACAACACCGCGTCGCATCCCAGTTCCATCGCCAGGGCCGCGTCGCTGGCGGTACCGATGCCCGCGTCGACGATCACCGGGACCCGGGCCTGCTCGACGATCAGTTCGAGGTTGTGCGGGTTGCGGATGCCCAGGCCCGAACCGATCGGCGCGGCCAACGGCATGACGGCGGCGCACCCCACCTGCTCCAGTCGACGGGCCAGGATCGGGTCGTCGTTGGTGTAGGGCAGGACGGTGAACCCCTCGTCCACGAGGGTCTCGGCGGCGTCCAGCAGCTCCACCGGGTCGGGCAGCAGGGTGTGCTCGTCGGCCACCACCTCCAGCTTGACCCAGTCGGTCTCCAGGGCCTCACGGCCCAACCGGGCGGTGCGCACGGCCTCGACGGCGGTGAAGCAGCCGGCGGTGTTGGGCAGCGGCCGGATCGCGTTGCGCTCCAGGACGTCCCACACCGAACCGCGGGTACCGGGGGTGACCCTGCGCATGGCCACGGTGGTGAGCTCGGTCCCCGAGGCGAGCAGGGCCTCCTCCAGGACCTCCAGGGAGGGGGCGCCGCCGGTGCCGGTGATGAGCCGGGAACCGAAGGAGACCCCGTCGATGACGAGGGGATCGTCGATCGTGGTGGGGGCGTCGAGGGTGTCGGTCATGGTTCAGCCTCCCTGCACGGCGGTCAGGACGTCCACACGGTCTCCGGGGGACAGGGCGGTCTCGGCCCAGGCGGTACGGCGCACGACCTCGTCGTTGACGGCGACCGCGATCCCGCCGGGGATCCGCCCCTCCCCGGCCGAGGTCAGGTCGCGCACGACCGTCTCGACCGTGGCGGCCTCGCTCTGGCGGCTCTCGCCGTTGATGATCAGTTCCACTGTTCCTCCCACGTCGTCGGCTTCTCCCGCGTGTCACCGCCGGGCACGGCTCGGTCGGCGGCGAACCGGCGCGCGTACTCGGGCAGCGTGCCGGTGGTGAGCGCCTCGGCCATGACCTCTCCGGTCACGGGGGCCAGGAGCACCCCGTGGCGGAAGTGGCCGGAGGCCAGGTGCAGTCCCGGGACCCTCGTGGGGCCCAGGAGGGGTTCGTTGTCGGGGGATCCGGGGCGCAGGCCCACGCAGGTCTCGGTGATCTCCAGTTCGCCCACCCCGGGGACCAGCTCTCGGGCGTCCCGCAGTACCTGCCAGAGTCCCCCCGCGGTCAGGGCGGTGTCGTGGCCCAGTTCCTCCTGGGTGGCGCCCACGATCACCTCGCCGTCGGCGCGTGGCACCAGGTAGACGGGGAATCCGCGGACCAGGCCGCGCACGGTGCGCTCCACGATGGGCGGTTCTCCGGCGCGCACGCGGGCGCGCAGCAACTGTCCCTTGACCGGGCGCAGCGGCGGCACCACCGGCGCGGGCAGCGTGATCCGGTCGCCCCAGCAGCCCGCGGCCAGGACGACCTGGTGCGCCGGAAGGACGGGACCGTCGATCGGACGTACCCCGAGGCGGGCCCCGTCGGGGCCCGGGGAGGAGACCTCCGCCACGGTCCCGGAGACCTCGCGCACCCCCGCGCGCCTCCCGGCCTCGGCCAGGGCCCGGAGGAGGAGCCGGGGGTCGAGGGAGTGGTCCTCGGGGGCCAGGACACCGCCGCGCACGGAAGGCGCCAGCATGGGCTCCAACCTGCGGCACTCACGGCCGCCCAGCCGTTCGGTGGCGATCCCCAGCCGTTCCTGGAGGGCGTGCAGATCGTGCAGGACGGCCAGGTCGTCCCGATCGAAGGCGACCAGCAGGGTGCCGGTGCGGCGATGACCCACCGATCGGCCGCTCGCGGCCTCCGCCTCGGCGACGAAGTCGTCGTACATCCGCGCGGAGCGCAGGCCCAGGGCCATCAGCTCCTCCTCGCCGAACACCGCCTCGGTGGCGGGGGTCAGCATGCCCGCGGCGACGGTCGAGGCGGCACGCGCGTGGGACGGTTCGTCCACCGGATCGGGCTCGACCAGCGTGACGTCCAGGCCCTGTTGGGCGGCCCGCCACGCGGTGACGCGGCCGATGACGCCACCGCCCACCACGACCACGGTATTGGTAGGACGAATCCTCGTGTCGGGGGTTTCCTCGAAAGTACGCACGGTGCGCTCCTCCACTCCCTTCGCCGGCATGATCCGGATCAGGTTCGTGCGGTCGGAGACGGGCAGTCTCCCTCTCAGCCGGGTCCACCCGGCTCCCGCGGGACGTGTCTGTTCGGTACCCCATCCTAGGACAGGCCCTTCGAAGGGGGCGCGTCGGGACCTCTGCCAGGTCACCCGGCACGGCCGGGACGGTCCGCGTGGCCGGCCGTGTGTGGCAGATTGGGAGGGTGACACAAAGCGACCGTGAAATCGACGAACTGGTCGGCGACTGGCTGACCCTGCGAGAGGCCGCCCGGCCGCTGGGCGTGAGCCCGAACCGGATCAAGACGCTCATCCGCGAGAAGCGGCTGATGGGTCTGGTCCGGGGCGGAGAACTCTCCATCCCCGCCGCCTTCCTGGACGGGGAGGACCTGGTCAAGGGGCTGCCCGGCACCATCGTGCTGCTCACCGACGCCGGGTTCTCCACGGAGGAGGCCCTGCGCTGGCTGTTCACCCCGGACGACACCCTGCCCGGAACCCCGATCCAGGCCATGCGCGAGAACCGGGGCACCGAGGTGCGGCGCCGCGCCCAGAGCCTGGCCTTCTGAGGCGGGTCCGGGGCCCGGGGCGCTCCGCACGGGGGTGCCCTCGGGTCCCCGATCTCCGGGCCCTAAGGTGGACGGTGTGAGGACCAGCCACGGAACCAGCCTGCGCGAGCGCCTGGACGCATCGCTTCTGTACCTGTGCACCGACGCCCGGACCGGGCGCGGCGATCTCGCGGAGTTCACCGACGCCGCCCTGGCCGGAGGTGTGGACATCGTCCAACTCCGGGACAAGGGTCTGGAGGCCCGTGAGGAGCTCGCGGCCCTGGAGATCATGCGCGAGGCCTGCGAGCGGCACGGGGCCCTGCTCGCGGTCAACGACCGGGCCGACATCGCCCGCTCGGTGCGCGCCGACGTCCTGCACCTGGGGCAGCGGGACCTTCCCGTCCCCATGGCCAGGGACATCATCGGCGCCGACCCGATCATCGGCCGTTCCAACAACGACGCCGACGCCGCCGCGGCCTCCGCGGCCGAGGCGGGCAGCGACTACTTCTGTGTCGGGCCGACCTGGGCCACCCCGACCAAGCCGGGTCGTCCCGCGGCCGGGCTCTCCCTGGTCGAGCGGGCCGCCGAGCTGGCCGGCGACCGCCCCTGGTTCGCCATCGGCGGCATCGACCTCGACAACGTCGACCGCGTACTGGACGCCGGTGCCCGTCGGGTGGTCGTGGTGCGCGCGATCACCGAGGCGGAGGACCCCCGAGCGGCCGCCGCCGCGTTGCGGGCCCGGTTGACCGCGCGCTCCGACCGTTCCTGACCGTTCGGGTCAGGGGACGAGGAGCACCTTCCCGACGACCCGACGCTCCTGGAGCGCCCGGTGCGCCTCGGCGGCCCGCTCCAAGGGCAGGGTCATCCCCACGTGCGGTCGGATCCGGCCCTCCCTGGCCTCCTCCAAGGCGAGTCTGGCCAGGTCGTTCCGGCCCAGGTTCTCCTCCCGTTGGATGTCGAACAGGCCCACGGTCTCGATCCGACGTCGGGACGCCTCGGCCTCGTCGATCTCGACGATCTCCCCGTCGGTGGTGCCGTAGCTGACGAAACGTCCCCCGTCGGCCACGAGGGAGAAGGCCGACGCCCCCAGCGCCCCTCCGGCCCCGTCGACGACCACGTCCACCCCGGCCCCGCCGGTGATCTCGCGGACCCGGTCGTGCCAGTCGGGGGCCGAGTAGTCCACGGTCTCGACCGCTCCCAGGGCTCGGGCCAGTTCCCGCTTCTCCGGGCTGGACGCGGCGCCGATCACCCGGGCCCCCGCCAGCCGGGCGAGCTGCACGACCAGGCTCGCGGCGCCGCCCGCGGCGGCCAGTACCAGCACCCGGGTGTCGGGGAGGAAACGGGCGGAGCGCTCCAGGAGCATCGCCGTGGCTCCGTCGACCAGCAGGGCCAGGGCATCGTGGGGGGAGAGCCCGTCGGGCACCCGTACCAGGCCGTCCTCACGGACCACGACCCGCTCCGCGTATCCGCCCTCCTCCGTCTCGGAGAGCACGAGGGCTCCGACGAGGGAGGGATCGGCCTCCGGGCCGACCTCCTCGACCCGGCCCACCACGCTCGAACCCGGCACGTACGGAGGCTCGATCGGGAAGAACTCCCGGGCGAGGCCCCTCCGGATCAGGGTGTCGAGGTAGATGACGTTGGCCGCCTCCACCCGTACGGCCACCTCGCCGGGACCGGGCTCGGGCTCGGGGACCTCGTGAAGGGCGAGGACCTCCGGGCCGCCGAATCCGTCCACTCTCACCGCTCGCATCGCACACTCCGTGGTCCGTCGTTCGTCTTACAAGAACGACCCTCCTACCTAAACCAATGTTGAGGTCAAGGGGGAGGGGAGGATTCCCTCGGGGAACCTCGGAGACGACGGGGCCGCCGTGCGGGAGCACGACGGCCGGGGCGGAGCGATCAGACGTGGACGTGCGACAACGCGCTGGGATGGCGGCGCAGGAAGCCCTCGATCGACTGGGCCGGATGCCCGGTCAGATCCGGCACCGTGGGGGAGACCACGTCCAGCTCACCGGAGGCGATCGCCGCGTACGACGAGGCCCACCCCTCGACCGCCCACTCCGGGGCCCCGCTCGAGCGACGCGACTCCAAGGCCTCCTCCCAGGTCTCGGGCACGTACCGGATCGAACGTCCGGTGAGCCGGCCCAGTCGCTCCACGGTGGCCCCGACCGAGAGCGCCTCCGGGCCGGTCACGTCGTAGGTGGTCTCCTCGGAGGCGGCGATCACCACGGGGTCGGTGAGCACGGTGGCGGCCACGTCCGCCACGTCGTCCCGGGACACCCAGGCGACGCGACCCTCTCCGGCCGGGCCGCGCACCACACCGTGGTCGTCCACCCAGGAGGGCATCAGATCCAGGTAGAGGGAGGGTCTCAAGAACGTGTACGGCACCCCGGTCGAGCGGATGTGCGCCTCGGTGAAGAAGTGCGTCCGGGCGAAGGTGAAGGTGGCGGCCGGTCCGGCACCCAGGAACGACAGGTACACGATCCGGGACACCCCGGCCCGGACGGCGCCGTCCACCGCGCTGATGTGGGTGTCCATCCGATTCTCGGACTCGGTCGCCGAGACCAGGAACAGGGTGTCCACACCACGACAGGCCCGTTCGAAGGCGGCGGTGTCCTCGTAGACGGCCATCGACGCGCTACTGCCCGGATACTCCGGGGCCCGATTGATATCGCGCACGATGAGACGCTGCCTGGCCCCGAGCCTGGCGATCCTGGCGGCCACGCGTCCGCCCAGGGCACCGGTGGCCCCGGTCACCCCTATGGTGTGGTTTGTCATGTGATCGTCGCCCATGACAGCCATCCTGGAGGAAGGCGGCGTGCCGAGCACTGATCGGCACGCGCCTTTTTGCGCCTTCGGGTCAGGGGGTGGTCCGCTCTTGGTGCGGCCCCTCGTCCCCTTCCGGGGCGGATGCGGGCGAAGGGGTGTTCACCCGCCGGTAGGACAGACGTCGGAGCAGGACCTCGGCCGGTCCGCGACGGCCGGCGCGCTCCATGCCGTAGGCGATCACCACGGTGACCAGCCAGACCCCGACCGCGTACAGGAACATCGTCCACGACGTCATCCAGGCGGCCAGACCCAGCCCCCAGGCGGACAGGATCGGCGCGCACAGGACCGACTGACCGAGGTAGGCGGACAGGGAACGCTTACCGGTGGCGCTCAGAGCGGTGACCACCACGCCGGGTTCGCGGTCCCGGTTCTGGATCCGGTGCGCGATCAGGGCGATCAGCGCCACATAGCCGACACCGCAGAGGATGCCGGTGGTCATGTGCGGAAGGGTCAGGATCTGGGCCTGCGTGGCGTTCAGGTCCAGCGCACCGACCTGGTACAGGGCGAGGGGCAGACCGCCCAGCCAGCCCACGGAGATACCGATGACGGCGGTCCGCCGCAGCAGGGGCAGGTGTGCACCGGGCTCCTCCAGAACGCGCATGCGCGCGGCCCGATAGCCGAAGAGGATCGCCGCGGGGATCGCGAGGCCGAACACACCCTGAAGGAGGGCGACTCCGGGCCAGACCGTGATCCGGTCCAGGGCGGCGGTGAGGAACGAGGGGTCGGCGATGCTGCCGGCGAGCGCCTCCATGCCGGCGGCGTCCTCGTCCGGCAGCGAACCGAGGAAGGGCATGGACAGGAGGCCGAGTACGGAGAGCGAGGCCAACAGACCGGTCAGGACCCAGCCCCACACCAGCAGGGTGGTCTCCCGGCGGCGGAGGAAGAGCCATCCCAGCAGCAGGCCGGCCACACCGTACGCGCCGAGCACGTCGCCCATCCAGAGCAGGAGGGCGTGGACCGCGCCGAAGGCGATCAGCCACAGGTTGCGGCGACGCAGCAGGGCCGCGACCGCCTTGGCGTCGCTTCCGGCCGCCTCTTGGCGACGGGCGAGCTGCACCATCCCGTAACCGAAGAGGAAGGCGAACATCGGGTAGCTGCGCATGTCCACGACGACGATCGTGAAGAACTGCGCGATCCGGTCCGGGAGGTCTTCCGAGGGGGGATGCATGGTGGCGCCGCCGCTCGGTAGCGCCCACAGGTACCAGACCGTGTTGGCCAGCGCGATGAACAACAGCATGAAGCCGCGGGCGAGGTCGGGGGCGAGGGCACGTTCGGTGGTTCCGGTCGGACCGCGCGAGGCCGTGGGCCTGGGCATGAGGGGCTCCGCTTTTCGAGATCTATCGTGAGATTCGATTCAACGCGAAACGGAGGGCGCCGCACAACGGGGACCGATGTGAGAAAACCCCTGAAACCCCCAGGGGCGTCCCCTAGGGGTCTCGGAGGTCGGGTTCCAGGTCGTGTCGTCAGTGGGAGCGGCGGGTGGCGGCCACCACCAGGTCGCGCAGCGGCCCGCGGGCGTCGTCGGCCAGCTCCGGGTGCTCCGTGGCGGCGAGCGCCTGTCCGGCGTAGTCCTCCACCAGGGCCTCGCAGGCGGCCAGGGCCCCGCTGGTCTCGATCAGGGAGCACATCCACTCGACCGAGGCCACCGACAGGTCGGGGGCGCCCAGCAGCTCACGGAACCGCTCGGCGTCGGCGCTTCCGGAGCGTTCGAGGGTCTCGGCCACGATCAGGGTCCGCTTGCCCTCGCGCAGGTCGTCACCGGCGGGCTTGCCCGTGGTGGTGGGGTCGCCGAACACGCCGAGCAGGTCGTCGCGGAGCTGGAAGGCGATCCCCAGAGGGATGCCGTAGTCGGTGTAGACCCCGGCCAGCTCCTCGTAGCGGCCGGCCAGCGCCGCCCCCAGGTGCAGCGGACGCTCCACCGTGTACTTGGCGGACTTGTAGCGCATCACCCGGAGGGCGGCCTCACGGGTGGCGGTGCCGCGCACCTGCTCCAGCGTGTCCAGGTACTGGCCCGCCATGACCTCGGTGCGCATCGCGTCGAAGGGGACGCGTCCCCGCTGGAGGGTGTCCGGGGCGAAACCGCTGGCCTGGTACATCTCGTCGGACCAGGCCAGGCACAGGTCGCCGATGAGGATCGCGGCGCCCTGGCCGAAGCCCTCGCTGTCACCGCTCCACCCCTGGTCGGCGTGCATCTTGGCCATGCGGCGGTGGGTCGCGGGCAGGCCGCGTCGGGTGTCGCTGTTGTCGATCACGTCGTCGTGGACGAGGGCGCAGGCCTGGAGGAACTCCAGGGAGGAGGCGGCCCGGATCATCCGCTCGTCACGGTCCGCGCCCCCGGCACCGCGCCAACCCCAGTAGGCGAAGGTCGGACGCAGGCGCTTGCCGCCGGAGACCATGGTCTCCAGGGCGTCCATGGCGGGGGCCAGTTCGTCACCGATCTCCAGCAGGCGGCCGCGGTGGTCGGCGCAGAAGACGGACAGTTCGCGGTCCACGTCGGATCGGATGACGGACACGGTCGAGAGGGCAGAGGAAGGGGCCATACCCAGCAGGTTAGCCGCTGTGGGGGAAGAGGGCTCTCCGGGTCCGTTCCGTCGCTCGGGTGTTACGGGTGGTGCTGTCGGGGCTGTGGGGACGAATGGTCGACCCTGTCACCACGCTCCGTGATCGGGGCGGTATCAGTGAGAAGAAAAGTGAGCGTCCGGAATATGGACAAGAAGGGGCGTGGTCGGCTGGGTCTTCAATGGAGAAAGGATGGCGGAACCCTCTGTCCAACAGGGGAAGCGTTTCCTTCTCAACGCCCCCGGGGTGGTATGTCCGTTTTCTGGTCGAGTCCATATGGTGGGACGTGAGACTGTCGGCGCATAAGTCGTCTCGCTATTCGGGACGTCGAGTCCGTCTCCGGAAAGGTCTGGCCTAGGCTGGTGTACATGCTCGCTGCACCGACCCGCCCCGTGGCGCCCCGAGGGCCGGCCCCCAGGCCGCGCCATATCCGAGACCTGCTCGACTCGGGCGAGCCGCTGTTCTCCTTCGAGTTCTTCCCGCCGCGCAACGAGCGTTCCCAGGAGCGCCTGTGGCGGGCCATCCGCGAGATCGAGGCGCTCGGCCCCTCCTTCGTCTCGGTCACCTACGGTGCCGGTGGAGGCACCCGTGACCTGACGGTGGAGACCACCGAGCGCATCGCCACCGACACCACTCTGATGCCGGTGGCCCACATGACCCTGGTCGACCACTCCGTCGCCGAACTGCGCCACCTCATCGGCCGCCTGGCCGACGCGGGTGTCTCCAACATGCTGGCCGTACGCGGTGACCCTCCCGGTGACCCCGACGGCGAATGGGTCAGTCACCCGAGGGGACTCACCTACGCCGAGGAGCTGGTCCGGCTGCTCAAGGAGAGCGGGGACTTCTGTGTGGGGGTGGCGGCCTTCCCCTACAAGCATCCGCGTTCGGCCGACGTCGAGATCGACACCGACCACTTCGTGCGCAAGTGCGAGGCCGGCGCCGACTACGCCATCACCCAGATGTTCTTCGACGCCGAGGACTACCTGCGTCTGCGCGACCGGGTGGCCGCGCGCGGCTGTGAGGTGCCGATCATCCCCGAGGTGTTCCCGGTGGTGAAGCTGTCCTCCATCCCACGGTCCGAGAAGCTCTCGGGCGCCCCGTTCCCGCGTGAGCTGGCCGCCCGCTTCGAGCGCTTCGGCGACGACGCCGAGGCGGTACGGGCCTTCGGGATCGAGCACGCGCAGAACATGTGCGAGCGACTCCTGGCCGAAGGCGCGCCGGGCATCCACTTCATCACCTTCAACCAGTCCACGGCCACCAGGGAGATCTACCGCGAGGTCGCCGGGCATCGGGACGGGTCAGCGGGAGCCGCGCGACCATGATCGCGAAGGGGCGGTCCGGGCTGCCCGGGAAGGAGAACGGGTCCATCACCTCGACGAAGCCGCACGAACGGTAGAGGTGACGCGCGGGGGTGGGGCCCGTACGGGTGGACAGCACCGCCGTACGTTCGGGTCGGTCGGCGCACAGCGCGTACAGGAGGCGCCGACCGATCCCCCGGTTCTGGGCCTCGGGGTGGACGTGGACCTCGGCGATCTCCCACGGGTCCCCCAGATGACGCCGCACCCGGGAGCCGAGCCCCCGTGAACGCATACCCTCGGTGACCACGTCGTGCCACCACTGGCCCTCGGCGCCGTGGAAGGCGTAGGCGAACCCGATGGCACGTTCCTCCCGCACCGCGACCAGACAGCGGAAGTCGGGGTAGTGGGCGTGCCCCCTCATCACGGCGGCGCGCCCCGGCAGCTGGCCGGGCGGCGGGTCCATGGCCGCCGTGTAGACCTCCAGGAGCGCCGGTACGGCGTGTGCGAACGCCGCGGGCGAGAGCTCGCGCAGCTCGATGTCGTCTATCACGGGCCAACACTAGGACGTGTCGTGCCGTGACGCCCGGCCCCTCGCGCACGCGTGGAGCGGTCGTCTTGACGGTTCGATCGAGGGAGTGTTAACTGGTGCCCGTCGAACAGAGGTTCGATAGTCCGGCCGCCACGTGCGGTCGAGACCGGCGAGGCCGGGTCGGGGAGGGGAAGCCCCGGCCCGGCCTCGCCGTGTTCTCGGGGGTTCCGACACGACGAGAGCCGGACACGACCGGGTGCGGTCGTGTCCGGCTCCTCTGTCTCGTGTCGTCGGTGGCCCGGGGTCAGAAGGCGTCGACGGCGCGGCGCGCCTCGGGGTCGAGCACGCCCCAGTTGATGAGCTCCTCGGTGAGGTCGCCCGGCGACTTGTCGTAGATGACCGCGAGTGAGCGCAGGTCCTCCTGACGGATGGAGAGCACCCGCCCGTTGTAGTCACCGCGCTGGCTCTGGATGGTGGCCACGTAGCGGGAGAGGGGTCCGGCCTTCTCCTGCGGGAGCTGCTGCATGCGCTCCAGATCGATGACCAGCTTGGGTGTCGGACCCAGAGGGGTCGGAGCGGCGCCGCCGGGCAGCAGCTCCGACATCGGCACCCCGTAGAAGTCGGCCAGCTCGGCCAGCTTCTGCACGGTGACGGCGCGGTCGCCACGCTCGTACGAGCCCACCACGACGGCCTTCCAGCGTCCGTGGGACTTCTCCTCCACCCCGTGCAGGGACAGGCCCTGCTGGGTGCGGATGGCACGCAGTCGCGCGCCGAGGGACTTCGCGTATTCGGATGGCATCTTCTTGTCGCTCCCGGCCGTGACGGTGGCTGGCGTGGTGGGGGAGACGTCCGCTCGTACTCGGCGGGCCGCCTGGGCGGTCCAGCGGATGGTCACGGGGTGCAACCCCACCCGGTATTGGTTACAGACAGTGACGGTAGAGGGGTGCCGGTGTCCAGGTCAAGCCGTTGGGGTGAAACGCGACTAATCAGTGGCCAAACCGTGCGTAGGTGAGACGTCTCTCATTTCATGACCGGTCGGGACGAGTGAGGCGCGTTCGAGGGGTGGAAAGCCCGCTCCTACAGGGAATTTCGTGTTTCCCACCAATGGGGTGCGTATCCGGAGTGTCACGATACGGGTGCTCTTAGTCGGGCAATCCTCAAGGGCTTATGTGACAAGCATCACACTGTGATTCTCAAGGCGTGGGGAGTGCCCGAAGAGGGAACCGTCGGCGCTGGTAGCGTGGGCCCGATCGACATCCTTTAACGACCTGTTCAGTGAGGCAGGGAAGGGGTCACCGCTTTGCATGCGCGAAAACAGACGAAGGACGACAACGGAACCGCCGTTTCCGCGTCCTCGCCCGAGGCGCCCGAAGGCACCCGGGCCGTCCTCGACGGCAACGAGATCAACCGGGCACTGACCCGCATCGCCCATGAGGTCCTCGAACGGACCAAGGGCGGACAGGACGTCACCCTCCTGGGCATCCCCTCGCGAGGAGCACCCCTCGCCCGACGCCTGGCACGACGGATCGAACGCGTCGAAGAACTCGACGTCCCCACCGGATCCCTCGACATCACCATGTACCGCGACGACCTGCGGATGGCACCCGCGCGCGCTCTCGGCAGGACCGAGATCCCCGCGGGCGGACTCGACGACCGCGTCGTCGTCCTGGTCGACGACGTGCTCTTCTCCGGCCGCACAGTGCGCGCCGCCCTGGACGCCCTCGGCGACCTCGGTCGCCCCCGGGCCGTCCAGCTGGCCGTACTCGTCGACCGAGGCCACCGCGAGCTGCCGATCCGCGCCGACTACGTGGGCAAGAACCTGCCCACCTCCCTGAGGGAGAGCGTCACCGTCCAACTCGAGGAGACCGACGGTCACGACGCGGTCCTGCTCGGCCCGGCCCGCGCCTCCTCCACCGGAACCCTCAGGGCGGGGTCGCGCTCGCTCCCCGAGACCACGGAAGGGGACGCCTGATGCGCCACCTGCTCTCCGCCGGCGACCTCGACCGCGACGAGGCCACGCTCATCCTGGACACCGCAGCCGAACTCGCCCAGGTCGGCGATCGCGCGGTCAAGAAGCTCCCGACCCTGCGCGGGCGCACCGTCGTCAACCTCTTCTACGAGGACTCCACCCGGACCCGCACGTCCTTCGAACTGGCGGCCAAGCGTCTGTCGGCCGACGTCATCAACTTCTCGGCCAAGGGTTCCAGCGTCTCCAAGGGCGAGAGCCTGAAGGACACCGCCCTTACGCTCCAGGCGATGGGCGCCGACGGAGTCGTCATCCGACACAGCGCCTCCGGCGCCGCCCACCGGTTGGCCGGCTGGGTCGACGGATCGGTCCTCAACGCCGGCGACGGAACCCACGAACACCCGACCCAGGCCCTGCTGGACGCCTTCACCATGCGTTCCCGACTGGGGCGCCTGGAAGGGCTGCGCGTGGCCGTGGTCGGCGACATCCTGCACAGCAGGGTCGCCCGGTCCAACGTGCTGCTGCTCACCACTCTGGGAGCGCACGTGACCCTGGTGGCCCCGCCCACGCTGCTGCCGGTCTCGGTCGGCACCTGGCCCTGCGAGGTCTCCTACGACCTCGACGAGGTGCTGCCCAAGACCGACGTGGTCATGATGCTGCGGGTCCAAGCCGAGCGCATGCGCGACTCCTTCTTCCCCTCCGTGCGCGAGTACAGCCGCAACTACGGGCTCGACGGGGAACGGCTGGAGCGGATGCCCTCCGACGCCATCGTCATGCACCCCGGCCCGATGGTCCGCGGAATGGAGATCTCGGCCGAGGTCGCCGACTCTCCCCGCTGCACCGTCACCGAGCAGGTCGCCAACGGTGTCAGCCTGCGCATGGCCGTCCTCTACCTGCTGCTCGGCGGCTCCTGACGGCGCCCCGCCTCGGGGAAGGTCCTCGTCCCGGCCCGAACACGGGTGACGGGACGGACACGAGGGACGCGCCGAGGACCCCGGTGAGGGGAACGGCCCCCGCGATCCCGCCCCGGAGCGCCGACCGCCGCACAGCACACGAACTTCACGAACACGAGAAAGCCGACATCTCCATGCCCGAAAACCATGGACCGTACCTGATCCGAGGCGCCCGCCCGTTCGGCGGCGACCCCGTCGACCTGCTCCTGGACGAGGGGCGCGTCGCCGCGATCGGTCCCGACCTGGAGGCCCCCGAGGGCACCGAGGTCGTGGACGCCACCGGTCTGATCGCCCTCCCCGGCCTGGTGGACCTGCACACCCACCTGCGCGAGCCCGGCCGAGAGGACGCCGAGACCGTCCTCTCCGGCTCCCGCGCCGCCGCCATGGGCGGCTACACCGCCGTGCACGCCATGGCCAACACCGACCCCGTCGCCGACACCGCCGGCGTGGTCGAACAGGTCTGGCACCTGGGCCGCGAGGCCGGCTACTGCGACGTGCGCCCGGTCGGCGCCGTCACCGTCGGCCTGAAGGGCGAACGACTCTCCGAGATCGGGGCCATGGCCGACTCCGCCGCCGGAGTCCGGGTCTTCTCCGACGACGGCATCTGCGTCTCCGACGCCCTGCTCATGCGCCGGGCCCTGGAGTACGTCAAGGCCTTCGACGGGGTCATCGCCCAGCACGCGCAGGAGCCCCGCCTGACCGAGGGCGCCCAGATGAACGAGGGCTGCGTCTCCGACCGTCTCGGTCTGCCCGGCTGGCCCGCGGTCGCCGAGGAGGCGATCATCGCCCGCGACTGCCTCCTCGCCCAGCACGTCGGCTCCCGACTGCACGTGTGCCACGTCTCCACCAAGGGGTCGGTGGACATCATCCGCTGGGCCAAGGAGCGCGGCTGCGACGTCACCGCCGAGGTCACGCCCCACCACCTGATCCTCACCGAGGACCTGGTGGAGAGCTACGACCCGGTCTACAAGGTCAACCCGCCGCTGCGCACCGCCGAGGACGTCCAGGCGCTGCGCGAGGGGCTGGCCGACGGCACGATCGACATCGTCGCCACCGACCACGCGCCGCACCCGGTGGAGGCCAAGGAGACCGAGTGGTCCACCGCCGCGATGGGCATGGTCGGGCTGGAGACCGCGCTCGGGGTCGTCCACAAGACCATGGTCGAGACCGGTCTGCTCACCTGGGAACAGGTCGCCGACCGCATGTCCGCCGCGCCCGCCCGGATCGGCCGGGTCTCCGACCACGGCCGCGGGCTCGCCGTCGGTGAACCCGCCAACGTCGTCCTGTACGACCCGGCCGCCCCCGTCGAGGTCGACGGGGCCGCCCTGGTCGGCAAGAGCGGAAACACCCCCTTCCGGGGCATGAGCCTGCCCGGCCGGATCATCGCCACGTTCCTGCGCGGCGCGCCGACCGTCCTGGAAGGGAAGATCAAGTGAGTATCGAAGCCCAGGTCAGCCCTGGCACCGTAGAGGGGGAGAACGTGTCCGAGGAGATCGGCGGGCCGGCGATTCTGGTGCTCGAGGACGGACGTGTGTTCCACGGCCGCTCATTCGGCGCCACCGGCGAGACCTTCGGCGAGGCCGTCTTCAACACCGGGATGACCGGCTACCAGGAGACCCTCACCGACCCCTCCTACCACCGCCAGATCGTGGCGATGACCGCGCCGCACATCGGCAACACCGGGGTCAACGACGACGACCCCGAGTCGGGACGCATCTGGGTCGCGGGCTACGTCGTGCGCGAGCCGGCCAGGGTCCCCTCCAGCTGGCGCGCGCAGCGCACCCTCGATGAGGAACTGCGCCGCCAGAACGTGGTCGGGATCGCCCTCAAGGGCACCCGTGCCCTCACCCGCCACCTCCGTGACCGCGGGGCCATGCGCGCCGCGATCAGCACGGTCGAGACCGACCCCCGGGCGCTGCTCGCGCGGATCCTGGAGCAGCCCCGCATGGCCGGCTCCGACCTGGCCGCCGAGGTCAGCACCGACGCCTCCTACGAGGTCCTGCCGCCCGAGGGCGTCGAGACCCGTTTCCACGTCGCCGCCGTCGACCTGGGGATCAAGGCCATGACCCCCCAGCGTCTGGCCGAACGCGGATGCCGCGTCACCGTGCTGCCCGCCTCCGCCACGGCCGAGGACATCCTCGCGCTGGACCCGGACGGCGTCTTCTTCAGCAACGGCCCCGGCGACCCGGCCACCGCCGACGGCCCGGTCGAGGCCATGCGCGGTGTCCTGGACGCCGGCAGACCGCTCTTCGGCATCTGCTTCGGCAACCAGATCCTGGGGCGCTCCCTGGGGCTGGGGACCTACAAGCTGCCCTTCGGACACCGAGGGGTCAACCAGCCGGTCATCGACACCCGCACCAAGAAGGTCGCGATCACCAGCCAGAACCACGGCTTCGCGGTGGACGCGCCCCTCGACACCCCGTTCGACACCCCCTACGGCCGGGCCGAGGTCAGCCACATCGGCCTCAACGACCAGGTCGTCGAGGGCCTGCGGCTGCTGGACCGTCCCGTGTTCAGCGTCCAGTTCCACCCGGAGGCCGCCGCGGGTCCCCACGACGCCGCCGAGCTCTTCGACGAGTTCGTCGACCTGATGTCCGCCCAGCCCGCTCCGGCTGCCAAGTAGTAAGAGGTACAGAGCATGCCGCGCCGTAGTGACCTTTCATCCGTCCTCGTGATCGGCTCCGGCCCGATCGTGATCGGGCAGGCGGCCGAGTTCGACTACTCGGGAACCCAGGCCTGTCGCGTCCTCAAGGCCGAGGGCCTTCGGGTCATCCTGGTCAACTCCAACCCGGCCACGATCATGACGGACCCGGAGATCGCCGACGCCACCTACGTCGAGCCGATCACCCCCGAGATGATCGAGAAGATCATCGCCAAGGAGCGTCCCGACGCCCTCCTGCCGACCCTGGGCGGGCAGACCGCGCTCAACGCCGCCGTCGACCTGCACGAGGCCGGAATCCTGGCCAAGTACGACGTCGAGCTCATCGGCGCCAACATCGACGCCATCCAGTCCGGCGAGGACCGCGAGAGCTTCAAGGGCATCGTCGAGCGCATCGGCGGCGAGTCCGCCCGCTCGCGCATCTGCCACACGCTCCAGGAGTGCCTGGACGCCGCCGAGGAACTGGGCTACCCGGTCGTGGTCCGCCCCTCCTTCACCATGGGCGGCGCCGGATCCGGCTTCGCCCACGACGAGGCCGAGCTGCGCCGTATCGCCGGTCAGGGCCTCGCGCTCTCCCCGACCACCGAGGTGCTCTTGGAGGAGTCCATCCTCGGCTGGAAGGAGTACGAGCTGGAGCTGATGCGCGACACCAACGACAACGTGGTGGTCGTCTGCTCCATCGAGAACCTCGACCCCATGGGCGTGCACACCGGTGACTCCATCACCGTCGCCCCGGCCATGACCCTCACCGACCGCGAGTACCAGAAGCTCCGCGACATCGGTATCGCGGTCATCCGCGAGGTCGGCGTGGACACCGGCGGCTGCAACATCCAGTTCGCCGTCCACCCCGCCACCGGTCGGATCATCGTCATCGAGATGAACCCCCGCGTGTCCCGCTCCTCGGCCCTGGCCTCCAAGGCCACCGGCTTCCCGATCGCCAAGATCGCGGCCAAGCTCGCCGTCGGCTACACGCTGGACGAGATCCCCAACGACATCACCCGGGAGACCCCGGCCAGCTTCGAGCCCACGCTCGACTACGTGGTCGTCAAGGTGCCCCGCTTCGCCTTCGAGAAGTTCCCCGGCGCCGACGGCGGTCTCACCACCACCATGAAGTCGGTCGGCGAGGCGATGGCCATCGGCCGTTCCTTCCCCGAGGCCCTTCAGAAGGCCATGCGTTCCCTGGAGAAGGCCGGCGTCGGTCTGACCTGGGCGGGCGAGCCCGGCGACAAGGAGGAGCTGCTGCGTTCGGCGGCCCGTCCCACCGAGCACCGTCTGCGCCAGGTGCAGCAGGCCCTGCGCGCCGGCGCCACCGTCGAGGAGATCCACGAGTCCACGAAGATCGACCCGTGGTTCCTGGACCAGATGCTCCGTCTGGAGGAGATGGCCCGCGTCCTGGCCGCGGCCGGCAAGCTCGACGAGGAGCTGCTGCGCGAGGCCAAGGGGCTGGGCTTCTCCGACGTCCAGATCGGTGAGATCACCGGCAAGCACGAGGACGTCGTCCGCGAGCTCCGGCACGCTCTGGGCGTCCACCCCGTCTACCTGACGGTGGACACCTGCGCCGCCGAGTTCGAGGCCCGCACCCCGTACCTGTACTCCAGCTACGACGAGGAGACCGAGGTACCCACCGGGGACCGGCCCAAGATCATCATCCTGGGCTCGGGCCCCAACCGCATCGGTCAGGGCGTGGAGTTCGACTACTCCTGCGTCCACGCCTCCTTCGCGCTCTCCGACGCCGGGTTCGAGACCGTCATGGTCAACTGCAACCCCGAGACGGTCTCCACCGACTACGACACCAGCGACCGGCTCTACTTCGAGCCGCTCACCCTGGAGGACGTCCTGGAGGTCGTGCGCGCGGAGCAGGCCACCGGACAGGTCGCCGGCGTCATCGTCCAGCTCGGCGGTCAGACCCCGCTGGGCCTGGCCCGCCGCCTCCAGGAGGCCGGTGTCCCGATCATCGGCACCAGCCCCGAGGCCATCGACCTGGCCGAGGACCGCGGCGAGTTCGGCAAGGTCCTGGCCGACGCCGGACTGCCCGCGCCCAAGTACGGCACCGCCTACTCCTTCGAGCAGGCCAAGGCCGCCGCGGACGAGATCGGCTACCCCGTCATGGTCCGCCCCTCCTACGTGCTGGGCGGCCGCGGCATGGAGATCGTCTACAGCGAGGCGATGCTCGCCGACTACATCGAGCGCAACGCCGAGGTCAGCCCGGAGCACCCGGTCCTGATCGACCGTTTCCTGGACGACGCCATCGAGATCGACGTCGACGCGCTCTACGACGGCCACGACCTGTACCTGGGCGGGGTCATGGAGCACATCGAGGAGGCCGGGATCCACTCCGGCGACTCGGCGTGCACCCTGCCCTCCATCACCCTGGGCCGGGAGGACATCGAGCGGATCCGCTACTCCACCGAGGCGATCGCCCGAGGCACCGGGGTGCGCGGCCTCATCAACGTCCAGTACGCGCTCGCCTCGGGTGTCCTGAACGTCCTCGAGGCCAACCCGCGCGCCTCCCGCACGGTGCCGTTCGTCTCCAAGGCCACGGCGGTCCCGCTGGCCAAGGCGGCCGCCCGCGTCATGGCCGGGAGCACCATCGCCGAGCTGCGCGCCGAGGGCATGCTGCCCGCCCAGGGCGACGGCGGCGACCTGCCCGCCGACGCTCCGGTGTCGGTGAAGGAGGCCGTGCTGCCCTTCAACCGGTTCATCGACAAGCACGGTGAGGGCGTCGACACCATCCTCGGCCCGGAGATGCGCTCTACCGGCGAGGTCATGGGTCTGGACACCGAGTTCGGTCCGGCCTACGCCAAGTCCCAGCTCGCGGTCAACGGGACCGTGCCCACGCAGGGCCGGATCTTCGTATCGGTCGCCAACCGGGACAAGCGCTCGATGATCTTCCCGGTCAAGCGCCTGGCCGACCTGGGCTTCGAGATCCTCGCGACCGAGGGGACCGCGGTGGTCCTGCGCCGCAACGGCGTTCAGGCCACCGTGGTGCGCAAGCACAGCGCGGGCACCGGCCCCGACGGCGAGCCCACCATCGTGCAGCTCATCCACGACGGAGCCGTCGACCTGATCGTCAACACCCCGTTCGGCAGCGCCGGCCAGGCCGGCCCGCGTCTGGACGGGTACGAGATCAGGACCGCGGCCATCGTGCGCGGCGTTCCCAGCGTCACCACGGTGCAGGGTCTGGCCGCCGCCGTCCAGGCGATCGAGGCCCGCGTGCGCGGTGACATCGGGGTGCGTTCCCTTCAGGAACACGCCCAAGCGCTCACGGCGGAACGTCAGGGCTCCTAGGCTGTAGCCGGTCCGGGTGTCGTGGGAGAATCCCGCGACACCCGGACCACGAGGCGATGAGTCTAGAGAGGCTGCCACGAGACATGAGCGACAACGGACCGGTGCAGATCAGGTGCCCCGTGCTGAACGTGCGCAGGGTGGACGCCTACTACGCCATCACCGTCGTCGCGCCGGGGATAGCCGAACGGTTCCGGTCCGGGCAGTTCGTATCGGTGGGGGTGGGCGGCGACCACTCCAGCACGCTGCTGCGCCGCCCCTTCGCCGTCCACGACGTCAAGCCCGACTACGGCGGCACCGTCGAGTTCCTGTTCTCGGTGCGCGGTACCGGGACCGCATGGCTGGCCGAGCGCAGATCGCGGGACCTGCTGGACGTGGTCGGACCGCTGGGACGTCCCTTCCCCCTGCCCAGGGACCCGGTCAACTGTGTCCTGGTGGGCGGTGGATCGGGGAGCGCCCCGCTGTTCCCCCTGGCCCAGTCGCTGCGTCGACGGGGCTGCCGTGTGGACTTCGTCCTGGGAGCGGCCTCCTCCGACCGTGTGTTCAGCGCGATCACCGCGCGCCGGATCGCCGAGACGGCCACCTTCACCACCGACGACGGTTCCTTCGGGACCAAGGGGCGGGTCACCGACGTCCTGGGACGGGTGATCGAGGAGGCCCGCTCCGACGCGGTGTACGCCTGCGGACCCATGCCGATGCTGCGCTCGGTCACCCAGGTGGCCGGCGACCACGGCGTCCCCGTCCAGGTCGCGGTGGAGGAGACCATGGCCTGCGGTATCGGGATCTGCATGACCTGCGTGATCCCGGTGGTGGGGGAGGACGGCATCACGCGGATGGTGCGCTCCTGCGTCGACGGCCCGGTCTTCCGGGGCGAACAGGTGCGCTTCGACGACGTGGGCACGATCCCCTTCGACGCCTTGGGCGCGCCCGGTTGGAAGGGGTCGAGCGCGGCCCGGGCGGCGGAGTCGACCCGGGACATCGCCTGACGAGGACGGTTCTCCCATGACAGGGCCGGCGACCTCGGTCACCGGCCGTAGAAGGCCACGAGCGAGCGAAGGCACGTGAACGCAGACCTCAGGACCAGACTGGGATCCCTGACGCTTCCCAACCCGGTGGTGACCGCCGCCGGATGCGCGGGGTCGGGACGTGAGCTGGCGCAGTTCTTCGATGTGGCGGAGATCGGTGCCGTCACCACCAAATCGGTCATGTTGGAGCCGCGGGCGGGGCGACCGTCGCCGCGGATGGCCGAGACCCCGAGCGGGATGCTCAGCACCATCGGGATGCAGGGCCCGGGGGTGGACGTCTTCCTCCAACGGGACCTGCCATGGCTGCTCTCCCGCGGGGGGAGGGCGATCGTGTCCATCGCCGGATCGGGGGTCGCCGAGTTCGGAGAGCTGGCCCGGCGGATCTCGGAGGCCGACGGGGTGGACGCCATCGAGGTCAACCTCTCCTGCCCGGATCCGGCCGACCCCTCCGGGCGGCACTTCGCCGACGACCCGGCCCAGGCCGCGGCGGTGGTCCAGACGGTGCGCTCGCACGCGCGTTCGGGGCTTCCGGTCCTGGCCAAGCTCGCCGCCGACGTCCCCGACGTGGTGAAGTTGGCCGAGGCCTGCATCGGGGCCAGGGCCGACGGGTTGACCATGATCAACACCCTTCGGGGGATGAGCGTGGACACCCGCACGCTGCGCCCGGCCGTGACCGGGGGGATGGGCGGGCTCTCCGGCCCGGCGATCCGCCCGCTGGCGGTGGGGTGCGTCTACCGCGTCCACGAGGCCTTCCCCGAGGTGCCGATCGTGGGCGTGGGCGGCGTGCGGACCGGTACCGACGTCCTGGAGTTCATGGCGGCCGGGGCCAGCGCGGTCGCGGTGGGCACGATGAACTTCTCCGACCCCTCGGCGTGCGCGCGGATCCTGCGCGAGTTCACCGAGGTGCTGGAGGCGCGGGACGTGACCCGGGTCGCGGACCTGGTGGGCATCGCCCACAGGACGGGTATGTGAACCTCGGGCGCTTCGGGGCGTCCTGACCGGCCTGAACGGCGCTGAGGTGGCTCTGTGTGGCCGAACGGACGCTCCCGGCTTTCGGGGGTGGGTCCACGGAGTGAGACCGGCTACGGCCGTCTGGGCGGCCGTTACGTGGAAGTGACGTGGATCGGGCGCATGAAGCGCCCGATCCTGGGAACCGCACACCTTGATGGTGTGCACATGACAGTGGATGTGCATTCGTAAGCACGTTCGGCCGAACGGCGGCGAGTGCAGGACCCCGGATCCTCCGGGCACACGATTGGAGAGATCGACATGACCGCGCCTTCCGCGCCCATCGCCGTCGCGATCGACGCCGACGACATCGAGACGGCGGCGACCTGGGCCTCCGCGGTCGCGCCGCACGTGAGCACCGTGAAGGTGGGGCTGGAGCTGTACCTGCGCTACGGCCCCGAGGTGATCAGCGCCGTGCGCGGGGCCAATCGGGTCGGTGTCTTCCTCGACCTCAAGCTGCACGACATCCCGGCGACCGTCGCCGGAGCGGCGCGCAGCGTCGCGGGGTTGCGTCCTTCGATCCTGACCGTCCACGCGAGCGGGGGAGCGGACATGGTCCGGGCCGCGGTCGAGGCGGCCCCGGACACCGAGATCGCCGCCGTGACCGTGCTGACCTCGATGAACGAGACGGACCTGGAGCAGGTGGGGCTGCTGGGGCCCGCGCGGGACGCGGTGCGCCGCCTGGCCGCGCTCGCGGTGGGGGCCGGCGCCCGCGCGCTGGTGTGCTCGCCTCAGGAGGTGGGGCTCGTCCGTTCGGAGGTGGGCCCCGACATCAGGCTGATCACCCCGGGCGTGCGTCCGGTCGGGGCTGACCGGGGCGATCAGTCCCGGGTGGCGACCCCGGAGGAGGCGATCGAGGCGGGGGCGGACCTTCTGGTCATCGGCCGGCCGATCACCCGGGCGGCCGATCCCGGGGCGGCGGCGGCCTCCATCGCCGCGGCGGTGCGTCGGGTCGGCGCCCGGGGTTGAGGGGTTCGCGGTGGCGGGGAGGGAACGGTCGAGAATCCAGGTCGTCACATTGGTTCGCAGCCGTCCCATCACGCACGGTTGTGGGTCACAGACGGTAAGGAAATAGGCGTGTCCAAAACCAGGAAATCGTCGCGAAGAGTGACCCGGGTCACCCCTGGGTGACCTGCGCTGGTGGCACGGTTTCCCAGCTCGGCAATCGGGACCTAAGTCCTGATTTTCGTCTCTGACCGCAATGGCCTGGTGACGGTGAGTAGTTCCTTCGATGAAATAGCCCTTGAAAGGGCACTTTACGTTGCCTAACAGGGGTCAGACCTACTAACTTGCGCAGGCGTCCGCCCTCTACAAACGAGTAGAAAACCGAGGTGACCCGGCGTGGCCCTTCCTCCCCTCACACCCGAGCAGCGCAGCGCGGCTCTCGAAAAGGCCGCCAAGGCCAGAAAAGAGCGCGCTGAGGTCAAGAACAAGCTGAAGAACGGTGGCATCTCGCTGTCCGAGGTGCTCGCCGACAGCCTCAAGGACGAGGTCATCGGCAAGATGAAGGTTTCGGCTCTGCTGGAATCCCTTCCCGGTGTCGGCAAGGTTCGCGCCAAGCAGATCATGGAGCGGCTCAACATCGCTGAGTCGCGCCGTGTCCGGGGCCTGGGTACCAACCAGCGTGCCGCCCTGGAGAGCGAGTTCGGCGACCTCACCAAGTAACGACCGAGTACGGTCGAGACACCGGACGGCGTGTCCCCCATAGACGCGTGACGGTCCCCCGCTCCCCGCGGGGGACCCGACGGTGAGGCATGTAACCCCGCGGCCGCGGTCGGCGGAACGGGTGGGCCCCAGGTCACACCCCGTCCGTCGCACCGCGGCCCGGTGGTATAAAGGGATCTTCCCGCGACCGTACGCGACACGCCCGCGGCGTGCGCGTGAGCCGTCCCCGCGGCGAGGCGCCGGATCACGAGGTGGGTTCCGGTGGCCGGCGATCGGCCGGTGGCCCGCCGCGCGGCGCAGACGCCGAATGGAAACCTGAGACTCACATGCCTGCGCAGAACGCGGACCAGTCCCGTCCCGTCGCCAAACGATTGACCGTCCTGTCCGGCCCCTCCGGGGTCGGCAAGAGCACGGTCGTCGCCCACCTGCGCGAGGTCGACCCCGACGTGTGGCTTTCGGTGTCGGTGACCACCCGCGCCCCCCGCCCCGGCGAGCGGGAGGGTGTTCAATACCACTTCGTCACCGACGAGGAGTTCGACCGTCTGATCGAACAGGGTGAACTCCTGGAGTGGGCCTGCTTCGCGGGCAACCGCTACGGCACTCCCCGCGGCCCCGTCCAGGAACGCCTGGACTCCGGGGTCCCCGTCCTGTTGGAGATCGAACTCCAGGGCGCCCGCCAGGTCCGGGAGTCCATGTCCGACGCTCTGCACGTCTTCCTCGCCCCGCCCTCCTGGGAGGAGCTGGTCCGCAGGCTCACCGGCCGGGGCACCGAGTCCGACGAGGTCATCCAGCGCAGACTGGAGGCGGCCAAGGTCGAGCTGGCCGCGGAGAAGGAATTCGACACGACCCTGGTCAATACGTCCGTACAGGAAGTGTGCGACGAGCTGCTAGCGTTGATGACCGCGCCCAAGGTGTGATAGCGGCCAGACCGGAACCGACCCTCCGGTCGCCCTCCGCCGGGCCCGACATCCGTCCCATCCGATCCACGTCACGGCTTCACGACGAGCCGGAGACCGTCCCTGGGGGTAACGAAGTGGCTGGTACCGAGCCCGTCGCCGAAGGCATCACCAACCCGCCGATCGACGACCTGCTGGAGTGCGTCGACAGCAAGTACAGTCTGGTCACCATGGCCTCCAAGCGGGCCCGACAGATCAACGCCTACTACGCCCAGCTGGGCGAGGGCCTGCTGGAGTACGTCGGCCCGCTGGTCGAGACCCAGGTCCAGGAGAAGTCCCTGTCCATCGCCCTGCGCGAGGTCAAGGCCGGCCTTCTCACGGCCGAGCCCTACGAGGGCAACTGAGCCTTCCCCGTCCCCGAGGGGGCGGACCGACCGCGCCCGTCGCACCCCCGCAGAGGGAGTGCGGCGGGCGCGGCCTGGTAGAACACTGGGTGTGAGTGACACAGAATCCCTTCCCCAGGTGGTCCTCGGCGTCGGCGGGGGCATCGCCGCCTACAAGGTGTGCGAGCTGCTGCGCCGACTGACCGAGTCCGGTCACGGTGTCCAGGTCGTACCGACCGACGCCGCCCTGCGCTTCGTCGGCGAGCCCACCTGGGCGGCCCTGTCCGGCCGCCCCGTCGAGACCGGGGTGTGGGACCGGGTCCACGAGGTTCCGCACGTGCGGATCGGCCAGAACGCCGACCTCGTGTTCGTGGCCCCCGCCACCGCCGACATCATGGCCAAGGCCGCGGCCGGGATCGCCGACGACCTGTTGACCAACACCCTTCTCACCGCCCGCTGTCCGGTCGTGTTCGCTCCGGCGATGCACACCGAGATGTGGGAGCACCCCGCCACCCGGGCCAACGTGGAGACGCTGCGCTCGCGTGGGGCCGTCGTCCTGGAACCGGCCGTGGGCCGTCTCACCGGGGCCGACACCGGTCGCGGTCGACTGCCCGACCCCTCCGAACTGTTCGAGGCCGCCCGTCTGGTGCTGCGCCGCGGCGCGGTCGCCCCCGACCTGGCCGGCCGTCGCGTCGTGATCTCCGCCGGAGGCACCCGCGAGGCCATCGATCCCGTACGGTTCATCGGCAACCACTCCTCCGGACGGCAGGGCTACGCCCTGGCGCGTACCGCCGCGGCCCGGGGCGCCGACGTCACCCTGGTGGCGGCCAACGTCGACCTGCCCGATCCGGCGGGCGCGAGGGTGGTCCGTGTCTCCTCGGCGGTCGAACTGTCCGAGGCGATGGCGGCCGAACGCGCGGGCGCCGACGCCGTGGTCATGACCGCCGCCGTCGCGGACTTCCGCCCGGTCACCAGCGCCGCGTCCAAGATCAAGAAGTCCGGTGCGGCCCCGGCCCCCATCGAACTGGTCGAGAACCCCGACATCCTCGCCGGGCTGGTCGTCGACCGGGAACGGGAGAGGCTGGAGCAGACCATCGTGGGGTTCGCCGCCGAGACCGACGACGTGATCGCCAACGGTCGGGCCAAACTGGCCCGCAAGGGCTGTGACCTGCTCGTGGTCAACCAGGTCGGCGGGGGCCGGGCCTTCGGCACCGAGGACAACCAGGCCACGGTCCTGGCCTCGGACGGAGCCGTCGTGGACATTCCCACAGGTCCCAAGGAGGCGTTGGCCGATCGGGTCTGGGATCTGGTGGTCGAACGCCTCCCACGCGGGGCCCGCTGAGGTCGCGAGAACCCTCGGAGCAGTGGGTCTTCGCCGGAATCCGGGAAAAATCCCCCGGTGCCACGCTGGATTCCTACCACCGAGTACGACACACTGCCAACGGGTGTCCGTTCGTGGTCGGCGACGCCGATCACAGGGCGCCCGTCCCCACCGGTCCCATTAGAGTGGACGATAACCAACCGCGTCGGTCGGTATTGACCGCCCCCGGCAGGCAGCCGAGGACGTGCCGGAACCGCCGACACATGTCAGCCAGCAGCCGCTGCAAGGAGTCACGCAACGTGTCCCGCCGCCTTTTCACCTCCGAGTCGGTCACCGAAGGCCATCCCGACAAGATGGCCGACCAGATCAGTGACGCGATCCTCGACGCGATGCTCACCACCGATCCCGGCAGTCGGGTCGCGGTCGAGACGCTGATCACCACCGGTCAGGTCCACATCGCGGGTGAGGTCACCACCCAGACCTACGTCGACATCCCCGCCATCGTGCGCGAGAAGATCCTCGAGATCGGCTACGACTCCTCCGCCAAGGGGTTCGACGGTGACTCCTGTGGGGTCAACGTCTCCATCGACGCGCAGTCCCCGGACATCGCCCAGGGCGTCGACACCGCCTACGAGGCGCGTGTCGAGCACGAGGACGACGTCCTCAACCGCCAGGGCGCCGGCGACCAGGGCCTGATGTTCGGCTACGCCAACCGTGAGACCCCCGAGCTCATGCCGTTGCCGATCAAGCTGGCCCACGCGCTCTCCGAGCGGCTCTCCCAGGTCCGCCGGGACGGCACGGTGCCCTACCTGCGTCCGGACGGCAAGACCCAGGTCACGGTCGAGTACGAGGGCCAGACCCCGGTCCGCCTGGACACCGTCGTGGTCTCCAGCCAGCACTCCGCCGACATCAACCTCGAGGAGATGCTGACCCCGGACATCCGCGAGCACGTGATCGAGCCGGTCGTGGCCGCCTACGGTCTGGACTCCGACGACTACCGTCTCCTGGTCAACCCGACCGGTCGGTTCGAGATCGGCGGTCCGATGGGCGACGCCGGTCTGACCGGTCGCAAGATCATCGTGGACACCTACGGCGGCTACGCCCGTCACGGCGGTGGCGCTTTCTCCGGCAAGGACCCGTCGAAGGTCGACCGTTCCGCCGCCTACGCCACCCGTTGGGTCGCGAAGAACATCGTCGCCGCCGAGCTGGCCGAGCGCGCCGAGGTCCAGGTGGCCTACGCGATCGGCAAGGCCCACCCGGTGGGTGTGTTCATCGAGACCTTCGGCACCGAGCGGGTCGCCCCGGAGCTGATCGAGAAGGCCGTCAAGGAGGTCTTCGACCTGCGCCCGGCCGCCATCGTTCGGGACCTGGACCTGCTGCGTCCCATCTACTCCAAGACCGCCGCCTACGGTCACTTCGGCCGCGAGCTGGAGCAGTTCACCTGGGAGCGCGCCGACCGCGCCGAGGCGCTGCGGTCGTTCGTGGGCCACTAGGAAGAACACGTCGAGGGGCGGACGTCTGTGAGGGCGTTCGCCCCTTCGGTGTGTTCCGGACATTCCCCGCATGGCGACTATCCAGCACCGGCTACAAAGTGTTATCACTTATGTACTTTTAGTTATTTGATATGTCGCTATGAGGAAGGGGAACATCATGGCCGTGCCGGCGACGATGTCGGCGGTCGCTCTGGCCGCGTTGATCGCCCTGCCCGGGCAACCGATCCCGGAGGAAGAGGGGCCGGTGCCGGGGGCCGGAGACCTCCACATCACCGTCACGGACGAGGCCGAGGACCGTCTGTCCCCCGGGGACCGGGTCGAGTACACCGTCAAGGTGCGCAACTCGGGCGGCGAAGCGCTCCCCGAGGCCCGGATCACGTCCTTCCTGCCCGACTCCATGCGCTACGTCGAAGGGGCCCCCGAAGGGGTCGAGACCGGACGCGCGACATGGGAACGGCCGCTGGAGGCGGGGGAGAGGGCCACGCTCACCATGACGGCCGAGGTCGTCGCGGTACCGGAGCGAGGAGCGCGGCCGGTCTCGACCGTCTGCCTCTCCCCCTCCGCCGAGGCCGCGCTGGTCTCCTGCGCCTCCTCCGTCCACCACGTACCGCGCCAGATCCCCCTGATGTGGATCGCCGCGGCTCTGGGCGCGGCACTGATCCTCGCGGTCGCGGCCGGTGGTCTCCTCCGTCTCCGGAGCGTCCGCCGTCCCCGACCCGAACCCGAGCCCGAACCGTCCGCCGAGCACGGCCCTGGAGAGGTGCCCGACATCCACGCCTTCCCGGGCCGGGCGTCCGTGCATCATCTGGACGCCCACCGCTGACCGGACCGGGGCCGGATACGCGAACGGGCCGCGCCACGAGGGATCGTGGCGCGGCCCGTCCGAGGTCGATCGGCGGGGGCCGGACTCAGCTCATCTCGTTCAGAGCCCGCTCGGCCTCGGCCAGCCAGGAACGACGCGCCTCCAGAGCGGCCTCGTGCTCCTTGATCCGACGGTCGTCACCGGCGGCGCGGGCCTTCTCCAACTTGGCCTCCAGCCCCTGGATCGCCGTCGAGAGCTGGTCGACGGTGTCCTTGGCCCGGGCGCGGGCCTCGGGGTTGGTACGCTCCCACTCGGCCTCCTCGGCCTTGCGGACCCCGTCCTCGATCTGCCGGAAGGCGCCCTCCAGACGGTCCCGGGTGTCGCGCGGCAGCTCGCCGGCCTCCTCCCAGGCCTCCTGGAAGTCGCGCAGACGGGCGCGGGCGCGCCGCGGATCCGAGATGGCCGGGATCTCCTCCCGGGCCTGCTCCAGGATCTTCTCCTTGGCCTCGGCGTTGACCCGCAGCTCGGCGTCACGCTCGGCGAACGTCGCGTTGCGCGCGTCGAAGAACGTGTCCTGGGCCGCCTTGAAACGGGCCCACAGCTTGTCCTCGCTGGCCCGATCGGCGCGGCCGCTCGCCTTCCACCGCTGCATCAGGTCGCGGTAGGCGCGGGCGGTGGGCCCCCAGTCGGTGGAGCCCGAGAGCGCCTCGGCCTCGGCGACGATGCGCTCCTTCTCGACGCGCACGCCCTCGCGCTGCTGGTCCAGGTTGGCGAAGTAGGCCTTGCGCCGCTTGGAGAAGGAGTTGCGGGCCGCGGACATGCGCTTCCACAGGGCCTGCTCGGTGGGGCGGTCCGCCCGAGGAGCCTTCTTCCACTCCTCGATCAGCTGGAGCATCCGCTCGCCACCGGACTTCCAGTGGGTGGTCTCGGCGGCGACGCGCTCGGCCTCGGCGACGATGCGCTCCTTGACCTCGCGGGCCTGGCCGCGGGCCTGCTCCTGGGCCTGCTTCTGCTCGACCTTGCGCTCCTGGGCGCGCTCGGTCAGCCGGTCCAGACGACCGAGCAGCGACTCCAGGTCGCCGACGGCGTTGGCGTCCGTGACCGACTCGCGCAGCTTCTCGATCGCGCTCATCGCCGTGGAGGCCGACAGATCGGTGCTGCGCAGTCGCTTCTCCAGCAGCTCCACCTGGGTCACCAGGGCGTCGTACTTGTTCCGGTAGAAGGTCAGGGCCTCCTCCGGCGCACCGGCCTGCCACGATCCGACGACCCGTTCGCCATCACCTGTGCGCACATAGACCGTGCCATCGTCGTCTACGCGGCCCCAAGGGTCCGTGGTCACCGTGTCCTCCTGCTGTCGTGAACCCGTCCGCGGGGGGTCGGGTTCGGGTCGTCGCGGCGATGTCCGAGCCTGTTCGTGATGGACACCACCGTGCCCCAGCACGATATCCCCACGTTCCGGTGGACAACGACGCGCCGTGTTCCGCGTCAACGCAGATCCTCGGGTCTGCCTCTCGTCCCGTGCGATCGGTCGGGCCCGGGCGCCTTCGAAAAAGGAGGCGCAGGTCGTGGGCCCGACGAGCACGGCGACGGTGACCAATATGGCATTACCACGCGGTTTGGCAAAGAGCCCGGGCGCGCGCGGTGATCGAATGGTGATCAAACGCGTTCTCATATGTGCTTTCGAGTGGCCGCCATCGCACCGTCTCGGTAGGCTCTCTCCCCACAGGAGACCCGGGCCCGTCCGGTACGGGCGGCCCACCATCACGAACGACCCAGGACAGGACGACCACGCCGTGCTCATCGCCGCGCTCCCCAGCGGGCCGCTCTCAGCGAACTGTTACGTGATCGCACCGGCCCCGGGCGGCGACTGCGTCATCGTCGACCCCGGCCAGGAGGCCACCGGACAGGTGGACAAGGTCCTGGCCGAACACGAGCTGACCCCCGCCGCGATCCTGCTCACCCACGGTCACTTCGACCACGTCTGGTCGGCCGCGGAGATCGGCGACGCCCACGAGGTCCCGGTGTACCTGCACGAGGCCGACCACGGTCTGCTGGAGGAGCCCGCCGCGGGGGTCGACGCCGGCTTCGCCGCCCAGCTCCGGATGCTGCTCGGCCCCGGCCCCTACCCGTCGCCCTCCGACCTGCGCCGGGTCGAGGACGGGGACACCCTGACCTCGGCCGGGATGGAGTTCGTCGTCGAACACACGCCGGGCCACACCCCCGGATCGGTCGTCTACACGGTGACCCCCGAGGACGGCATCCCCGTCATGTTCGCCGGGGACCTGGTCTTCGCCGGTTCGATCGGCCGCACCGACTTCCCCGGTGGGGACGCCGAGGCGATGAACGGCAGCCTGACCCGCTCGGTCCTGGCACGGTCTGACGACACCCGGATCCTGCCCGGGCACGGCCCCGGCACCACCGTGGAGCGCGAGCGCGCCACCAACCCCTATCTGCGCGACATCGCCGACCGTTCCTGAGGGGACGGAGCGGCCCGACCGCTTCGCCATGTCGGCCCTTCGTCGCCCGGAACCGATCCTGGGGCCGGGCGGCGCGGTTGGCGGTAGGATTCCAGATGTTCAGGGGGCATGCCATGCCTTCAGCCGGGTCCGGAACCGGGCTCTCAGGCATCCTCACCCAGCTGTGTAGTTAGTGGACTTGGTAACTCATGCATCGTTACAGGACTCATACGTGTGGTCGGCTCCGTAAGGAGCACGTCGGGCAGCAGGTGCGCCTTTCCGGCTGGGTGCACAACCGCCGGGATCTGGGTGGTCTGCTCTTCGTCGATCTGCGTGACCACTACGGCGTCACCCAGCTCATGGCGCGCCCCGAGTCCCCGGTCTTCGAGCAGCTCAGCCGTCTCCCCAAGGAGACGGTGGTCCGGGTGACGGGCCAGGTCGCCGCGCGCAGCCAGGAGAACGTCAACCCCAACCTGCCCACCGGCGAGATCGAGATCGAGGCCGAAGAGGTCGAGGTCCTCGGAAGCACCGAGGAACTCCCCCTGACGGTCTTCCCCGAGGACAACACCTCCGAGGAGCGCCGGCTGACCTACCGCTTCCTGGACCTGCGCCGGGAGCGGATGCACCGCAACATCATGCTGCGCTCGCAGGTGGTGGCCTCCATCCGCAAGAAGATGACGGACCTGGGCTTCAACGAGTTCCAGACCCCCATCCTCACCAGCTCCAGCCCCGAGGGCGCCCGCGACTTCCTGGTGCCCTCGCGTCTGCACCCGGGCGAGTTCTTCGCGCTGCCCCAGGCGCCGCAGCAGTTCAAGCAGCTGCTCATGGTCTCCGGCTTCGACCGCTACTTCCAGATCGCGCCCTGCTTCCGCGACGAGGACAGCCGCGCCGACCGTTCGCCGGGCGAGTTCTACCAGCTCGACGTCGAGATGAGCTTCGTCGAGCAGGAGGACGTCTTCGAGGTCATCGAGAAGGTCATGACCGACGTCTTCCGTGAGTTCTCCGAGGGTTGGGAGATCACCTCCCCGTACCCGCGGATCGCCTTCCGGGACGCCCTGGAGTGGTACGGCACCGACAAGCCCGACCTGCGCGTGCCGATGAAGATGCTCGACGTCACCGCCCTCTTCGACAAGACCGACTTCCGCGCCTTCGCGGGCAAGAAGGTCCGCGCGCTGGCGGTGCCCGAGGTCGGCGACAAGCCGCGCAAGTTCTTCGACGGCATCGGCGACTACGCCGTCGAGCAGGGCGCCAAGGGTCTGGCCTGGCTCAAGGTCGGCGAGAACAACGAGCTCACCGGTCCGATCGCCAAGTTCGTCACCGAGATCGAAGAGGAACTGTTGACCACCCTGGGCGCGGGCCCCGGGTACGGGCTGTTCTTCTGCGCCAGCGAGGACGACGCGGAGATCAACCGCATCATGGCCCCGGTCCGGGTCGAGGCCGGTCGGCGCGCGGGTCACTTCGCGGAGAAGTGCTACCGCTTCTGCTGGATCGTGGACTTCCCGATGTTCGAGCGCTCCGACGAGGGCCACATCGAGTTCAGCCACAACCCCTTCTCCATGCCCCAGGGCGGGATGGACGCGCTGGAGAACCAGGACCCGCTGGACATCCTCGCCTGGCAGTACGACATCGTCTGCAACGGCGTCGAGCTCTCCTCCGGCGCGATCCGGAACCACTCGCCCGAGATCATGTACAAGGCCTTCGAGATCGCCGGCTACGACAAGGAGACCGTCGAGGAGGAGTTCGGCGGCATGCTCAAGGCCCTGAAGTTCGGTGCCCCGCCGCACGGCGGCATCGCGCCCGGGATCGACCGCATCGTCATGCTCCTGGCCGACGAGCCCAACATCCGCGAGACGATCGCCTTCCCGCTGAACCAGAACGCCCAGGACCTGATGATGGGCGCGCCCGCCCAGGTCTCGGAGCAGCAGCTGCGCGACGTCCACATCCGGACCGTCCTGCCTCCGGAGACGAAGAAGAAGTAGGACCGCTCACTCCGGTCCCACCGGGGCGGTGCGCGGGTCGACCCGTGTACCGCCCCGTCGTCGTGGAGAGGGCTCAGCGCTTGACCCCTCCGCACTGTTGGCAGCAGATGTCCTCGTCGTCGGGGTTGCTGTGGCTACAGAGCCGGCAGGTCCAGTTCCGGGTGATGCCGTCGAGGGGGATCCTCGGGACGGGATGGCGGGATACAGGGTGCATGCGCGTCCTCGTTGGGTTCGGCGAGTTCTCCGCTTCAGGTTCGGTGCCCGTAATGACCTTCCTTTGAACTTTCCACATTCGGTCACCGAGGTGAAAGCGGTGATTAAAGGGTCAAAGAACCCGACCGGAATGGGGAAGTGCGGCGAGCTCGGATGCGGCCGGGGCCGCCATCCCCTACGGTTGAGGGCGAACCACCCTCCCACACCGTGAATCGCACGCGTCCTGGAGTGAAGACGGTGCATCAGTGGTATCCACCCCATTCGAGGGTGAGGTGGGAATGGAGTGCATTTGTGCGCCACCGAGTCACGCGAGCGTAACGATTCATGCCTCGAGGTCGGCCGGGAGCGAGCCCGAGGAAGGAATCGACCGTAAATCCACCGCGTCGTCGGACGGTCGACACCGGTAGGGCGAGGTGGCGCGACCGAGGGGAGAGGGACACCGGCGTGTCCGCCCCGGCCCCTACCCGGGCCGGGTCTGCTTTCGGACATTACAATGAGCCGAATCGGAACGTTCCAGGGGTGACCGCGCCTGAGCGCGGATGTGACGTCCGAGACGACATGAGGATGAGTCATACGTGAACGGAAAAAGCGCTTCAGGCGATGGCTCCGAGGCTGTTCTCGCGGGGGCCTTCCGCCACGCTCCGGAGCCCATGGCCCTGACCGCGGCGGACGGCGTGATCCGGCACGCCAACCACGCGTTCACCGAACTGTTCGGGCGTGACGCCGACGAATTGATCGGAACGGCCTGGTTCGCGCTCTTGGACGCCGAGGAGGCCGAACGCGGGGCCCGCGCCCAGCACAAGGCCCTCGCCGGGGAACCCCGTCGTGTCCGTCTCCGGCTGTCCGTCACCGACAAGTTCTCCCAGATGGTCGAGGTCCAGATCCGGCCCCTGCGGGAGGAGCCCGGACCGGAGTCGGTGGTCGTCCTGTTCCACACCCTCTCGACCGAGGAGGCGGATCTGCGGGTCGTCGGCGACCTGCGCACGGACAACTCCGATTCCGTCCTGTGGAGCCTGGACCTGGGATCCGGCCGGATCCGCGAACTGTTCGGCCCCACCCCGCTCGGCTCCCTCCTGGCCGGGAACGACGGGGACCTGGAGAGCATCCTGGAACGCATCCACCCCGACGACACCGCCCGGGTGCGCGACGCCATGTCCGCCTCCTTCGCCGGACGCGACTACGAACAGCGCTTCCGGGTCTTCGACCGTCTGGGCGACGAGCGCTCCCTGCACGTGCGCGCCCGTTACGTCCCGGGCGACCCCGCCCGATTGGTCGGGATCGTCGACGACGTCACCGAACACGTCCAGCTGGTGCGCAGGCTCGCCGACCGTCGCCGCACCGAGGCCGAACACGGTCGTCTGGTCACCGAGCTGTCCTCCAAACTCGTCTCGGCCACCACCGTGGACAAGGTCATGGACCTGCTCAGCGAGGAGTTCCTGCCCATCTTCGGCGGCTTCAGCGCGGCCGCCCTCTACGTCGACGACGGGGTGCTGCGCGCCTCGCCCAGCGCGTTGGAACGCGGCAACGTCACCCGGATAGACGGTCGTCGCGCCGACGACACCGACTACCCGATGGGCGCCGTCATCCAGGACCGCCAGCCCCGGTTCTTCGAGAGCCGCGCCGAGATCGTCAGCCGTTTTCCCGCCGCCGTCGAGATGATGCGCGCCATACGCGGTCAGGCCTGGGCCACCGTGCCGATCTTCGGGGACGGCAAGGTCGCCCTCGGCGTGTGGCAGATGGTGTGGGACCGCCCCCACCACGCCAGCCGCGACGAGCGCGCCCTCATGCTCACCTTCGCCGGGCTGGCCGGACAGGCCCTCCAGCGGATCAAGGCCCAGCAGGCCGAACTGGAGCTGGCCGACGCGGTCCAGCGACGCATGCTGCCCCGCCAGGTCGCCAGCTTCCCCGACATGGACATCGCCACCAAGTACCTGCCCTCACGGGCCGAGTGGCGGATCTGCGGCGACTTCTACGACGTCATAGAACTGCCCGACAACAAGGTGGGGCTGCTCGTCGGCGACGTCCAGGGTCACGGTGTCGAGGCGGCGGCCGCCATGGGGCAGATCCGTGTGGCCTTCCGCGCCTACGCCACCAACCAGTCCGACCCCGGTGTCGTCCTCGGCGAGACCAACCGGCTGCTCACCGAGACCGGTGAGATCGTCTTCGCCACCTGCGGCTACCTGGTGGTCGACCGTGGGAGCGGTGTCATGCAGGCGGCCTGGGCAGGGCAGCCCCCGGCGGTCCTGGCCACCCAGGGCTCCTACGAACTGTGGTCGCCCGAGACCGGACCGCCCCTGGGGGTCCTGCCCGACACCGAGTACACCGTCACCACGCGGGTGCTGGCCCCGGGGACGACTCTGCTGCTGTGCTCCGACGGGCTCGTGGAGAGCTCGGAGGTGACCATGCAGGACGGTCTGGCCCAGGTGGGAGAGGCCCTCGCCGAGCACGGTGAGGACCCCACGGCCGCGGCCCAGGTCCTGGCGGAGATGGCACCGGCCGGACGCGGTGACGACATCGCCCTGTTGATCACCCGGATGACCCCGCGCGCCACGCCCCCGCCCGAACAGGCCGAGAGCCCCGAGAACCTGTCGGTCTCCCCCGGCTGATCCCGGGACGGCCGGAGCCGCCCACGGTCTCGCCTACTCTGGGTGGGTGTCCGAAACACTGTTCGACGATGCCGGTGCCGAGGCGGCCAGGGGACAGGAGCCGCTGGCCGTGCGCATGCGGCCCCGTACCCTCGACGAGGTCGTGGGCCAACGTCACCTGCTGGGCGAGGGCAGCCCGCTGCGCCGCCTGGTCGAGGACGACGCGCCCATGTCCGTCTTCCTCTGGGGCCCTCCCGGCACCGGAAAGACCACGCTGGCCACCGTCGTCAGCCGGGTGACCCGACGTCGCTTCGTGGAGCTGTCGGCGGTCAACGCCGGGGTCAAGGACGTGCGCGCCGTCGTCGACGAGGCCAAACGCCGCATGGGTATGAACGGCACGCGCACCCTGCTGTTCGTGGACGAGGTCCATCGCTTCAACAAGACGCAGCAGGACGCCCTGCTGCCCGCGGTGGAGAACCGTTGGGTCAGCTTCATCGGCGCCACCACGGAGAACCCCTTCTTCTCGGTGGTCAGCCCCCTGCTGTCCCGCTCGCTCCTGCTCTCCCTGGAGTCGCTCGACGACGATGACGTCCGGGCCCTGGTCGAGCGGGCGCTCATCGACGAACGTGGGCTGGAGGGGCGCCACACCCTCACCGAGGAGGGTTTCGAGCACCTCGTGCGACTGGCGGGGGGCGACGGACGCCGATCACTGACCTACCTGGAGGCGGCCGCCCTGGTGGCGGGCCCGCCCACCTCCTCCGGCGACGAGACGTCCGAGGAACGGGCTCCGGTGAAGATCACCGCCGCCCACGTGGAACGCGCCGTCGACCGCCACGCGGTCCGCTACGACCGCTCCGGCGACCAGCACTACGACGTGATCAGCGCGTTCATCAAGAGCATGCGCGGCTCCGACCCCGACGCGGCCCTGCACTACCTGGCCCGCATGGTGGAGGCGGGGGAGGACCCCAGGTTCATCGCCCGGCGTCTGGTCGTGCACGCCAGCGAGGACGTGGGCATGGCCGATCCCACCGCTCTACAGACCGCGGTCGCGGCGGCCCAGGCGGTCGAGCTCATCGGCATGCCCGAGGCCCGGATCAACCTGGCCCAGGCGGTCGTCCACATCAGCCTGGCCCCCAAGTCCAACGCGATCATCACCGCCATCGACGAGGCCATCGCGGACGTGCGCGCCGGCCGGGCCGGCCCCGTCCCCGCCCACCTGCGCGACGCCCACTACAAGGGCGCGGCGGACCTCGGACACGGACAGGGCTATCGCTACGCGCACGACTTCCCCGGCGGGGTGGCGCCGCAACGGCACGCTCCGGACGGGCTCACCGAACGCGAGTACTACCGGCCCACGCGGCACGGCACGGAACGCCGGTTGGGCGAGGTCCTACAGAGGATCAAGGAGGTGCTCCGGGGCGGCGACCGCTGATCCGGAACACGCTCCCTCCGGGCGGGATCAGTCCGCGAACAACTCGGTCACCTGGACGACCTCACGGGGGCCGTCCTCGTCCTCGTCCTCGGCGAAGGTGATCTCCACGATCATCACCGGACCCCAGGTCAGATGGTCGATGAGGTCGGCGCCGGTCTGCTTCCAGGTGCCCCGCGCCTCCTCGTCGAGGAAGACGTGGTCGGGAGCGGCGCAGAACCTGGCGCACAGGACCTCGGCGTCGGGACGGATGACGGCCTCGCCCGGATCGCCCGCCTCCTCCCACTGCTCGGCCCAGGCCTCGTGGGAGGGCACACCCTGACCGCGCGGGATCTCTCCCTCCCGGGAGACCGGCGTGTACACCCAGGCACGCTCCTCGACCCCGGGCTCGGGCTCCTCCTGCTCGGCCGGATCGAAGCGGACCACGAGGGTCGAGGGGGCCTCCTCGACCGTCTCCCCGGTGTCCTCGGCGACCTCGGTGTCCTCCTCCTCGGAGACCGGATCCGCCTCGGCGCCGCCGACGAACAGTCGGGAGACCCCCCAGACGGCGCCACCGATCAGGACCAGGGCCAGACCGGCCGCGCTCAAGAGGAAGAGGGTCCGGCCGGATCGCTCTCGAGGGGCGCGCCCCTCCAATCGGATCACCTCAGGTACCCGGGCGGGCGGCTCCACCGCGTGCCACTCACGGGCCAGGGCGCGGTTGATCTTCTCGCGGTCGCCGGGGGAGGGGGAGACGTCCTCATCGATGTTCTCCGCCCGCCAGACGGCGATGACCGCGCCGATCACCTCGCGCAGGCCCGGCCTGCGCGAGGGGTCGGGATCCAGGGCCCGTTCCACCACCGGCCGGAGCCCTTTGTGGAGGCTCTCCAGTTCGAACGACCCCGCCGCCGCGCGCTCGGCGATCTCCTCGGGTTCACCCGTGCCGAAGGGCAGCCGTCCGGTCCCGGCGAAGGCCACGACCGCGCCCCAGGCGAACACGTCCGCGGCGGCCGTCGCGGGCCCGCCCCGGTAGCGTTCGGGGCTCAGCCACGTGGCGCCCGACCCGCGCAGACGCTCGGCGTCGGCGGCGACGGCGCACTCCATGATGTGCGGTCCACGCGATTCCAGGAGGATCTCGCTCGGGCGGAGCGAACCGTGGTGCACCCCGCGCCCGTGCAGGGAGGCCAACCCCTCGGCGACGCCGATGGACAGCGCGATCAGTTTCCCGAATCCCAGGCCGCCCCGCTTGGTCACGTAGTGGGAGAGCCGCTCTCCGGCCAGGTAGGACATGGCCAGCCAGGGCGGGTCGGCGTGGGCGTCGAAGGTCAGAGGGGTGACCACGCGCTCGGGATCGACCGAGGAGAGCCGTCGTAGACGCTCGGTCAGGCCCGGGGAGGGGTTCTTCCGGTCGGGGGCGAGGTTCTTCAGCGTCTTCACGGCGATCAGTCGGTCGCCGGCGTTCTGGGAGGAGGCGTCCACCGCGGCGTAGACCGTACCGGTGGACCCCTGACCGAGACGCCCCAGGACCAGGTAGGGGCCGATCCGAGACGGGTCGTCCGGATAGAGGGGGGCGAGATCCGGGGGTACCAGTACGGAGATCTCTCGGCGAGAACGAGGGCTCATGGGTGTCCTGTCGGTGCTGCCGGGCCTGTGGAAGGCTGGTGTCCGGACATCGTAGTGAAGATCCCGCTCTGTAATGATTCCCATTCGGAAGTTCGGGAGGAGAGACGAGTATCCCGCCTCTCGACGGCGATCGAGAACATCGACACCGATCTCCGCATCGGGCCGGGGCACGCCGTGGCGTACCCGCGCGTCCCACCGAGTGACACGATAGGGTCGGCCGAAACCGGCCCGTTCCCCGGCCCGTTCCGGGCTCGGCATCGGACACGGCCGGGGAACCCGCGTCGGGTACGGCCCGGTCCCCCACCCCTCGTGTGCCCTGTGGGCGCCTCGCACGCTCCTGGCACGCTCGCACACCCTCGAAGCAACCCTGCTATCTGCCTACGGAGCCTCAATGCTGACCGGAGGAGAGGTCGCCGCGCTCGTCGCCGCGGTGGTCTGGGCGGTGCTGGCCACGTTCCTGTGCGTGGCGCTCGTCAAACTGATCAAGCTCATCAACGAGACCACCAAGGTCGTCTCCGAACTGGGCGAACGGACCCCGCCGCTGCTGGACGACGTGGCCTCCACCGTGGAACGGACCCAGAACTCCCTGGAACGGGTCGAGGAGATCACCGCCAACGTGCAGGCCTCCTCCGAGGACGTCTCCACGATGACCGCGCTGACCCGTTCGGTGTTCACCGGCCCCTTGGTGAAGGTCGCCTCGTTCTCCTACGCCCTGCGTCGTGTCCTGGGGCGCAGGAAGGCCCTGGCCGTCATGCGGGGCAGCCGTCGGAAGGCCGACGGATGATCGGCCGACTGTTCTATCTCGCCGCCGGCGCCGTTGTCGGCGGCTACGTGGTGCACCGCGTCAACCGCGCGCGCAACGCCCTGACCCCCGGAGGGATCGCCGAACGGGTGGAGGGCCGCGTCGGCGAGTACAAGGGCGCCCTGCGCGAACTCAACGAGGACCTTGCCGAGGCGGTCCGTCAGGAGGAGGACGAGCTGCTCAGGCGGTACGCCTCGGGTCCGGAACGTCGGCTCCCGCGTGGCGGTGCCCCCTCCGAGTCCGAGGGGCGGGAGCGTCCGCGCCTCTGACCGCCCTCCGGGAGCGGCGGACGACCGGGATCGTCTCCTCCCCGACCTCTATGGGTACAGAACCTTCTAGAAGGTTTCGGTGCAACCGTTGGATCGGACGGAGGCGTACATCATGTATCCGCCGCAACCGCCGGGTGGCCCTTACCAGGGGGAGCCGGGCCCGTACCCGCCGGGAGGGCCGCCGCCGGCCCCCGCCATGCCCGGCACCGCGATCACCGTGCGCGTCCTGATGTTCATCGGCGGCGCCTGCGGTCTGCTCCTCGGCCTCCTCATGTGGGGGGTCGCGGGACTGGCCGCCGGCGGCGGAGACGTGGGCAGGGAGTTCCTGCGTGGGATGCAGGAGAACGGACTGCCCCTGACGGCCTCCGAGGCCGGGGCCCTCTTCGGGCTCCTGGGACTGATCCCGTTCGTCTACGGCGTCCTGTCCATCGTGCTCGCTTCGCTGATGGGGCGTCGCAGCGCGGCGATCCTGTGGACGATCGTGGTCTTCCACATCCTGGCCGCCCTGATCCTGCTGTTCTCCATCGTGACCGGCGGATTCGGCGCGATCGTCCCGCTGCTCTTCGCGATCGGGATGATCGTCCTGATGCTCCTGCCGATCACACGCGCCTACTACGGACTCGGTACGGCCGGAGCCGGGCCGCCGGGACCCGGGGTCCACTGATCGAGGACACGCGAGGCGACGACCACGAAGGGCCGCACCCCGGGGTGCGGCCCTTCCACGTTCACGGGCGGCGGAGCCCTCGACGGTAAGGGCGCACCACCCGACGGCGATAGCCTGGGGGAACAAGTGGACCGCCGCCGTTGTCAACGATGACGGACTCCCGGTGGTCGAGACGAAACCATGCACGCGCGCGTGGCGGTTCCCTCTACGATGGGCCCCTATCGACCACGCGTGATCACGGTCCCGTGAAGGGACACGACGTCGCCACAGCAGCGGCGGAGCCAAGCACAGGAGGGCATCAATGGAGACGGCAGAGATCGTGCGCCGCTTCCTCGGTTTCTTCGAGAAGAAGGGACACACCGTGGTGCCCTCGGCAAGCCTGATCGCCGAGGACCCGACCCTGCTGCTGGTACCGGCGGGCATGGTCCCCTTCAAGCCCTACTTCCTGGGCCAGCGCACGCCCTCCTACGACACGGCCACCAGCGTGCAGAAGTGCATCCGGACCAAGGACATCGAGGAGGTCGGCAAGACCTCCCGGCACGCCACCTTCTTCCAGATGCTCGGCAACTTCTCCTTCGGCGACTACTTCAAGGAGAGGGCCATCCCGCTGGCGTGGGAACTGGTCACCTCCTCCGTCGAGGAGGGCGGCTTCGGCATCGACCCGGAGCGCCTGTGGGTCACGGTCTACCTCGACGACGACGAGGCCGAGCGGATCTGGCGCGAGGACGTCGGGGTCGACCCCGAACGCATCCAGCGCATGGGCAAGGAGGAGAACTACTGGGACATGGGCGTGCCCGGCCCCTGTGGTCCCTGCTCCGAGATCTTCTACGACCGCGGCCCCGAGTACGGGGTCGAGGGTGGACCCGCGGCGGACGAGAACCGCTACATCGAGATCTGGAACCTCGTCTTCATGCAGTACGAGCGGGGTGAGGGCAACGGCAAGGACTACCCGATCCTCGGCGAGCTGCCCAAGAAGAACATCGACACCGGCATGGGTCTGGAGCGCCTGGCGGCGGTCCTCCAGGGCGTCGACAACATCTACGAGACCGACATCATCGGTCGGGTGCTCCACCGCGCCGCGGAGCTGACCGGCTCCGTCTACGGCGATGACCACGAGCGTGACGTGATGCTCCGTGTGGTCGCCGACCACGTCCGCAGCGCCGTCATGCTCGTCGGCGACGGCGTCAAGCCGGGCAACGAGAAGGCCGGATACGTGCTGCGCCGCATCCTGCGCCGCTCCATCCGCAACCTGCGCCTGCTCTCGGGCACCGACGCCTTCTTCCTGCACGATCTGACCGCCGTCAGCATCGACGCGATGAAGGACATCTACCCCGACCTGCTGGACAAGGCCGACGTCGTCCACGGTGTGATCGACACCGAGGAGAGGAACTTCGCCGACACCCTGCGCGCGGGCACCACCCTGTTCGGCCGCGCGGCCGAGCGCACGCGTGCCCAGGGGGGCACGGTCTTCTCCGGCGCCGACGCCTTCCAGCTCCACGACACCTACGGTTTCCCCATCGATCTCACCCTGGAGATGGCGGCCGAGCAGGGGCTGAGCGTGGACGAGACCGCCTTCCGCGAGCTCATGCAGCGTCAGCGCGACACGGCCAAGGCCGACGCCAAGGCCAAGAAGCTCGGCAACGCCGACATCTCCCTGTACGCCGGCCTGCACGAGAACGCCGGTGACACCGACTTCCTCGGCTACAGCGACACCGAGAGCGAGTCGAGCGTGCGCGGGATCGTCGTCGACGGCGAGGGCGTGCCCTCGGCCAAGGAGGGCGACAAGGTCGAGATCGTGCTGGACCGCACCCCGTTCTACGCCGAGAGCGGTGGTCAGATCGCCGACACCGGCACCCTGACCGTGGACGGGCGCGGGGTGGTGGACGTCGAGGACGTCCAGAAGCCGCTGCCCGGCCTGTTCATGCACCGCGGCACCGTGCGTTCGGGAGAGATCGTCCTGGACGACGCGGTGCGCGCGCGGATCGACGTCGACCGTCGTCGGGCGATCGAACGCTCTCACTCCGCGACCCACCTCATCCACTCGGCGCTGCGCAACGCGCTGGGCCCCTCCGCCGGACAGGCGGGTTCGGAGAACCGCCCCGGTCGACTGCGCTTCGACTTCACGGCCGACAACGCCCTGGGCGCCGAGCGCATCAACGAGGTCGAGGAGGAGGTCAACACCGTCCTGTCCGACGACATCGCGGTGCGGACCGAGGAGAAGAGCCTCGACGAGGCGCTCGACATGGGCGCTCTGGCCATGTTCGGTGAGAAGTACGGCGACCGTGTGCGCGTGGTCGAGATGAGCGACTACTCGATCGAGCTGTGCGGTGGTACGCACGTGGGGTCCACCTCCAGGCTCGGCATCGTCAAGCTGTTGGGGGAGTCCTCCATCGGTTCGGGCGTTCGCCGTGTCGAGGCGGCCGTGGGCGCGGACGCCTTCAAGCGCCTGTCCAAGGAGTCGGCGCTGGTCGGTCAGCTCTCCGAGCAGCTCAAGACGCCGCGCGAGGAGCTCCCCGAGCGGATCGACGCCATGGTCTCCCGTCTGCGTTCGGCGGAGAAGGAGATCGAGAGGCTGCGCGCGGCCCAGGTGCTCCAGGCCGCGGGCGAGATCGCCTCCGGTGCCCGCCGGCACGGTTCGGCCCTGGTCGTGGCGACCGAGGCGCCCGAAGGCGCCTCCGGCGACGACCTGCGCAAGCTGGTGCTGGACGTTCGCGGCCGGCTCGGCGAGGAGGAGCCCGTCGTCGTCGCGATGACCGCGGTCCCCAAGGACCGTCCCGTCGTGGTGGTCGCCGCGAACAAGGCCGCGCAGAAGGCCGGGATCAAGGCGGGCGAGCTGGTCGGCGTGGCCGCCCGCGCCCTCGGCGGCGGTGGCGGCGGTAAGCCGGACATCGCCCAGGGCGGTGGCAGCGACCCGGCCAAGGCCGACGAGGCCCTGCGCGCGGTCGAGGCCCGGGTGGCCTCCTTCTGACCCCGTGGGTGTTCTCCGCGCGGCCTTCGACCGGCCGCGCGGAGTAGCCGGACGAACGTACCGGGGCCGTCCGTGGCACGGACGGCCCCGAACGAACGGGTGGTGTCGGTCACCTCGTCGACGTCGTCGCCCCTCTTCGCGGGGGACGATGACGCCGGCCTGCGCTCCGCCGTCACCCCTTTCTCCGGACGCGCCGCCCGAGAACGGACACCCCTCGTGAACGCTCCTCCACCTCCCCCGGGGCCGGGGTGACCTACACTCGGACGGTACGTGTCCGCCTCGGGCCCCGACGTGATCGGCCCGTCGGGGAACCGACGCCCGATCCGCCGGCTCCGCGAGGGGAAGGTCCACGTCCCGGGCTGCGCGCTGTCATCGAATCGGGCATACTGTGGCGCGTCACAGCCGATCACATGGCTTTCTGCGCGGCGATTCCCGCGATCCAGATGATGAACAGGACCACCGTGTTGAGGTTTTCCCGACAGCGGTGCTGTGCCGTCGACCGCACAGCTCCTCTGAGCAATGCCCCCGCCCGGGGGGAGACGTCCTCGTGAGACACGGTGTACGCCTGGCGATCGACCCTGGTAACGCGCGCATCGGGGTCGCGGTCAGCGATCCGAGCGGTATGCTCGCCAGCCCTGTGGAGACGGTCCCGCGCGGTCGTGGGGACGTCGAGCGCATCGCCGTCCTCGTTCTGGAACGGGAGGCCCGCGAGGTCATCGTGGGCTACCCTGCATCACTGTCCGGCAAGGAGGGGCCCGCGGCCCGGTCCTCCCGCGAGTTCGCGCACTCCTTGGCCCGACTCCTCGCCCCCGTCCCCGTCAGGCTCGTGGACGAACGGCTCACCACGGTGACCGCGCAAGGGCACCTGCTCTCCGGCGCGTCCTTCGGTCGGAAGGGGGCCAAAGGCGGTCGTGCCCGCCGTTCCGTCATCGACCAGGCGGCGGCCACCGTGCTTTTGCAGAGCGCCTTGGACCAGGAACGGTCGACAGGCCACCCTCCGGGCGAGATCGTCCGTGCCAGCCAGGGAGATTCATGACCGACAGGGATGACTACCCCGATAGTCCCTACCGTGGCCGTGCCGACCGTCAGGACGGCTACGACTACGACCCGCTCACCGATCCTCTTCCCACGCAACCCCCGTCGCGTGGCCGTAGGGCTCGGCCCGAGCCGGCTCCGAACCCCTGGGCGGAGCCCCCGGCCGCCGCCCGTCGCGCGGGGCCGCCCACCGGCGACATCCCCGGTGGCCCCCCGGCCCCCGGCCGCCGACGCAGGCCCGGACCGCCCACCGAGGGCGAAGCGGGCCCCGCGGTCCCCCCGCGCCGTTCCGGCGCCGCCGACGCCCTCAGAGGCGGTCGCGCGGCCCGGGGCGGGCGACCCTCCCGAGAGCCGGCCGCCCCCGGTCCCGAGGCTCCCGGCGCGCCCGGGAGGGCCGGCGCCGATCCGACGCAGGAGGCGCTCGCCGCGCTCGCGAACCTGGGCGGCGCCCCCGCCGCCCCGCAGGAGACCACCGGTCGGGAACGTCCCGCACGCGGTACCGACGCTCCTCTGGAGGAGCCGCCCCGCAGGCGGCGCCGAGCCCGTGTGGAGGAGGCCCCCGAACCCCGTTCCTCGCTCTGGGACGACGCCGAGGACGAGCCCACGCCGGCCTTCTTCGCGGACGAGCCCGAGGAGCCGAGGGGCCGTCGCGCCCGCCGTAAACGCGCCGCGCGAGAAGAGGCGCGTGCCCGTGAGACGGGTGAGTTCCCCTCCGCCCCCCAGGAGGAGCGTCCGGTGGGCCGCCGCGCCCGCCGTCGTGCCCGTCCCGAGCCGGAGGAGAGCGTCGACGGCGGAGCGTTCGCCGCGGCCCCCTTCGACGACGTCGCTCCCGAGCCCGAACCCGAACCCGAGCCCGGGTTCACGCCGGAGCCCGAATTCGAACCGGAACCGAAGGGCCGTCGTGGACGGCGCCGCCGCGCGCCCGAACCCGATAGCGGAGCCTTCCCGCTTCCCGAGGAGGAACCGCGCCGGAGCGGTGCCCTGCCGATCCCTGAGGAGGACGAGGCCGAGGTCGAGTCCGATCCCGTCTCGGAGGAGGAGCCGACCGGCCGTCGCGGTCGTGGCCGCCGTCGTTCCCGTCGGGTGAGGAAGAGGCCCGAGCCGGAACCCGTGGTCGAGGACGCTCCCGAGGAGGAACCTGAGGAGGACGACTACGAGGAGGAGAGCCTCGAGGACATCGCGGCCTCCTACGGGGACAGCCGCGCCACGCGCAGACGCGCCAAGGCGGCCAAGCAGCGGGCCAAGCGACTGGCCGCGGCCAAGGGCGGCGGTGGTGGCGGGGCCCCCCGACGCCGTCGCGGCAAGGGCTTCATGATCCTGCTCGCCCTGGTGCTGATGCTGGTGATCGCCGGTGGTGGCTTCGTGGTGATGCGCACCTACGTGTTCCCCGCCGACTACGCGGGTGAGGGCTCCGGAGAGATCGTCATCACGGTCGAGGAGGGGCAGAGCGGAACGGCCGTCGGCCGGACCCTCTCGGACGCGGGCGTCGTCGCCAGCGTGCGGGCCTTCACCAACGCCCTCGATCAGCAGGAGCAGGGTCTGACCCCCGGCACCTACTCCCTGGCGGAGGGGATGAGCGGGGCGAGCGCCGTCGCCGCCCTGCTCGACCAGGACAACCGCCTGGGCGGCGAGGTCCTCATCCGCGAGGGACTGCGGAGCGACCAGATACTGGAGAAGCTGGCCGACAACACCGACGTCTCCCTGGAGGAGTTGGAGGCGGCCTACGAGCAGACCGACGAACTCGGCCTGCCCGACTACGCGACGGAGGGCCCCGCGGGCTACCTCTTCCCGGCCACGTACCGTTTCGAACCGGGTACCGAGGCCATGTCGATACTGCGCACGATGGTCACCCAGCACCGTCAGGTCACTGAGGCGATGAACCTGGAGGATCGCGCGGCCGACCTCGGTTACGACGCCAACGAGATCATGGCGATCGCCTCCATCGTCCAGGCCGAGAGCGGCGGGGTCGACGACATGGCCAAGATCTCCCGTGTGGTGCACAACCGCCTGGACATCGACATGGCGTTGCAGATGGACAGCACCTGCTTCTACGCCATCGGCGAGTACGGCATCGCCCTCGACAACGATCAGCGGGCGGCCTGTGAGGCCGACACCAGCGGTTTCGACACCTACCACAAGACCGGGCTCATCCCCGGACCGTTCGTCGCCCCGGGCGAGGACGCCATCGAGGCGGCCCTCGAGCCGGAGGAGGGGGACTGGCTGTACTTCGTGGCCACCGACCCCGAGAACGGCGTCACCGAGTTCACCGACGACTACGACGAGTTCCTGGTGCTGAAGGACCGTTTCCAGGAGACCTGGGGAGGCGGGCAGAACTGATGCGCGCGGCCGTCCTGGGCTCGCCGGTGGCCCACTCCCTCTCACCGGTCCTGCACTCGGCGGCCTATCGGGAGATGGGTCTGACCGACTGGTCCTACGAGTGCTTCGAGTGCGACGAGGCGGGGTTGGCCCCCTTCCTCGACGGACTCGAACCGGGCGAATGGGCGGGGCTCTCCCTGACCATGCCGCTCAAGCGTCGGGCCATGGAACTGGCCTCCGAGGTGGACGCCCTGGCCGTGGAGGTCGGCGGGGCCAACACCCTGGTCCGTCGGAACGGGGGCTGGAGCGCCCGTAACACCGACGTCGAGGGGATCACGACCGCGCTGACCGAGGCGGGCGCGGGCTCGCCCCGGGACGCGGTCGTCCTGGGAGCGGGCGCCACCGCGGCCTCGGCCCTGGCCGCCCTGCGCGAGCTGGGGCTCGCGGGCCCGGTGACCGTACTGGCACGCAGCACGGCGCGCGCCGGCGAGGTGACCCGGGCCGCCGAACGTCTGGGTGTTCCCGTGTCGGTGGCCCCGTTGGCGGAGATCGACCGGTACCTGGACGTCGACCTGGTCGTCTCCACCCTGCCCTCCGGAGCCGCCGACGCCCACGCCGACGTGCTGGCCGCCTCGCGGGCCGATCTCTTCGACGTGGTCTACGCGCCCTGGCCGACCAGGGCGGCCGAGACGGTCGAGGCCCGCGGTGGTCGCGTGGTGGGCGGTTTCCCGATGCTGTTGCATCAGGCGGTGGCCCAGGTCCGCGCGATGACGGGTCGGGAGGACGTTCCGGTGACGGCCATGAGGGCGGCCGGGGAGGCCGAACTGGCCCGCCGTGCGACGTCCTGACCGGCCCTTCCCCTTCGCGAGAGGGTCGTCGAAGGCGGTCCGGGTGGAGTGGTCGGAACTCCTGATAGAATCGTGGTAATCGACTTGGTCCGGTGTGTCCCGACATACCGGAACCGCAAGCGGAGATGATCCTCCCACCCGCCGGGCACTGCTCGCGCGGGTCCGGTCGCACGAAGGGCGCGTCGCGCCGTCCCACGGGATCTCGGTCCTCCGAGGTCCGGGACGCGGTCGCCGCCTTCGCCGTGACGTTCCGGTCGGATCGCCCCGCTTGCACACGCTGGCGGGGTTTTTCCTTTTGTGGTGGGACCCCGGAGCGGGCGGGTGGCCTGAACAAAGCGCGGGCGACCCGGTCGAACAGGCCGACCACCGGACGGTGGACGGCCGGTCCCAGGTAATCCGAGAAAGCTAGGGAGGGGTCTCATCAGCGCCGAGCCCCGCATCAATGACCGTATCCGGGTGCCCGAGGTCCGACTCGTCGGACCCAACGGTGAGCAGGTCGGAATCGTCTCCGTGCAGGACGCCCTGCGTCTGGCCCAGGAGTCCGACCTCGACCTCGTCGAGGTCGCGCCGACCGCGCGCCCGCCGGTCGCCAAGCTGATGGACTACGGCAAGTTCAAGTACGAGTCCGCGGTCAAGGCCCGTGAGTCGCGCAAGAACCAGTCGAACACGATCATCAAGGAGATCAAGCTCCGCCCGAAGATCGACCCGCACGACTATGAGACCAAGAAGGGTCACGTCGTCCGGTTCCTCAAGGGCGGGGACAAGGTCAAGGTGACGATCATGTTCCGCGGTCGTGAGCAGTCCCGCCCCGAACTCGGGCGCAGGCTGCTGGCGCGACTGGCCGAGGACGTCAAGGACCTCGGCACGGTCGAGTCCCAGCCCAAGCAGGACGGCCGCAACATGGTCATGGTGATCGGTCCGCACAAGCGGCGTTCCGAGCACAAGGCCGAGGCCCGTGCGGCGGCCGGGGAGAAGGCCCGCCGCGAGCGGAGCGACCAGGCGTAGACGCCAGGGAGGTCTCCCGCCGCCCGGCCCGCCGTCGAGGCGGGACCCGGGTGGCGGGGGCACCGTGCGCGACGGCCCGTGATGCACAGGCGTGGCGCCCCAAGACCCCGCCTAGCGCGGAACAACCGCGTCGTCGGTCCATGATCGACGACGCGCCGACGGAGTAGGAGACGACGGCGACATGCCGAAGAACAAGTCCCACAGCGGAGCCAAGGACCGTTTCAAGGTCACCGGTTCCGGCAAGATCATGCGCCGCCGTGCCAACAAGAACCACATCCTTGAGCACAAGACCTCCAAGCGTAAGCGCAAGCTGAGCAACGAGGCCGTGCTCTCCCCGGCCGACACCAAGAACATCAAGAAGCTCTTGGGCAAGTAGTACCGGAGAACCTCTCGTCCTCCTCGGCAGTGCCCGCGCGTCCGACCCGGTCGGTGCGTGTCAGGCGCTCGGGGGACGACCACCTGAAGCGAACACGGCCGCCGGGCCCGTCCTGGTCGGACCGGACGGCGCGCCGTGCGCCGGAAGAACAATGAGGGAGTCACTGTGGCACGCGTGAAGCGGGCTCTCAACGCCAAGAAGAAGCGCAAGGTCGTTCTCGACCGGGCCAGTGGTTACCGCGGGCAGCGCTCGCGCCTGTACCGCAAGGCCAAGGAGCAGATGCTCCACTCGATGACCTACTCCTACCGGGACCGCAAGGACCGCAAGGGGCAGTTCCGTCGTCTGTGGATCCAGCGCATCAACGCCGCCTCCCGCGCTCACGGTCTGACCTACAACCGTCTCATCCAGGGTCTGAAGCTGGCCGAGATCGAGGTCGACCGTCGCATGCTGGCCGAGCTGGCCGTCAACGACGAGGCCGCCTTCGCCGCGCTGGTGGAGAAGGCCAAGCAGGCCCTGCCCGCCCCCGCCGCGGCCTGACGGTTTCGTAAGACAGATACGGGTAGCGATGGCGAGCCACGAGTTCACGAGTGTCCGATCACCCAGGATCAAGGGGGTTCGGCGGCTCGCCAAGCGCACCTTCCGCCAGCGTGAGCGGCGCTTCCTCGCGGAAGGCCCCCAGGCTGTGCGGGAGGCCTTGGCCGCCGTCAACGGCGGTGACGGGCGGTCCCCCTATGGAGGGGCCGCCCACGGTGTGGTCGAGGTCTACGCCACGGCGGAGGCCATGCAACGCCACATCGACCTGATGGACGCGGCCCACACCGCGGGCGTGCCCACCCATCGGGTCAGCCTCGACGTGATGTCCGAACTGGCGCAGACCATCACCCCTCAGGGGGTCATCGCGGTCTGCGAGTTCGTCGACGTCCCCTTGGAGAAGGTCACCGACGTGCGTCTGGCCGTCGTCCTCTCCCACGTACGCGATCCCGGTAACGCCGGGACGGTCCTGCGCACCGCCGACGCGGCCGGAGCCGACGTCGTGATCTTCACCGACGCCTCCGTGGACCCCTACAACGGCAAGTGCGTGCGCGCCTCCGCCGGAAGCCTGTTCCACCTGCCCGTCGTGGTGGGGGTGCCCGTGGCCCGGGCCATCGACTTCCTGCACGACGCGGACGCCAAGGTGTGGGCCGCCGACGGCGGTGGCGACCGGGACCTGCACCAGGTGGCCGACGACGGCGCTCTGGACGGTCCGGTCGGCTGGGTCTTCGGCAACGAGGCCTGGGGGCTGCCCGAGGAGACCGTCCGTCTCACCGACGGCGCGGTCAGCGTTCCGATCTACGGCGGGGCCGAAAGCCTGAATCTGGCCACGGCCGCCGCGGTCTGTCTGTACACCACCGCACGCCAGCAGAGACGCGCCTGATCCGGGTACCCGCGCCCGAGCCCGTCTCCACGTGCGGTGACGCTCCGTGCATCGTCACCGAACGGCCCGATCACGCGACCGTGGGTGTGCACGACCGGTAACAGGTTGTGCCAACACCTCGGAATGCACGTGCACCAGGCCCGAGTGTCGATAGGGTCGGAGCGGCACCACGGCGGTTCATGCGCATCCCGCTTGACCGCGCTCACACGACCCGTGTCACGGGTGGAGACGTGCGCCCGCCTCCTGGATCGGGCAGGCTCGGCCACACGGTGTGAGTATCCGGACCGTGATCGCGGTCGACCGGCCCGCCCCCGGGGACGGGTGTGGGAACGGTGTCCGCAAGTTCGGTCTTCCGCCCGACGCCGCGTCACGGAACACGAGGCGTACCGGGCGGGAGTGCAGGGTAGACCTGCGGTGGTGTCCAGGGGAGAGTTGGAAACGGACACCACCGAGCAGTGATCCGCGGCCTGGGACCCCCGTGCCGTGGACCTTCGGAGGGGAGCGGGGAGAGGCGTGGGCAGCGGCCGGCAGGTGGACCAACCGGCGGAGGACTCCGACAGCGCGGTGACGTATCCGATGGACGGCCCCGCGCCGGCCGACGTCGACACCGCGTCCCCCGGGGGAGCGCCCCTGCACGCCGACGATCTGCCGGACGGGGTCGTCATCGCCGACGCCCGGGGCCGGGTCGTCCTCTTCAACACCCAGGCCGCCCAGCTCGTCGGGGTTCCCGCGGAGTCGGCGCTGGGCCACGACTACCGTTCCGCCCTACCTCTGCGAGGGCTCGACGGGCACGACTGGTGGGAGGCCAGCGACCCCTACGGAGGCGATCGCGATCGCACCCGTCAGGTCGAACGGGTCCTCTGCCTGCCCGACGAACGCGAGATCCTCGTCGCCGCCCGCTACGTCCGGGTCAGGCCCGGGGGCGATCTCGTCCGTCTCGTGGTCACCCTCAGGGACGCCTCGGCGCGGGCCGACCGCTCCCGGGCCGACCTGGTCTCCGAGGTCGCTCACGAACTGCGCTCCCCCCTGACCAGTGTGAAGGGCTTCACCTCCACGCTGCTCACCAAATGGGAACGGCTGACCGACAAGCAGAAGCTGTTCATGCTGGAGACGGTCAACGCCGACGCCGACCGTGTCACCCGGCTGATCCACGACCTTCTGGACGTCTCGCGGATCGAATCCGGGCGGCTGGAGGTGCGTCGCCAGGTCGTCGACCTGCCGGAGGCGGTCCGCAAGGTGGTCGCGGGGCGGGTCGCGGCGGGGGAGTCCGAGGAGCGCTTCCGTGTGGAGGCGCACGGCGATCTTCCTCAAATGTGGCTGGACCCCGACAAGCTCGAACAGATCCTCTCCAACCTCGTGGAAAACGGGGTGCGGCACGGCGCTGGTACTGTCAGTATCGTGATCGAGCCGTGTGAGGGAGGAGCAGCGGTGTCGGTGCGCGACGAAGGCCAGGGCATAGCGCCCGAGACCATTCCGCGCGTCTTCCGCCAGTTCTGGCGCAGCAAGCGCCGTGGCGGGACCGGCCTCGGACTGTTCATCGTCAAGGGCCTCGTCGAGGCCCACGGCGGCACGATCACCGTCGGCCGCGCCCCCAACGGTGGCGCAGAGTTCCGATTTACCATGCCCGCCGGGACGCCCGAGTTCGTCTGAGCAGTCAGACCCTTCGGCCCCGGTGGGCGCACGAGGCTCCCCGTGTTCCGTCGTGGACCTTCCACGGGGCGGCCCGTCAATCCAGGGCCGGTCTCACCGCCGGCCCGACGTGACCCTGTGCTCTTCCTGTCGGCTTCGTCCGCCCCGAGCGGACCGTGACTGCCGCCCGCGCCCGCGTCCGCCGGTGCGGTGTCGGCGAGGCAACCAAACATGTCTGCACCGAACAATTCCTTCGACCCGGTCGAGGTGACCCCCCTGCACCCCGACGAGGTCGCCCGCATGCGCGAGGAGGCGTTGGCCGCCATCGAGGCCGCCGCCGATCTCGCCGAACTCAAGGAGGTCAGGCTCGCCCACGCCTCCGACCGTTCCCCGTTGGCCCTGGCCAACCGTGAGATCGGCGCCCTGCCCCCGGCCGCCAAGGCCGACGCCGGCAAGCGCGTGGGCGGGGCCCGCCGCGACATCGGCCAGGCCCTCAAGGCCCGCCAGGCCGTCCTGGAGGCCGAGCGCGACGAGCGGGTCCTGGTCGAGGAGCGCGTCGACGTCACCCTGCCCTGGGACCGTGTCCCCCGTGGGGCGCGTCACCCGCTGACCACGATCGCCGAGCGCATGGCCGACGTCTTCGTCGGCATGGGCTTCGAGATCGCCGAGGGCCCCGAGATCGAGGCCGAGTGGTTCAACTTCGACGCCCTCAACTTCCAGCCGGACCACCCCGCCCGCACCATGCAGGACACCTTCTTCGTGGAGGGGCCCGAGGGCGGTGAGTCCGGGCTGGTCATGCGGACCCACACCTCCCCGGTCCAGGTGCGTTCCCTGTTGACGCGCGACCTGCCCGTGTACGTGGTCGCCCCCGGCAAGACCTTCCGCACCGACGAGCTCGACGCGACGCACACGCCGGTCTTCCACCAGCTCGAAGGGCTGGTCGTGGACCGGGGCATCACCATGGCCCACCTGCGCGGAGCCATCGACACCTTCGTCGAGTCCTTCTTCGGAGAGGGCCTCAAGACCCGTTTCCGCGCCTCCTACTTCCCGTTCACCGAGCCGTCGGCCGAGGTGGACATGGAGTGCTTCGTGTGCCGAGGCGCCTCGGTGGGGGACCCGGACGCGCCGTGCCGCACCTGCTCCAGCGAGGGCTGGATCGAGATCGGCGGCTGCGGAGTGGTCAACCCGCGTGTGCTGGTGGCCGCGGGTGTGGACCCCGAGGTCTACAGCGGATGGGCCTTCGGCCTGGGAATCGAACGAACACTGATGTTCGCGCACGACGTGCGCGACATGCGCGACATGGTCGAGGGCGACGTACGTTTCACCTCGGCGTTCGGGAGTGAGATCTGATGCGCGTCCCCATGACCTGGCTGCGCGAATACGTCGCGCTGCCCACCGACGTCACCGCCCGCGAGCTCGCCTCCCGACTGACCCTGGCGGGTCTGGAGGTCGAGACCGTCGACGAGCTCGGAGCCGACCTGACCGGCCCCATCGTTTTCGGTCGTGTCCTGGAGATCGAGGAGCTGACCGGTTTCAAGAAGCCGATCCGCTTCTGCCGGGTCGACGTCGGCGACGCCAACGGCACCGGTGAGCCACAGGAGATCGTCTGCGGCGCACGCAACTTCGCCGAGGGCGACCTGGTCGTCGTCTCCCTGCCCGGGGCCGAGCTTCCCGGCGGTTTCAAGATCGGCGCCCGCAAGACCTACGGCCGGATGTCGGCGGGCATGATCTGCTCGGCGACCGAGCTGGGCCTGTGGGAGGACCACAGCGGCATCGTCGTCCTGCCGGAGGGCTTCGGCGAGATCGGCGCCGACGCCATCGAGGCTCTCGAACTGCGCGAGGACGTCCTCGACATCGCGGTCACCCCCGACCGCGGCTACGCGCTGTCGATGCGCGGAGTGGCCCGTGACGTCGCCGCCCTGTACGGGGTCGACCTCCACGACCCCGCCGAGATCGAGGTCGTCGAGCCCACCGGGCCCGGCCACCCCGCGGAGATCGCCGACACCGGGCTCGCCGACCGTCTCGTGCTGCGCGGCGCCACCGGCTTCGACCCCGAGGCGCCCACCCCGCTGTGGATGATGCGTCGTCTGCACCAGAGCGGGGTGCGTCCGGTCTCTCTGGCCGTCGACGTCACCAACTACGTGATGCTGGAACTCGGCCAGCCGCTGCACGCCTGGGATCGCGACCGGCTCGACGGGACCGTCACCGTGCGCGCCGCGAAGCCGGGGGAGAAGCTGGAGACCCTCGACCACGTCCGCCGGTCCCTGGACCCCGACGACATCGTCATCGCCGACGCGTCCGGTGCCCAGGCCATCGCCGGTGTCATGGGCGGCCTCGACACCGAGATCGGTCTCTCCTCCTCCGCTGTCCTGGTCGAGGCGGCGCACTTCGAGCCCCGGCACATCGCCCGGGCCTCGCGCCGCCACCAGCTCTCCTCGGAGGCCTCGCGCCGGTTCGAGCGCGGCATCGACTCCAGGATGCAGGTGGTGGCCGCCACCCGCGCGGTGGAGCTGCTCGCCGAGTTGGGCGGCGCGAGCGTCGAGGCGGCCTACACCCACCTCGACCACTCGTTGGCCCCGACCACGATCACGGTGCGCGCGGGTCACGCCGGCGCCGTGGCCGGTGTCGACTACCCCGAGGGCACCACCGAGAAGTGGCTGCGGGCCATCGGCTGCGCGGTGGCCTCCGAGGGCGACGTGCTCACGGTGACCCCGCCGTCCTGGCGTCCGGACCTGACCGACCCCAACGACCTCGCCGAGGAGGTCATCCGGTTCGAGGGCTACGAGAACATCCCCTCCATCGGTTTCAAGGGGATGGGCCGTGGTCTGACCGAGGGGCAGCGTCTGCGTCGCGCCGTGGGCCGTGCCCTGGCGGAGACCGGTCACCACGAGGTGCTCACGTACCCGTTCGTGGGCGAGCGCGACCTCGACGGGCTCCAGCTGAAGGCCGACGACCCGCGTCGTGTGAGCATGCGGCTGGCCAACCCGCTCAACGACGAGGAGCCCCTGCTGCGCACCACGTTGTTGCCGGGGATGTTCAAGACCCTGGTGCGCAACGTCGGTCGTGGTCTCACCGATGTCGCCCTCTTCGAGATGGGGTCGATCTACCTGCCCCGGGCCGGTGCCTCTCGCGCTCCGCTGCTTCCGGTGGATCGCGCGCCCTCGGCCGAGGAACTGGCGCTGATCGACGCGGCCCTGCCCGAGCAGCCGCGCCATGTGGGCGTGGTGCTGTCCGGTGCCGCCGAACGCGCGGGTTGGTGGGGTCCGGGGCGCGAGGCCGTCTGGGCCGACGCGATCCAGGCCGCCCGTGACGTGGCCCGTGTGGCCGGTGTGGAGCTGGAGATCGAGGCCTCCCAGCAGGCCCCCTGGCACCCGGGACGCTGCGCGGCGCTGTACGTGCGCGTGGCGGGGGAGCGCCTCGCGGTCGGACACGCCGGTGAGCTGCACCCGCGCACCGTCAAGGCCTTCGGTCTGCCCGAGCGCACCGCCGCGATGGAGGTCGACCTGGACCGGATCGAGCGGGCCCGGACCAAGGTCGTGGCCCCCGAGGTGTCGGCCTACCCGGTGGCCACCCAGGACGTGGCGCTGGTCGTGGACGAGTCGGTCCCGGTGGGGCGGATCCGTTCCGCTCTGATCGAGGGCGCCGGCGAGCTCCTGGAGAGCGTGCGTCTGTTCGACGTCTACACCGGTGAGCAGGTGGGCGAGGGACGCAAGTCCGTGGCCTTCGCCCTGCGTTTCCGGGCCGGGGACCGGACGCTGACGGCCGAGGAGGCCGGGGCCGCGCGTGACGCGGCCGTGGCCCTCGCCACCGAGCGCACCGGGGCGGTCCTGCGCGGCTGACCTCGCCGCGACACGCCGAAGGGGCGGGACGGGCCCTCCTGAGAAAGGGGGCCGTCCCGCCCCTCTTGTGTTCGGGCGGGGTTCGGTGTTCGATGGCGGTCTCGGACCGATACGCACAGGGATCGTGTCGCGAAACGGTTTGTCGGACACTCCGGAATCCAAGAAATTTCAGGGCCTGTTTTTCCTGCACAGTAGGGGTTTTGAGGCCATGGGGCAGGGGTAGTCGGAATGAAGTTTATGTTTCGGGGCATGAATCCTCGTTTTGTCTCTTGCTGAAGAGCGGGTGGAGAACTTAGCCTGCAATCACCTACCGCAACCTGGGCGTCCGGGTGATGGGGGCAGATCCGTTTTCCGCTGCGCACTCTCGCGCATGTCACGGCTCGGAGGTCGCCATATGACCGAAACGGTTGTCTCGTCCGCGCTCACTCCCAAGGAACACAGGGAGTCCAGCCGCCTCTGGCACACCTTCTGCGATATGAACACCGTGGCCAAGGGCCCGGAGTTCGTCGTCTCCCGCGCCGAGGGCGTGTGGCTCTGGGACCAGTACGGTGATCGTTACCTCGACGGCACCGCCAGCCTCTGGTACTGCAACGTCGGTCATGGTCGTACCGAGATCGCGGACGCGGTGCATCGGCAGATCAGCACCCTGGACGCCTACACCGTCTACGGGGACTTCGCCAACGCGCCCGCCATCGAACTGAGCGAGCGGCTGGCGGCGCACGCGCCGGTCGACGACCCTCGGGTGATCCTGACCTGTGGTGGAGGGGAGTCGATCGACACCGCGGCCAAGCTGGCGCGCGGTTACTGGGCGGCGCTGGGGCAGCCCGAACGTCAGCACCTGATCAGTCGGACCGGCGGCTATCACGGCCTCAACGGGTTCGGTACCAGCATCATCGGGATGGACCGCTTCCGTGAGGGCTACGGCCGGCTCGTCGAGGAGACCTCGGTGGTCCCCTACGACTCCGCGGAGGCTCTGGAGGCGGAGATCCTTCGGGTGGGGGCCCACCGTGTGGCGGCCTTCTTCGCCGAACCGGTGATCGGGGCGGGCGGGGTCTTCCTGCCGCCGGAGGGCTACTTCGCGGAGATCTCGCGTATCTGTCGTAAGTACGGCGTGCTGTTCATCGTGGACAGCGTCATCTGTGGTTTCGCCCGGATGGGCAACTGGTTCGGGATCGAGCGCTTCGGCGTGAGCCCGGACATGATCGTCTTCGCCAAGGGCGTCTCCAGCGGGTACCTGCCGCTGGGCGGTGTCGTGGTCGACGGCCGGGTGGCCGACCCCTTCTGGAACCAGGAGGGCAACCCGTTCCTGCACGGGACCACCTACGCCGGGCATCCGACGGCCTGCGCCGCGGCCATGGCCAACATGGACATCCTGGAGCGCGAGGACCTGTTCACCGTCTCCCGCGAGGTGGAACGGCACCTGGACTCGGCCCTGCGCGGGTTGGAGAGCCACCCGCTGGTCGCCGAGGTCCGTTCCGGGGTCGGGGTGATGGGCGCGGTGGAGCTCACCGAGGAGGCGCTCACCGAACGGGGCATCACCACGGCCGAGGTCTTCGCCGAGACCCGGGCCCGGGGCGTCATCGTCCGGCCGGTGCCCAAGGCGCTGTTGGTCTCGCCGCCCCTGGTGGTCACCTGGGAGCAGATCGACCACCTGACCTCGACTCTCGCAGGAGCCCTGGACGCGGTCATGGAACGACACTGAGAGGGGCCCGGAGGGTTCCGGGCCCCCTTCTCGTCGACATCGACGCACCCACCGACGCGATCCGCGCCGGTGGGTTCCTTTTTCCGGGCGCGGATCACCCCACGAAGTCGCCGACATGGAGTAATATTTTCTAGGAAGATATTTCTTCAGGGTGCGATCGTCGGGGTCCACCCGCGATCCGACAGGGACGGGACATGACGACACGGACGACGGAGACGACACACGAGGCACGTGACGAGGGCTGTATGGACGGCGACGACCTCATCACCGCCTGGGGGCTGGTGGCCGAGGCGACCAACGCCATCGGGCCTCGACTGTTGAGCGGCATCACCCCCGACGGCAAGGACATGGCGGGCCCCTGGTTCGAGGTCCTCATCCGTCTCCAGCGCACCCCGGGGCACCGACTGCCGATGAGCCGACTGGCGCGTGAGGTCAGCCTCAGTACCGGAGGGTTCACCAAGCTGGCCGACCGCCTGGAGAAGGAGGGCTACCTGGAGCGGCACAACTGCTCCACCGACCGCAGGGTCGTCTACGCGACCCTCACCGAGAAGGGGCGGGAGTTCACCGAGGCCACGAAGGTCAAGCACGTCGAGCGGCTGCGCGAACACATGCTCGCCCCCTTGGGCGAGGACGGGGTTCGACAACTCGCCGCCATCGCGCGTACCCTCCGTGACAGTGCTCTTTGACGACCTCGGGACTCTCCGTAGTCGAATTCCTGCTCGAATGACCCATGCGTCCCTCGGAAGCGCGGAAGATATCCCACGCACCTCCGTTCCCATGTAGGTTGGCCAGAGTTCGGGGATCCGACGCGGGGCGGGTCGGGAGCATTGAGGTTTCGGGGGGAATGATGAGGCTGTTCACCACTGCTGCCCGGATGAGGTCGATCCCCCGATCCTCTCGTTTCGCCAATGGTGGGATCTCCTATTGGTTCCGGGACATCGGGGTGCCCGAACGGAGAGCGCCCCTGGCCGGGGACGCGGACTACGACGTCTGCGTGGTCGGAGCCGGATACACGGGTCTGTGGACCGCCTACTACCTCAAGCGCGAACGCCCCGAGCTGCGTGTCTGCGTGCTGGAGCGGGAGTTCGCCGGCTTCGGGGCCTCCGGTCGTAACGGAGGGTGGCTGTCGGCCGAGTTCTCCGGTTCCCGGGAGGACTACGCCCGGTCACACGGCAAGGGCTCCATGGTCGCCCTCCAGCGCGCGCTGATGAACACCGTCGACGAGGTGGTCTCGGTCACCGAACGCGAGGAGATCGACGCCGACCTGATCAAAGGCGGCATGTACCTGGTCGCCGACAACGAGGCCCAGCGCGAACGTCTCCAAGGGCACATCGAGTACCTCCAGGAATGGGGCTACTGGCCCGACGACTTCCACATGGTCGACCCCTCCGAGGAGCCGCGGATCGCGGTCCACGGGGCCGTCGCCGCCGGGTACTCGCCGCACGCCGCCCGACTGCACCCGGCCAAGCTGGTCGTGGGTCTGGCCGCCAAGGTCGTGGAGCTGGGGGTGGACGTCTTCGAGGACACCCCGGTCGTGGAGATCAGGCCGGGGGAGAAGGGCGAACGCCCCGCGGTGGTCACCGAGCACGGCACAGTGCGCGCCGACCACGTCGTCCGGGCCACCGAGGGCTTCACCTCCACGCTGCGCGGACCGCGGCGACAGTGGCGTCACACGCACTCCTCGATGATCGTGACCGAGCCGATCTCCGACGAGTCGTGGGAGCGGATCGGCTGGGAGGGCGGCGAGGTCCTGGGCGACACCGCCCACTCCTCGATCTACTCCCAGCGCACGGCGGACGGGCGCATCGCCATCGGCGGACGGGGCGCGCCCCAGCGGCTGGGGTCGGCCCCGGCCGAGGAGGGGCTCACCCAGCCGCACGCGATCGCCGAGCTCTGGCGCGCCCTGACCCGGATGTTCCCCGACGTCGCGGACGTTCCGATCGAGCACGCCTGGGCCGGGGTGCTGGGCGTCCCCAAGGACTGGTCGCCGACCGTGCGACTGGACTCCGAGACCGGACTGGCCTGGGCCGGCGGGTACTCCCACAGCGGTGTCTCCACCAGCAACCTGGCCGGACGCACCCTGCGCGACCTGATCCTGGGCCGTTCCACCGAACTGACCCGTCTGCCCTGGGTCGGACACGAGACGCGGGGCTGGGAGCCCGAACCGCTGCGCTGGGTCGGCACCAAGGTCGTGCGCGGCCTCTACCGGACCGCCGACCGTCGTGAGTCCAGGACCGCGGGCAAGGGGCACACCTCCCGTCTGGCCGATATCGCCACCCGTATGCCGGGGCGCTGACCGGCGGAGACCCTCGTCCCGTCGCCGCGGCCCGAGCGCCGCGCCGCGACGGAGACCACCGTCACCCTCCCCAGGGCCGACCATCATCCTCTGCTTGCATAAACTTGCAAGGGCATGCATGATAGTCCAGTCCAATACCGAGGAGGGGATCTCACCATGGGATACACAGCGGCGATCGCCGGAGCCAGCGGCTACGCCGGAGGTGAGCTGCTGCGCCTGCTCCTGGGACATCCCGAGATCGAGATCGGAGCCGTCACCGCGGGCGGCAACGCGGGCAGCCCGCTCATCCGGCACCAACCGCACCTCCTGCCGCTGGCCGACCGCGTCCTGGCCCCCACCACCGTGGAGGAGCTGCGGGGCCACGACGTGGTCTACCTCGCCCTCCCGCACGGGCAGTCCGCCGACATCGCCCGAGAGCTCGGCGACGACACCCTGGTGGTCGACTGCGGGGCCGACTTCCGGCTCACCGACCCCACCGCCTGGGAACGCTTCTACGGAACCCCCCACGCCGGCACCTGGCCCTACGGTCTGCCCGAACTGCCCGGACAGCGCGGTCTCCTGGCCGGAGCCCGCAGGGTCGCCGTTCCCGGCTGCCACGTCACCGTCGCCACCCTCGGGCTCTTCCCCGGACTGGCCGCGGGGCTCGTCGAACCCGACCTGACCGTGGTCGCCGTCACCGGGACCTCCGGCGCGGGCAAGGCGCCCAAACCCCACCTGGTCGGCAGCGAGGTCATGGGCTCCCTCAGCCCCTACGGCGTCGGCGGAGCCCACCGTCACAACCCCGAGATCGTCCAGAACCTCTCCTCGGTCACCGACGAGGCGGTCCGTCTCTCCTTCACCCCGGTCCTGGCGCCCCTGCCCCGCGGCATCCTCGCCACCTGCACCGCCCCCCTCAAGCCCGGCGCCACCGCCGAGACGATCCGCGCCGCCTATGAGAAGGCCTACGCCGACGAGCCCTTCGTGCACCTGCTCCCCGAGGGGACCTGGCCCGACACGTCCATGACCCTGGCCGCCAACACCACCATGGTGCAGGTCACCGTGGACGCCGACGCCGGTCGCATGGTCGCCGTCGCCGCCCTGGACAACCTCACCAAGGGCACCGCCGGCGGAGCCGTGCAGAGCACCAACCTCGCACTGGGCCTGCCCGAGGCCACCGGACTCCCGCTCGCCGCGGTCGCCCCCTGAGGCAGGGAAGGACACCACATGAGCGTCACCGCTCCCCGGGGGTTCCGCGCCGCCGGAGTCGGCAGGGGCGAGCACCCGGACCGTGACGTCGCGATCGTCGTCAACGACGGTCCCGCGCGCGCGGCCGGGGCCGTGTTCACCACCCACCCCGACCCGGCCGCGCCGGTCCTGTGGTCCCGCCAGGTCGTCTCCGGTGGACGCGTACGCGCCGCCGTCCTCGACTCCGCGTGCGCCAACGCCGGCACCGGCCCCCTCGGTTTCCAGGACGTCCACGCCACCGCCGAACACACGGCGGCCCTTCTGGAGGACTCCGCCGCCGAGATCGTCCTGTGCTCCGCGGGCCCCCTCGGGGTCCGCCCCTCCAGGGAGGCCCTCGACGACGGGCTCGCCCGGGCCGTCGCCGAGGCCGGCCGCGGGGGAGGGCTCTCCGCCGCCGACGCCATCCGTACCGACGACACCGTCGCCAAGATCGCCTTCCGTCGCGGAGGAGGGATCACCGTCGGCGGCATGGCCAAGGGATCCGACCCCTCCCTGGGGTCGCTCCTGTGCGTGCTCACCACCGACGCGGCCCTCGACGCCCGGCAGTGCCGCGACCTCGTCGAGGAGGCGGCGGCCAAGAGTTTCCCCCCGCCGACCGGCACCAACGACACGGTGCTGTTCATGGCCAGTGGCGCGGCCCCCGGACCCCCCGACGAGGACGGCGTCCGCGCGCTCCTGAACCTGGTGTGCGAGGAACTCGCCGCCCAGATCGAGGCAGACCCCCCGACCAAGGAAGACAGGCAGGACACCCCATGAACTCCCGGACAGCCCAGGACCAGGCCCAGGCCATGGACAAGGCCGCGCACCTCATCGAGGCGCTGCCCTGGCTCTCCCGCTTCCACGGTCGCACCGTCGTCGTCAAGTACGGCGGCAACGCCATGATCAGCGACGAACTGCGGGTCCGGTTCGCCGAGTCCATCGTCTTCCTCTACTACGCGGGCCTGCGCCCCGTCGTCGTCCACGGCGGCGGCCCCCAGATCAGCGCCATGCTGGAACGCTCCGGAGTGGAGTCCACCTTCACCGCCGGACTCCGCGTCACCACCGACGACGCCATGGACATCGTTCGCATGGTCCTCACCGGTCAGGTCAACCGCGAGATCGTGGGTCTGATCAATCGGCACGGACCCTTCGCCGTCGGTATGTCCGGAGAGGACGCGAACCTCCTCCAGGCTCGCCGTAAGAGCGTCGAGGTGGACGGGGAGGTCCTCGACATCGGCCGCGTCGGCGAGGTGAGCGAGGTCGACCCGGGGGCCATCTCCGCGCTCATCGCGGACGGCCGCATCCCCGTGGTCTCCAGCGTCGCCCGCGCCGACGACGGCGGCGTCTACAACATCAACGCCGACACCGCCGCCTCCGCCCTCGCGGTCGCGCTCGGAGCCGGCAAACTCATCATGCTCACCGACGTCGAGGGACTGTTCGCCGACTACCCGGCCAACACCGACCTCATCAGTCGGCTGAACGTGGACGAGCTGCGCGCCCTCCTGCCCTCGCTGTCCTCGGGCATGCTCCCCAAGATGGAGGCCTGCCTGAAGGCGGTCGAGGGAGGCGTGCCCCAGGCCCACATCATCGACGGCAGGGTCCCGCACTCCCTGCTCTTGGAGGTCTTCACCGACCAGGGGGTGGGCACGATGGTCGCCGACGAGGTGTTGGAGGACGAACTGCTCAACGGCAACGCCCGCCACCCCCGACGCCCGCGTCCCGTACACGACATCACCAACGGCATCCAGAACCCGGGAGAGACACAGTGACCAGCAGCGACCTGAGGGAGCGCTTCGAAGCCTCGCTCATGCCCAACTACGGGGTACCCCCGATCGCGCTCACCCTCGGGCGGGGCTGTGAGGTCTACGACGCCGACGGACGCCAGTACCTCGACCTGATCGCCGGGATCGCCGTCTCCAGCCTGGGCCACGGCCACCCCGCCCTGGTCAAGGCGGTGGCCCACCAGGCCGCCACCCTCGCGCACACCAGCAACCTCTTCGTGCACGAGCGCGAGGTCCAGCTCGCCGAACGCCTCATCGGGCTCCTCGGCGGCGACGCCAAGGTCTTCTTCACCAACAGCGGGACCGAGGCCAACGAGGCGGCCCTGAAGCTGGTCAAGCGCGCGGCCGGCCCCGGGCGCCACTACTTCGTCGCCGCGGAGCGCGGCTTCCACGGCCGCAGTTCCGGATCGCTCGCCCTGACCGGTAAGGACTCCATCCGCGAGCCCTTCGGCCCCTTCGGCATGGACGTGCGCTTCGTCCCCCACGGCGACCTCGAAGCGCTCACCGAGGCCGTCGACGAGCACTGCGTCGCCGTCTTCCTCGAGCCCACCCAGGGCGAGGCCGGCGTCGTCCCCGCCCCCGAGGGTTACCTCGCCGGGGTCCGGGCCCTGTGCGACCGGACCGGCGCAGCCTTCGTCCTCGACGAGATCCAGAGCGGTATCGGCCGTACCGGTGAGTGGTTCGCCCACCAGGGCGAGGCGGTCCGTCCCGACGTCCTCACGCTGGCCAAGGGGCTGGGCGGCGGTCTTCCCATCGGCGCCTGCGTCGGCTTCGGACGGTTCGCCGACGCCTTCCACAAGGGCGACCACGGCTCCACCTTCGGAGGCAACCCGGTCGCCTGCGCCGCGGCCCTCGCCGTGATCGAGACGATCGAGACCGAAGGGCTGCTCGCCCACACCAAGGTGATGGGCGACCTGCTCGCCGAGCAGATCGAGGGGATCGACCATCCCCTGCTGGCCGGACAGCGCGGCAGCGGCCTGTGGCGCGCCCTGCGACTCACCGCACCGCACGCGGCCCACGTTCAGGAGCAGGCCGCGGTCCGCGGCTTCCTGATCAACGCGGTGTCCCCCGACACCCTGCGCATCGCCCCGCCGCTGGTCATCACCCCCGAACAGATCGGCGTGTTCATCGAGGCGCTGCCGACCGTCCTGGACGCGGCCGAGGCCGCGGCGACGAAGGAGCAGTAACCATGACCCGTCACTTCCTCCGCGACGACGACCTCACCCCCGAGGAACAGACCCTCGTCCTCGACCTCGCCGACCGGATGAAGCGCGACCGCTTCGGGTACCGGCCGCTGGCCGGGCCGCGCACCGTCGCCCTCATCTTCGACAAGCCCTCCACCCGGACCCGCCTGTCCTTCGCCGTCGGCGTCGCCGATCTGGGCGGCAACCCCCTGGTCCTGGACTCCGACAGCACCCAGATGGGGCGTGGAGAGCCCTTGGAGGACACCGCCAGGGTCCTGGAACGTCAGGTCGACGCCGTGGTCTGGCGCACCTTCGCGCAGGAGAACCTGGAGAGCCTGGCCCGCGCCATCTCCGTGCCGGTGATCAACTCCCTCACCGACGAGTTCCACCCCTGCCAGATCCTCGCCGACCTCCAGACGATCCGCGAGCACAAGGGCTCCCCGGCCGGGCTCACCCTGGCCTATCTGGGCGACGGCGCCAACAACATGGCCCACTCCTATCTGCTCGGCGGGGCCACCGCGGGCATGCACGTGCGCATCGGCGCCCCCGAGGAGCACCACCCCGACCCCGAGGTCCTGGCCCGGGCCGGGGACATCGCCGCCACCACCGGCGGATCGGTCACGGTCACCACCGACGCGACCAAGGCCGCCGAGGGCGCGGACGTCATCGCCACCGACACGTGGGTCTCCATGGGTCAGGAGGGGGAGAAGGGCGGCCGTGAGGCCCTCTTCCGTCCCTACATCGTCGACAAGGCGCTCATGGCCGTCGCCGACCCCGAGGCCATCGTCCTGCACTGCCTGCCCGCCTACCGGGGCAAGGAGATCGCGGCCGAGGTCATCGACGGACCCCAGAGCGTGGTCTGGGACGAGGCGGAGAACCGTCGGCACGCGCAGAAGGCCCTGATGGCCTTCCTCCTGGACGCGCGGGACGGACACGGGATCGCGCGACGATGAGCAACGACGCCGGCGGCACGGCCCCGATGACCAAGGCCGCCCGACAGGCCCGGATCACCGACGTCCTCACCCGCCAGGACGTCCGCTCTCAGGGAGAGCTGGCCAAACGGTTGGCCGAGAACGGCGTGCAGGTCACCCAGGCCACCCTCTCCCGGGACCTGGACGAACTCGGCGCGGTCAAACTCCGCACCGCCGACGGTCACCTGGCCTACGTCCTGCCGGGGGAGGGCGGTGAACGGCTTCAACGCACCCGCCCCGACAGTCTCGACCTCGAACAGGTCTCCGGGGCGCGGCTGAACCGTCTGGCCGAGGAACTACTCGTCTCCGCCGAGGCGTCCGCCAACATGGTCATCGTGCGCACGCCCCCCGGGGCCGCCCAGTTCCTGGCCTCGGCCATCGACCACACCGACTTCCACCCGATCCTGGGCACCATCGCCGGCGACGACACCATCCTGGTGATCTCGCGCGACCCCCAGGGCGGGGAGGAACTGGCCGCCGCCCTCCTCAGACTGGCCGACCGCAGACCCTGACGGCACCCGCACCGTCCACCAGCATCCGAACTCTCACGAAGGAGACCACCATGGCCGACCAGCCCGAGGCCCTGCGCCTGTGGGGAGGCCGCTTCGAGGGCGGACCGGACCAGGCCCTGGCCCGTCTGTCGCTGAGCACGCACTTCGACTGGCGGCTCGCCCGCCATGACATCGCGGGTTCGCGCGCCCACGCCCGCGCCCTGCACCGCGCCGACCTGCTCTCCGCGGACGAACTCGACCGCATGATCGAGGGGCTGGACCGCTTGGAGGCCGACGTGGCCTCGGGGGAGTTCACCCCCGTCCTGGAGGACGAGGACGTGCACACCGCGCTGGAGCGCGGATTCATCGAACGGGTCGGGCCCGAACTGGGCGGCCGGCTGCGGGCCGGACGCTCCCGCAACGACCAGATCGCCACCCTGGTCCGCATGTACCTGCGCGAAGAGGCCCGCTCCCTCACCGAGGGACTGCTGGACCTGGTGCAGGCCCTCGCCGACCAGGCCGCGGCCCACCCCGAGGCGGCGATGCCCGGTCGTACCCACCTCCAGCACGCCCAGCCGGTGCTGCTCGGTCACCAGCTCATGGCGCACGCCTGGCCGCTGGTCCGGGACATCGAGCGCCTGCGGGACTGGGACCGCCGCGCCGCCGTCTCCGCCTACGGCTCCGGTGCTCTGGCCGGTTCCTCGCTCGGACTCGACCCCGGCGAGGTCGCCGTCGAACTGGGCTTCCCCGAGTCGGTGGAGAACTCCATCGACGGCACCGCCTCCCGCGACGTGGTCGCCGAGTTCTCCTTCGTCACCGCCATGATCGGCGTGGACCTGTCCCGCCTGTCGGAGGAGATCATCCTCTGGGCGACCAAGGAGTTCTCCTTCGTCACCCTCGACGACGCCTTCTCCACCGGCTCGTCGATCATGCCGCAGAAGAAGAACCCCGACGTCGCCGAACTCGCCCGGGGCAAGGCCGGCCGTCTGGTCGGGGACCTGACCGGCCTGCTCACCACCCTCAAGGGCCTCCCTCTGGCCTATAACCGGGACCTCCAGGAGGACAAGGAGCCGGTCTTCGACGCCGTCGACAGTCTCCACCTGCTACTGCCCGCCATGACGGGGATGGTGGCCACCCTGACCTTCCACACCGACCGGATGGCCGAGCTCGCCCCCCAGGGCTTCTCGTTGGCCACCGACATCGCCGAGTGGCTGGTCCGTGAGCGCGTGCCCTTCCGTGAGGCCCACGAGATCGCGGGCACGTGCGTGCGGGTGTGCGAGGAGCGCGGGATCGACCTGCCCGACCTCACCGACGCCGACTTCGCCGAGATCTCCGAGCACCTCACCCCGGGCGTGCGCGAGGTCCTCACCGTGCACGGATCGCTGTCCTCGCGTTCGGGCAAGGGCGGTACCGCCCCGGTCCGCGTCGCCGAACAGCTCGAACGTCTTCGCACCGCCGTCGAGACGCTGCGCAAGGCCTTCTGACCTTCGTCTCTCCGGGCCCCTCTCCCTCGTTCCTCGGCGGGGGAGAGGGGCCTTTTCCATGGGCGCGCGCATCGGTCGATGCACGGGTCCGGGATCGTCGGAAATCCTTGCGTACACGTGCGTCGCGTCGCCTCCGACGACCACATTCCACGACGGCGTCCTGTTTCCGCGACCAATGTGGAATTCCCCCCGCGAGACCTTGGTGAGTGCGGTAGCGTCCTGTGTCTGCGGGCACAACACGTGTTCTCCTCTGCGCGCACCGTGACGACCCGCGCGGTAAACGCCACACGGACGCGTGCTGTCCGGTGTCCGTGGTAAACGCCGGGGAGGAGCGCAGTGGGACAGTCGGGAGGCGCGGGAAGCGGCATCAGGACTCAGCTCAGCCGCATCGTGCTGATACCCAGCATCACCTTTCTCGCGTTGTTCGTCATGCTCAGCTCCGCCACGCTCGCCCAGGCGGTATCGCTGCGCTCGTCGGTCACCGACGGCCGGGCCGCCACCGAGATCACGACGGCGTTGACGGCGCTTCAACTCGAGCGTCGACTGAGCGCCGAGTACCTCACCGCTCCGGGAGAAGAGACCCGGCGCGCTCTGATGGAGTCCGTCGAGGAGACCGATCTGGCCCTGACGGACGTGCGGGCGGTGCGCTCGACCCTGGAGGCCATCCCCGACACGCGGGAGGGCGGCTTCCTCGAAGCCGTCGACACGGTCGAGACGGTGCGCTCCGCCAACCTGGAGCGCCCCGGCGACCTCGGAGAGACCCTGGACGCCTACACCGAGGCGATCAGGATCGGCGCCCGCCTGTACGAGGGCTCCGTCCGCGGTCTGGACGACGGCCCCGCCGGTGTCGAGGCCGCCGCCACGGGCGACCTGCTCTGGGCCCAGGAGGGCTTCGCCCACGCCGACGCCGTCATCAGCGGCGTCCTGAGCGAGAACTCCCTCGATCGGGAACAGCAGTCCCAGGTCGCCTCGCTGATCGGCGACGCGGATCGCAGATTGGACGCCCTGGCCGAGGGATCCCGGAGCGAGGGGGCCGATGCCGCCGAACGGATCATCGGTTCGCGGGACTGGTCACGTGCCATGGAGATCACCGAGGCCGTCTCCCATTACGAGGCCCCGGTGGAGATCGACCCCTTCACCGGAGAACAGAGTCGCCTTCCGGAGCCGCCCACCGGTATCGGTGACTGGCGTTCGGTCGCCGACGGGGTCGACACCGCCTTGGCGGGCGCCGTCTCCGAACGGTCGCTGGCGGTCGTCTCGGCCGTGGAGGCGGCCGCGGCCCGGATGTTCACCCTGGCCCTGGGCGGCGGCATCATCTCCCTGTTCGCGGGCACCGTGGCCTACGGTGTGGCCGCCCGCTCGGCCGCCCGCCTCACCCACCGCCTCGCCCGACTGAAGGCCGAGGCCCTGGCGGTGGCGCGCAACGACCTGCCCAGGATCGTGCGCCGCCTGGAGGAGGGGGAGAGCGTCGACCTCGACACCGAGATGAAACAGCTCGACCACGGTCGGGACGAGATCGGCCAGGTCGCCGACGCCTTCAACATCGCCCAACGCACCGCGATCGGCGCCGCGGTCAAGCAGGCCGACACCCGGGCCGGGGTCAGCAGGGTCTTCCTCGGGATCGCGCACCGCAACCAGTCCCTGGTCCAGCGTCAACTCCAGCTCCTGGACCGGGTGGAACGCGAAGAGGAGGACCCCGATCTCCTGGAGAGCCTCTTCCAACTCGACCACCTGGCCACGCGCGGACGGCGGCACGCCGAGAACCTCATCATCCTGGGCGGGGCCCAGCCGGGACGGCGCTGGCGCCACCCCGTCCCCCTGGTGGACATCATGCGCGGCGCGATCTCCGAGACCGACGAGTACGCCCGGGTCGAGCTCGCCTCCACCCCGGACCTGTCCCTCGTGGGAGCGGTGGTCGCCGACGTCATCCACCTGCTCGCCGAACTGGTGGAGAACGCCACCGCCTACTCGCCGCCGCACACCGACGTCACCATCCGGACGGAGAAGGTACCCAAGGGGGTGGCGGTCGAGATCGAGGACCGCGGTCTGGGTATGACCGAGGAGGCTCTGGACAAGGCCAACGGGACCCTCGCAGACGCTCCCGAGTTCGACATGATGACCTCGGGCACCGATGGTCGCCTCGGCCTGTTCGTCGTCGCCAGGCTCGCGCACAAGCACGACATCGGGGTGCATCTGCGCTCGTCGCCCTACGGGGGCACCCGGGCCGTGGTCCTCATCCCCAACACCCTCGTCGCGCCCGGGGCGGCCCAGGAGCCCTCCGGAGCCCCCTACCCCATCCGTATGGGGGCCCCGGAACGGGAACGCCTGGGCCCCGCCGACCTGCTCTCGGCCGGCGCCGAGCAGCGGACCCGGGCCGTACGCCCGATGCTGCGCCCGGTGCCCGAACACCCGGAGGAGACCCGGGAGGACCGTCGGGTCGAACACGCCCCCGCCCCCCTCCTCCGCCAGGTCCCGGACCTGCGGCCCGCCGAACGCGACCTGCCGGTCGAGGGAGGGGCCCCGGCGCCACTGCCCAAACGTGAGGCCCGCCGGAGCGGAGGCGCCGAACGCGCGAGGCCCATCGCCGCGGCACGGACGACCGGGGCCGATCACGGAGGCGACATCGAGATCGAACAGGACAACGGTCGGGTCGGCGCCGGACCCGATCGGGAGGGACTGCCCAGACGTAGGAAGCAGGCCAGTCTGGCCCCTCAACTCCGCGATGGCGCCTCGTCCGCGTCGTCCTCCCCGCCGACGTCGACGCGGCGTACCCCCGAACAGGCGCGCCGCATGATGGACGCCTTCAGCGCGGGGACGCGGCGTGGCCGGGCCGGGGACGTCGGCGCGGACGAGCACGGACACAGCAGTGATGACCAGGTCGGTGCAGGAGCCGACGACCACACGGGAGAGAGCGACTGAGATGGTGGGCAAGAGCAAGGCCGCGGACAACCTGGACTGGCTCCTGGACGATCTGGTCGACCGCGTCGTCGGGGCCGGCCACGCGATCGTGCTGTCGGCCGACGGACTGCTGCTGGGCCGTTCCCGAGGACTCAGGCCGGAGGACGCCGAGCACCTGTCGGCGCTGGCCTCGGCCTTTCAGAGTCTGGCACGGGGCACCGGCAGGCACTTCGGAGGCGGCGACGTCCGACAGACCGTGGTGGAGATGGAGTACTCCTATCTCTTCGTCACGGCGGCGGGGGCGGGAGCCTGTCTGGCGGTCCTGGCGACCGAGGACGCGGACGTGGGGCTGGTCGCCTATGAGATGAACCTGCGGGTCAAGCGGGTGGGGGAGTTCCTCACCGCCGCGCCACGCAGGCCCGGCCAACTCACGGCCATGGGAGGTGCCGGCTCATGAGCACCTCGAAGGGCCGGCACGGGGAGTCCCCACCCGTGCCCCGGGAGGGGGGCCGGTATCACGGTCGTGGCCACCCCGTCTCCGAGGGGCCCTCCACGGGGCTTCTGCCCAAGGACACCTCCGCCGGACCCCTCGTACGCCCTTACACCATGACCAAGGGACGGACCCGACCCGCCGCCGCGGGGCGGGGGCTGGACCTGATCACCATCGTGATGGCGGCCCGAGACCCCGGTGAGCGTTCGCGCGGCCCCGAGCGGCAGGCGATCCTCGACCTGTGCCGGCGCCCCATCTCGGTGGCGGAGATCTCCGCGCGTCTGGACATCCCGTTGACCGTGGTCAAGGTGCTCCTGGGGGACCTCGTCGCAGAAGGGGACGTCCGTACCCGGGCGGCCACGCCCATGACCCAGCTTCCCGAGAAGAAAGTACTTCAGGCGGTACTCGATGGCATCCGCAGACTCTGAGAACCGGTCGAGCGCGTACGAGGCGATCCCCCAGGCCGTCAAGATCATCGTCGCCGGAGGGTTCGGCGCGGGCAAGACCACCCTGGTCGGGGCCGTCAGCGAGATCACCCCGCTCAGCACCGAGGAGGTGATGACCGAGGCCAGCTACGGCGTCGACGACCTGGGCGGTGTGGAGAACAAGACCACCACCACGGTGGCGCTCGACTTCGGCCGCATCACCATCAACGACGACATCGTGCTCTACCTCTTCGGCACCCCGGGCCAGGATCGGTTCTGGTTCATGTGGGACGAGTTGGTGGAAGGCGCGCTGGGCGCGGTGGTCCTGGCGGACACCCGCCGGCTCGACACCTGTTTCCACGCGGTGGACTTCTTCGAACAGCGCGGGGTGCCCTTCGTGGTGGCGGTCAACCGCTTCGACGGATCCACCCCCTACCGGGCGGAGGAGGTGCGTGAGGCCCTCGACCTCTCCGACGCGGTTCCGGTCCTGGTGGCGGACGCCCGTGAACGCGAATCCGCCAAAGAGGTCCTCGTCTCCCTGGTGACGCACGTCATCGACGGCCGTAGGCCGGCGATGAGCGGTTGACCCGGGATCCCCTGGGCACGAGGCCCGGGAGGCCCGTTATACGTTCAGGACATACACCCCTGAATGTGGTGTTGAACGCTACAATGTCGCGGCAGCGACCACCGCTTGTCCGCCATCCGCCCTCTCGTCTGAATCCTGGTATGCGAAACTCTGACCGACTTCCCCCACGCGAACTGCCCAAGCGGCGCTCCGGACGTCACCGCAATCCCCTGTCCTTCGACAGTTGGTTCGGCACCCCCGCTCTGATCATGGCGGTCCCGGGTACGGCCGATCAGGCCCGGGGGGCCGACGGCGAGTCGATCGGCGCCCGGATGGCCGACCTCGTCCGCGCCTACCGCCCCGAGGTCACCATCCGCTACGGGCACCTCGAGGGCGACCGAGAGACCCTGACCGAGGCCCTGGCCGACCTGAAGGGCGGGGACGACCGCCCGCTCACCGGGGTCGTGGTCCCGTTGGTCACCGCCCCCCACGCGGCCGTGAACGCCGAGATCGAGGCCGCCGTGGCCCGCTCGGGCGCCAACGTGAGGATCACCGAGGGACTCGGTCCGCACCCGATGCTCGCCGAGGTCCTCCACCTGCGTCTGGCCGAGTCCGGGTTCGTCCGGGCCGACCGGATGCGCCTGATCAGCGTCACCGCGCGCAACACCACCATGGCCGACGGCGTCGTCGTCGGTGCCGTCGGTGGTGAGGGCGCCGTGGGTGCCGCCGGTGTGAGCGCGGTGCTGCTCGCGGCCCGTCTGGGCCTGACGGTGCTCCCCGCCGACCTGGAGGACGAGGCCGCCATGGACCAGATCATGGCGCAGCTCCGGCAGGGAGGCATCCGACGTCCCGTCATCGCCCCCAGTGCCCTGGGGCCGGAGTTCCCGGCCCATAGACTCCAGGAGCTGGCCGAACGCCACGGGGCCCGCCCCGGCGCGCCTCTGGGCGCCGACAGCCTGCTCGGCAAGATCGCCGCCCTGCGCTACGCCGAGGTCCTGAACTCCCTGGGTGTCGAGCAGCCTCCCACCGTGGACGAGCTGCCCGCGCCGGTGGGTTCCCGACACCGCCCCGAGTCCTGAGACGCGACACGCCCCGCCAGGAACCACGACAGGGCCGCCCCGGAGACGGGGCGGCCCTGTTCTGTCTTTCGCGGTCCTGACCTGCGCGTTCAGCCGCATCCAAGGTCCACCTAGCATGTTTCGGCCCGGTTTTCCCGAGCGCGTGGATAACTATTCGTGATTGTTCGACAGCGTACGGCAATGTTTTTTCGATAGCCTCGGCAGGACCGAAAGCCGCCGTGGCACCTCTCCCGGAAGCCTCGGCACCCCGCATGGGCTGGAGGGGCCATGCTCAGAAACCACGCGTCCAACAGGACGATCCGCGGTCAGCTCACGCGCATCGTCCTCATCCCGAGCCTGTGCTTTCTCGCGCTCTGGCTGATCGTCGCGGCCATCGGCACCGCCCAGGCCGTTCAGCTCATGAGCGCGGTAGGACAGGCGCGTCAGGGCACGGAGGTCCTTTCCGTCGCGGCCGAGGAGCTGCGGACCGAGCGCCGTCTGTCCCTGGTCCACCTCGGGGAACAGGACAGAGGAGACGTCTCGACGGTCGAAGAGGAGTTGGAGCGACAGCGCTCCGAGAGTGACGAGGCCCTGGCCGAGGCCGTCGAGCTGGCCACCGACCTCGTCGGGGATCGCGACGACGAACTCCAACGAGGCGCGGGCATCGTCCAGGAGACACCGGAGGGGGTCGAACGGCTCCGAGAGATGGTCGACGAGCATTCGACCGACCGGGAGCACATCCTGGTCGGCTACCGCACGCTCATAGAGTCCCTGCTGAACACCTCCGCGGCCCTCATCAACACGACCGACGGAGGAGAGAACCTCACCGACGCCGTGGTGGCCAGGGAACTCGTCAACGCCCGAGAGGACTACGCGACCGCGGACGCCCTGCTCGCCGGGGTCATCGCCGCCGAACGCATGACCTATGAGGAGACGGCGCACTTCACCTTCCTCACCGCCTCCTACCGGGCCACGCTGGACGGCACCGTCAACGCGATGCCGGCCGGACTCAGGAACGAGTACCGGGCCTCGACCGAGGAACCCACCTGGGAGGCGGCCGAACAGCTCAGCCGACGCGTGGTCACCCGGCCCCCCGTGGCCGAAGGGGGCGACGGGGTCGACGGAGCGCCGTTGAGCGAATGGAACTCCGAGGTCGAGGTCGGGGCGGAGGAATGGGACGCCTCGTCCATCCCGTCCGTCCACGCCCTGGACACCCTGGCCCGCGAACAGACCGAACGCACCGTCGACCTGGCCTGGAGCGCCGCGCTCCTGAGGGTCTGGCTGGGCGTCGCCGGGGCCGCCGTCACCCTGCTCGGCGGGGTGTTCGCGATCGCCCTGGTGGGACGCTCCTCCCGACGCCTGAGCGAACGCCTCTCGTCGCTGCGGGAACAGATCCTGGACCGCGACGCCGACCTGCCCGAGATCGTCGAACGGGCCCAACAGGGCCGCAAGGTCGACGTCATCGACGAGCTCCCGCCCTTGGACGAACAGGGCGACGATGAGATCGGCCAGGTCGCCGAGGCCTTCGACAGCGCCCAGATCACCGCGGTCGAGGCCGCCGTCCGTCAGGCGGAGATCCGCCGCGGCGCCAACCGCGCCTTCCTCGGTATCGCCTTCCGCAACCAGACCCTCGTCCAACGACAGCTGCGCCTGCTCGACGAGATCGAGTACAACGAGCAGAACCCCGACGCCCTGCGCCGACTCTTCCGACTCGACCACCTGGCGACCCGGGCCCGCCGCTACGCGGACAACCTCATCATCCTCGGTGGCGGACAGTCCGCCCGCCGTTGGCGCCAACCCCGACCGGTCCTCGACGTGCTGCGCGCCGCCATCGCCGAGACCGAGGACTACGAAAGGGTCCGCCTCACCTCGGCGCCCCGTGTGCTCATGCACGGACAGGCGGTCGCCGACATCGTCCACCTGCTCGCGGAACTGGTGGAGAACGCCACCCAGTTCTCCCCGGCGGGCACCCCGGTGGACGTGGGCTGCACCCCCGTGACCGGAGGACTGCTGGTGGAGATCGAGGACCGCGGGCTCGGCATGTCCGAACAGGGCTACGCGGCCGCCGAGCGCACCCTCACCCGGCCACCGGAGTTCGACGTGATGGCGCTGCCGGACGACCCCCGCCTGGGGCTGTTCGTCGTCGCCCGTCTCGCCGAGCGTCACGGCATCCGGGTCTGGCTCCACCCCTCGCCCTACGGGGGTACCCGGGCCACCGCCCTGGTCCCCGACAGCCTGCTCGAACCCGCCGACAACCCGATCGCCGCGGTGAGCCCCTCCGACGGCACCCCCAATTTCCCGGGCCCCCTGGGACAGCCCACGCCCCACCCGGTGCGTGTCTCGGGACCCCAGAACCCCTCCTCCCCCTCCGGCCCCCAGGGGACGGTCGGCCGCACCGGTCCGCACGGCTCCTTCGAAGGCTCGGGGCCCCAGGGTCCCTTCGGCCCCTCCGGGCCGAACGGGACCGGGCCCTTCCCGACCAGGACACCACCAGGAGGACACAGTGAACGCTGAGGGTCGCCACGCCCGCCGCGAGGAATGGAGGGAGGCCCCGCGGACCGAGCCGCGACGGTCACCACGTCACGAGGAGGTGGAGGACGACGAACGCTTCCTGCGTCCCTACGCCATCGACGTGGGGATCCCGGAACGGGCCGGGAGCGTCGGAAACGGCCACGCCGACCTCGACCTGCTCACCCTCGTGGTCGCGGCGAGAACCCCGGGTCATCGCGAATGGCTCAGACCCGAGCGCGAGGCCCTTCTCCTCCACGCCCTGCGGGCCAGGACCATCGTCGAACTCGCCGCCGAGGTCGGACTGCCGGTCGGCCAGGTCCGGGGCATGGTGGCCGAGATGATGGAGGAGGGGGCCCTCCAACGTTGCGGCCCCTCCCGCCCTCTCGAACGCCAGGACATCCTGCACGCCGTCCTGGTCGGATTGCGCGCCCTCTGAAGAGGATCGGTCCCCGCCGCCCGGGGACCGCCGGGACACCCGGACGCCGGAGCGCGGACGCGCCTTGCTAGCGTGCGCCCATGCGCAGCACCGAACACATCGGCATCATCGGGGCGGGGATCGTCGGCCTGGCCCTGGCCCGCCACATCGCCCTCCACCGCCCCGGCACCCGGGTCACCGTCCTGGAGAAGGAGAACCGGGTCGCCGCCCACCAGACCGGTCACAACAGCGGGGTCGTGCACGCGGGCCTGTACTACCGGCCCGGATCCCTCAAGGCCACGCTCTGCCGTCGGGGCGTCGGCCTGCTCCGTGAGTACTGCGCGGAGCACGACCTGCCCTACCGGGAGGTCGGAAAGCTCCTCGTCGCGGTCAACGCCGAAGAGGAGGCCCGCCTCGACGACATCGAGCGTCGGGCCGAGGAGAACGGCGTCCCGGGCGTCACCCGACTCGGCCCCGACGGCATCCGAGAGATCGAGCCCCACTCGGTGGGACTTGCCGCGCTGCACTCGCCCACGACGGCCATCACCGACTACGTCGCCATCGCCGAGCAGCTCGCCGACGACCTGCGGCGTTCGGGGGGAATCGTCCTGCTCAACACCCCCGTCATCGACGTGCGACAGGACCACGACGGCACCGAGGTCCTCACCGGAGACCCCAAGGGCGAACGGGTCATCCACCGCTTCGACCGATTGATCGTCTGCGGCGGACTCCAGAGCGATCGACTCGCCGCGATGGCGGGGGCCGACGCCGACCCCAGGATCGTCCCCTTCCGCGGTCACTACCACGAGATCGTCCCCGAACGCCGGGACCTCGTACGCGGGCTCCTCTACCCCGTACCCGACCCCCGCTACCCCTTCCTCGGCGTGCACCTGACCCGCCACGTCCACGGCGAGGTCATGGCGGGCCCCAACGCGATCCTGGCCACGGCGCGCGAGGGCTACCGCGCCCGTGACCTGGTCCCTCGGGAACTCGCGAAGACCCTCTCCTGGCCCGGTTTCTGGCGGCTGGCCCGCCGACACTGGACGGTGGGCGCGCGGGAGACGTTCGTCTCCGCCTCCCGCTCGGTCTTCGCCGCCCAGGCACGTCGTCTGCTTCCCGAGATCACCGCCGCCGACCTGCGTCCCGCCGAGGCGGGGGTGCGCGCCCAGGCGCTCGGCCGGGACGGTTCCCTCTTGGACGACTTCCATGTGGACACCCGAGGGCGTGTGGTCTGCGTGCGCAACGCGCCCTCTCCCGCGGCGACCTCCTCCCTGGCGATCGCCGAGTTCCTCTATGACGGGTACGTCGCCGGGTGGTGACCCGTCCCGTGTCGGTCCGGGCGTGTCGGAGCGGGGTTGTCCACAGGTTCGAGGACACTCTGGTACCGGACCCCCTCCCCGGCCGACCATGGAGGTATCCGGTGGTCCGGGACGGTCCCGAGGTCACCGGTGGAGGTGACCATGCCCCTGACCAGGTGGGCCCTCGTGGTCCTCACCACCGTGCTCTCACTCGTTCTCACCGCGGCGGGCGCCGCCGCCGGCCCCAGAGGAGGACCCTTGGACGGATTCACCATCACCCACCTGCCCGAGACGGTCGGACCACAGGCCTCGCCCTCGGACTTCTCCTACGAGTGGGAGGACGTCGTCTTCACCACCCGGGCCTGGGAACAGGCCAAGGAGGGCGGGGGCTTCCAGGTGGTGCTCCAGGTCCTGGTGATGCGGGGGGAGGGGCTCACCGACCTGGCCTCGGTCCGTTCCTTCCTCGCCCACTACCACGAACGGGATCCCGACTCCTGGGATCTGGCCGACTTCGACCGCGACGACACGTCGGGGCTCTACGGGGCCGCCGAGGCCTTCTGGGTCCCCGAGAAGGGGGTCGCCGTGGAGGTCCGTGACACCTCGGGGCTGTTGGGGACGGACGAGATGCTCGCCGTCGCCCGGGGGATCACGCCCGGCGAGAACCCGGCCTGATCGAGAAGGTGAGGGGGCGCCCTCGTACACGAGAGCGCCCCCTCATGGGGCCGGGCCGGATCAGCAGCCCTCCAACACCTCACGCATGGCGGCCTCCTCGGCGGGATCCACACTCAGGTCCCACACGTGCTTGACCTCGATCCAGGCCGTCACGTACTCGCAGTGGAAGGACTCCAACGGGGGCAGCCAGTCCCCGGGGTCGGCATCACCCTTGGAACGGTTGCTCGACGCGCTGACCGCCCACAGCTGGGGCGATTCCTCCAGGTCGTTGGCGAAACGGCGGCGCTCCTCGGTCGACCAGGCGTGGGCACCCGAACGCCACCCCTCCTTCAACGGGACCAGGTGGTCGATGTCGATGTCCTGCGGGTCGGTGAAGGTCTCGCCGTCGAACACGCTGTACCAACTGCCCGAGACCGGCCGGCAGTCGTCGTCGGTCTCCACACCCTCGCCGTCCCGGACCAGGACCATCTGTCGGGTGGTGCAGTTGCCCTCCACCCCGCGGTCCCAGTGGGGGAAGAGGCCCCGGTCGTAACCGTCGGGATCGTTCTCCTCCTCGACTCGCAGTTCGTCCAGCCAGGCCCTGGCCTGGTCGACATCGGTGGCGGAGGCCCCGGGGGAGGGGTTCGCGTCGGGGGTGCTCTCGCCGACCTCCAGGTCGATCACACCGAGCTGTTGCAGCACGACCACGACGATCACGACCACGCCGATCAGCGTGCTGATGATCGCCGTCGGCCGGGAGGCGGACTTGCCGCCCTTACCGGAGGACTTCTCTGACATGCAGGGGACTCCAACCTCTGTGCTCCCGCACCGAGCGGGGGATGATCAGGCCCTTCAAGGGTGGACCATCACGGGGGCGGCGCGGAATGCCACCGAGGGTCGTGTACGCCTCATCGGCGCGGCCAAGGCCGAGGTGCGGGGGAGAAGTGGCCGGTACGGGAGCGTCTAGGTTCGGCGTTCGAGGAGAAGGACGATCCCGTCGACCAACAGGGCGAAGCTCTCGTCGACGTCCTCCGGAAGTCCGAAGCCGCCGTTGATCTCCAGGTCGACGAACCCGTGCAGAGAACTGCGCAATGTCCGGATCGTGTGCACCATCCTCTCCTCGGGGATGGCGAACCCTCGAAGGACCGACGCGATGACCTCGACGGGTCGGGCGAACAACGCGTGGGCCTCGGCGTCCTCCGGCCGCGGTACCCGCTGCAACGACGTGTAACACCCCGGACGTTCGTGCGCGTACCTCCGATAGGCCAGGGAGAGGGCGTGCACCGCCTCGGCACCGGAACGGCCGGTCACGGCGGAGCGCAGACGGTCGGCCAGTTCCGTCACGGAGGCCAGGGCCACCCCGCGGCGCAGCTCGTCCAGGCCGGCGACGTGTTTGTACAGGCTGGGGGTGGCCACGCCCAACCTTCTGGCCAGGGCGGCGGGTGAGAGCGAGTCGAAGCCACTCTCGTCGCACAGGCGGGCGGCCTCGGCCACGACCGACTCCGGGGTGAGTCCGGCCCTAGGCATCGGCGTTCACCCGCTCGACGAGATCGAGCAGCACGGAGGAGACCACGTCGGGGCGTTGGGACTGCGCGTAGTGGCCGCACTCGGGGACCATCACCGCGCGGCCGTCGACGACGGAGGCGACCCACTCCGCCTCGGAGCGGGGGTCCTTCCAGTCCGGGTCCAGTTCTCCCATGATCACGACCGCCTCCGCCGCCAGGTCCTCGGCACGATCGATCGTCTCGTTGGGGGCCTGAAGGGTCTTCGTGATCGCCCGACGACGATCGGTGGTACGGGTCATCCGGCGGATCCGCTCCTTCTGTTCCTCGTGCCCCTCGGGGGTGCGTCCGGCGTGGAGCCGGTCATAGACGAAGGTGAGCGCCCGGGCGGCCCAAGGGCGCATGAGCAGGGTCCGATACAGGGTCCGCGCCACCGGACCCGGGGGAGAGGGCCGAAGGAAGGGGCCGAGCAGGGCGATGCCGGACACCAGGTCGGGGCGTTCGAGGGCCGCGATGGTCACGGCCGCGGCCCCCATCGAGTTCCCGGCCATGACCACCCGCTCCGCTCCCAGTTCCTCGGCCAGGGCGAGCACGTCGGTCGAGGTCGAACGACTGTCGTAGGAGGTGAACGTGGTGTCGCTGTCACCGTGGCCGCGCAGGTCCATGACGGCGACCCGGTGGCCGGCGGCGGCGAGTTCCCGGCCGACGAGGCGGAAGGATGCCCGGTGATCGAACATGCCCGGTACGCAGATCACCAGGGTCCCGTCGGTGTCGTTCCCGTAGAGGTCGTAGGCGATCCGTCCTTCGGGGCGTCGAAGGTGGTGCATGATGGTCCCTCTTCCGTTCGGCTAATGCTGTTAGCTTTAAAGCTAATGTCATTAGCCACGAAGGTCAAGAGGGGTGACGTGGACGACATCGGAGGGGTGTCCGCGTCGTGACGATGGGCGTCGGTCCCCATGGCACCGGCCCGATCGCCGTCTCCACGGGGCCGTACACGTGGACCCCGGGGGCTCCGAGGGGGCGGGGGGCGCGGGAAAGTCTCTTCGTGGCCGTGGGAACAGGCCCTACACTGCTAGGCAGATCGGGCCGCGGGGCCCGCCTATCCGACAGAGAGCTACACCGTGATCGACATCATCGACGAACTCCAGTGGCGCGGACTGATCGCGCAGACGACCGACCTTGACGCACTCCGCAAGGCGCTGGCCGATGGTCCGATCACCCTCTATTGCGGCTTCGATCCGACCGCGGGCAGCCTGCACGTCGGACACCTCACCCAGGCGCTGACCCTGGCCCGTTTCCAGCGGGCCGGCCACAGGCCTATCGCCCTGGTCGGTGGGGGGACGGGTCTCATCGGAGACCCCAAGCCCAACGCCGAGCGGCAGATGAACTCGCCGGAGACGGTCCGCGGATGGGTCGGCAACCTCGCTGGCCAGCTCTCCTCCTTCCTGCGCTTCACACCGGAGGGGGAGACGCCCGCGCCGACCGACGCGATCCTCGCCGACAACGGTGAGTGGCTGGGCCAGATCAACGCGATCGAGTTGTTGCGCGACATCGGCAAGCACTTCAGCGTCAACCAGATGCTGGCCCGTGAGACGGTCAAGAGCCGCCTCGACGGAGACGGGATGAGCTACACCGAGTTCAGCTACGTGCTGCTCCAGTCCTACGACTACGTGGAGCTCTACCGCCGCTACGGGTGCGTCCTCCAGACCGGTGGTTCCGACCAGTGGGGCAACATCACCGCCGGCCTGGACCTGGTCCGCCGGATCGAGGGCAACGAGCCCCACGGGGCCGCGCACGGTCTGACCACGAACCTGCTCACCAAGGCCGACGGCACCAAGTTCGGCAAGACCGAGTCCGGCACCGTCTGGCTCGATCCCGAACTGACCTCGCCGTACGCCTTCTACCAGTTCTGGTTCAACGCCGACGACCGCGACGTCTCCCGCTACCTCAAGGTGTTCACCTTCCTGTCCCAGGAGGAGATCGCCGACCTGGAGCGTCAGACCGAGGAGCGGCCGCAGGCGCGTGCCGCGCAGCGTGTCCTCGCCGAGCAGCTCACCACGCTGGTCCACGGCGAGGAGGAGACGCGCAAGGTCAAGGAGGCCAGCCTGGCCCTCTTCGGCCGGGCCGATCTCGGTGAGCTGGACGCGCGCACGCTGGAGTCCGCCCTCTCCGAGGTGCCCAAGGCCGAGGTGGAGGGGCCGGTGACAGAGATGCTGGTCACCGACCTGTTCGCGTTGAGCGGGCTGACCCCGAGCAAGTCGGCGGCCCGTCGCGCGGTGCAGGAGGGCGGTGCCTACGTGAACAACGTGAAGGTCACCGACGTCGAGGCGAGGCTGAGCGTGGACGACGTGCTCCAGGAGCGGTTCGTCGTGCTGCGCAAGGGCAAGCGCAATGTCGGTGGCGTCGTCCTGAAGGGCTGACGGCGACTGCCACCGGGCCGTCGAAGGACGGAAGAGGGGCCGATCTCCGATAGGGGGTCGGCCCCTCGCCCATCCGGTACCCAAGGCGAGGTTTGGACTCGACATGATCCGGGCAAGACGGTTCATGTCTGACAACAGCCGACGTGATCGTGTGACCCGGTGTGGGGTCCGCGTGAGTCGAGGGCCTTGAGAAGCCGCCCGCACAGGGGCGATCGAGGCCCGGATCGCCCTGATGGTGGTCGATCCGGGTCCGGACTTGACGTCCTCTCAAGGTGTGTCTACACTCGATCGAGTCGCTGCGGAACGGTGAGCGGTCTTCGATGATCGACTCGGACCCGGGCCGCGCTCTTCGACACCCTCTTCGATCAAGCCTGGTTCGAGCAGTGCTCGGAGCATGTAAACTCGCAGAGTCGCTTCTTCCGAAAAGGGACGCGGAAACGCGGAACTCGAAAGAAAAGCGAAATCGGGCTTTACCCCGATCGGGAACACCGAAAACCGCCGAGTTGCGGGACACGGAAGACCTGATAAAGTAAAGACACAACACAGCGGGAAACACCGGAAACGGTGCGAACGCGAACAAAGCCTTCCACGGAAGAGCGGAACGGGACATCGGTTCCGGAGCTTGTACGGGAAGCGTGATTGTTTCTTGAGAACTCAACAGCGCGTGTTTGATTTTCTTTAAGCCATGTTTGTTTTGGCCCCGACCACACTTCGGTGTGGAGGGTTCCTTTGATTGGTCACGAGAGTGACCGGTCAGGATTTCTTCTAGGTTTACCCTTCCCAGGCTGATCTTCGGGTCGCCGGGTCGGGTTGAGTGACCTTTATGGAGAGTTTG
>NZ_BAZE01000006.1:0-189657 GCF_000710955.1 Nocardiopsis alba
CGTGAGCGCACCGCGGGGATGCCTCGCACCAGGGGTTTGAGCGCTTCGCCGTCGTTGACGTTGGCCGCGGAGATCGCGCAGGTCAGCGGCAGCCCTTGGTTGTCGCACAGCAGATGGAGCTTGGAACCGGGTTTACCCCGGTCGGTGGGGTTTGGCCCTGTCTTCTCCCCCTCTCTTGGCGCGGATCGACTGGGAGTCGACGGTGGCGCGGGACCAGTCCAGCAGGGCCCTTCTGCCCAGCTCGTCCAGAACCGCGCGGTGGATCGTGGGCCACAGGCCTGTCGCGGTCCAGGTCTGGAACCAGCGGTGGGCGGTGGCGCGGGTGATGCCGAACAGGCCGTCGGCCTTTTCCCAGGAACAGCCCGAGGCCTGGACGAACAGCACGGTGGTCAGCACTGCTCTCTGGTCAGCGCGGGGGCGGCCGGTCTTCGGCGGCGAGGGCAGTAGCGGCTGGACGATCTCCCAGAGCCCATCGGGCAACACATCACTCACAGTCCGTGATCATGGCAGGTTCAGAGTCGTCTCGCAGGGCTTTTGAGATGAGCTCTAAGACCTCAACAGTGGTCGAGGTCAATAGAAAAATCATGAAAAACAAAAATAAAGCACCTTTCCCCGGTTGACACGTCCACACCGCCGACTCACGTTGAACACCAACGGAACAAGAAGGAAGCGTTTTTCCGGATACCATGGCCCGAGCCTTCCGAACCGCGCCGAACACGCTGGTCATGGAGCCACAGTCCGGAACACACCGGACCCCGGGCTTGTCGATCCACCTCCCCGAAACCCTTTTCGGGGATTTCCGGACCGTATTTTTCCCACCTGCACAGAGAACGATGTCGAAAACGGATCATCACATCGGGGAGAGCATTCCGACACATGTCGACGACCGTTGGCGTCGGCACTTCGCGCTGTTGTGGAGCGGTTCCGCCCTGGCGGGCCTGGGCGGTATGACGTTCGGCCTGGCGATCCCGCTCCTGGCCCTGTTCCACACCGGATCCCCCGCCCTCGCCGGGTGGATCGCGGCGGCCGGCATGGTCCCCCGCACGCTCCTGCACATCCCGGTCGGCCTCGTCGTCGATCGCCGCGACCCCCGAGGGATCATGATCGCCGGGCTCGGCGGGCGCATCCTCTGCGTCCTGCTGTTCGTGGGCCCCGTCCTGCTCCTCGACGCCCCCGTGGTCCTGCTCGCCGTGGCCTCGGCCCTGCACGGCGTGTGCTCGACCCTGTACACCACCGCCGGCTCCGCGGCCGTCCCCCACCTGGTCCCACGCGACGAACTGGCCGGGGCCGCGGCCAAGAACCAGGCCCGCGGCGACGCCACCCAGATGGTCGGGCGCCCCTTGGGCGGGGCCCTCTACGGGGTGGCCCACGGGCTCCCCGCGCTGTTCGAGGCCCTGTCCTGCCTCCTGGCGCTCTGGGCCTCCGCGCGGCTCCCCCGAATCCGCCGCGACCGGACCGAACGCCCCCGGGAAGGCCTGTTCCGGGAGTTGGGCGAGGGCTTCCTCTTGGTGCGCGGAGACCGCTTCCTCCTCCTGTCACTGGTGGTGTGCACGGTCACCAACGCCCTGTTCCAGGTGGTCTGGCTGGTCATCATGCTCATGGCCACCGAGAAGGGGCTCCCCGGCTTCCTCCTCGGCCTGATCCTGGCCGCGACCGGCGCCGGCGGCCTGCTCGGCGCCTGCCTCGCGCCGTACATGGTCAGGACCCTGGACCCCGCGCGCATGGTCCGGCTGTGCTCATGGGCGTGGTTGGCCCTGGCCCTGCTCCTCTTGGCCTCGGAGCGGGCCGGCGGCGGATGGCCCACGGTGGCGCTCCCCGTCGTCTGGGGCGGGATCGGCTTCGTGGGCGCCCACATGAACGTCACCGTGACCACCTACCACACCAGAAACGTCCACCCCGATCTGTTGGGGAGGCTCACCGGGACGGTCCGCTTCCTCACCGGCGGAGCACTGCCCCTGGGCCTCCTCCTGGGCGGTCACGCCCTGGAGGCCCTGGGGACCCGTACGACCGTCGTCCTGATCACGGTGATCATCGCCCTGATCGCGCTCTGCCTCACCGTTCTTCGCCTTCGGACCACCGGACCAGGGAACCGCCCGTCTCGGGAAGCGCCTCGGCCAGCGATCGAAGCCCCGTCGCCAGGGCCTGGTGGACCTGCTCGGCTCCCCCGCTCCGGTTCGTCCGCACCTGGACGTGTCCCAGAGCCCGGTCCACCGCCTTCCTGAGTCCGTCCACCGTCTCCTGGTGTTCCGGCGGCACCACGTCGCGCACCCTCTCGACCGCGATCACCGCCTCGAAGACGTGGCTGCGGGCCTGGCGCACCTGTTCGGCCAGGTCGTTGCCGCCCTGACCCGGCGGCCCGTGCCTGCGCAACTGGGCGATGTGCCGCATGCTCAGGTCGAGTTGCAGCACGCTGCGCCGCACCTCGTCCATACGGCGGCGCACCTCCCGGGACCGGGCGCGCCGGCGTTCGTGCTCACGTCGTTCCCGTTCCACCCGCAGGTTGTGCTCGGCCCGCCACCGTTCCACGGCGGCGGCCCGGTTGGCCGCGAGAGCCGTGGCCCCGAGGGTTCCGGCCGCCGTTACGATGCCGGTGATCAGCGCCACCAGGGCGGCCGGGTCCATACTCAGCCCTCCGTCGTTCCGCCAGAGCGGCCTGCTCCGCGCGTATCTCGTCCCGGGTCCTCCGTGCCTCGGAGACCCCGCCTCCGCCCACCAGGGCCGCACCGAGCACGTCCAGCGCCGAGTGGGCCTGCCCGGCCGACCAGAGCACCTGGCCGATACCGGTGCGCAGACTGGGGTCGGCGTGGGCCCTGCCTCCGACCGCGGTCAGCAACGACAGGGCCCTGGAGCGTTCGCCCGATAACAGCCGGGCCCGCGCCTCGGCCACCATCAGCCGGGAGACGGCCGCCCCCTCACCGACGGCCTCACGGCAGCTCGCCGCGTCCGCGTAGTACTCGGCGGCGGCCCGATGCTCCCCGCGTTCGAACGCCAGGTCGGCCAGGAGCGTGGTGAACAGGGCCCGGGCCCCCGGTTCGAGGGGCGAGGGCGAGCACAACGCCAGGCGGGCGTGCTCGGCCGCCAGGGCCGTCTCACCCCGGGTGCGCGCCTCCCCGGCGATGTCCAGCCGGTCCTGATCGCTCCAGGGGGCCAACCCCCGGGAGTAGGGCGACAGGGCCAACGCCATGAGGGGGCCCGCCAGTCTCGGATGGCGCAGGACGTAGGAGGAGCCGTCGTCCCCCGTCGCGACCAGGTACCGGTCCTCAAGAGCGTGCACGACTCCGGGGGTGAGGGAGCCGTCCGGATCCTCGTGCGCCGGCCCGGGCACCCCTCGTCCACCCGACGCGACGAGTCTGCGCAGCCAGGCGTGGGGCACGTCGGGCGGGACCAGATGCTCGGCCGCGACCTCCTCCAGCACCCCGGCCAACCGCTCGGTGAGGGCCCGGTCGACCTCGATGTCGTCGGGGACCAGGGTCGTACCGTCCTCGGACGCCTCCTCCCACAGGGTCGCGCCCAGGATCTGCAACAAGGCCGGTTCGACGGTGTCCCGGCGGGCACGGACGCGCCCGTCGGGGCCCCGGAGGACCAGAGCCTCCTCCACCAGCCGGTCGGGTTCGGCGGCGCCGATCCGGGACCCCACGGCCTCCAGACAGCTCCTCGCCACGGAGCGGGCGGTGTCGGGGGCGAAGGGGCGCAGCCCCATCTCCACGGGGGAGATCGCGTGCTTGTCCATGAGCCGGCGGAGTTCGTCCAGATGATCGGTGCGTACGGTCAACACCAGGTGGAGATCGTCGTCCCGTTCCAGGGCGCCGAAGAGCTCGTCCAGAAAGTCCTTGCGCCACCGGTCGGGGCCGCAAGGGCGTCGAAGCAGGAGTTCGGTCCGGTCCAGGACCGCGAACAGCGGACGGTGCCGGCCGTACCGATCGGTGCTCTCGTGCGCGCGTACGAAGTCGACGATCGAGGTGCCCGGGCCTCGCGTGGGGAACTCGGAGGGTGCCCAGGAGGCCAACAGGGCCCGGGTGTAGGGGTTGTGTCCGGGAAGGATCGAGGACGGGAAGACCGGGTCGAAGCGCAGATCCTCGGAGGGCAGGACGGTGTGCCCGCGGTCGAGAAGGCGGGGTACCGCCCCGGCCCGCACCAAGGAGGTCTTGCCGACCCCGTGGTCGCCGTGGAGCACCGTGAGTCGATGGCGGGCCCAGGAGTCGACCAGCGCGGCGGTCTCCTCCTCACGGCCGAAGAAGAGGTGGCGGTCTCGGGCATGGTAGGGCCGCGGCCCGATGAACGGGCCGCGCGCTCGTTCCAGGGCGGCTCGTGGCATGACGCGGCTCCCGGCCGGCGGTGAGGGGGTGATTTCAGCGCGTGGGGGGCGCCGTTCCAGGGACACGGAACGGGGTCCTTTTCGAGACCCCGTGAATTATCCGCGACTTTCCGCCCGACCGGTCACGTGATCCCTCTTCAGAGTTCTCTACAGAAGACCTCCGAATCGACACATACGCGAACCGCGTCCGGGCGGTCGACGACCTCGGGCACGGAAAGGGGGCACTCCCGCCGCCGAGGGCGATTTCTCATTCCGGATCGTTGACGAACCCGGCGACCACCTCGGCACCGGCGGTGCGGGGGTCGAGCACCGAACGCAGGGCCTCCGCGATCACGGAACCACTGATCCCGTCGAGGTCGCGGAGGGACAGTTCACCGATCTCGACCAGGGCGACGCCACCGTCGAGCCCCTGTTCCACCATGTGCCCTCCTCCGTGCCGCCGCCTTTTGACAGCCATCCACGAAAGGACGGTGACCACCGCCCTTTCGAGAGGTCTTTCTCACGATTGCCTTATGAAGTTTCTACCACGCACCTGTCCCCTACTAACATCTTCGCCTACTCTTATTTTCCGGACATCATTCCCGGGTAACATCCACCGGCACGACACCACAACAGGTCTTTTCGTCCACCGGAGAACAGAGAACCTGGTGGGGCCTATGTGAAAACGGAGGATAAGAGTGACCGCTTCACAGGGGGGATTTCCCGACCGCTCCAGGAACAGGTTCCCGGAGGTGTGGGGGAGGGTCCCACCGCGTCACAAGAACTTCACCGGCCGGGCCGAGCAGCTCAACGAACTCCGGGCCGGACTGATGAACCAGGTGACCGCGGTGGTCCCGACCCCCGAGCCGATCGTCCCCAGGACCCTGCACGGGTACGGCGGTGTCGGGAAGACGCTCATGGCGGTGGAGTACGCCCACCGCTTCCGTGAGGAGTACGACCTGGTCTGGTGGATCATGGCCGACCAGCCCGGCCTGGTCCGCTCCGCCCTGGCCCACCTGGCCCCGCACCTCAACCTCCCCGGCCCCGCGGTCACCGGCGTGGAGGACGCCGCCAACGGGGTCCTGGAGGCGCTGCGACGCGGCGATCCGTACTCGCGGTGGCTGCTGGTCTTCGACAACGCCGACGAGCCCGAGGAGCTCAACGACGTCATCCCCCAGGGTCCGGGCCACGTCCTGATCACCACGCGCAACCACCGTTGGGGCGGGGTGGCCGAGACCGTGCCGGTGAACGTCTTCTCCGAACGCGAGAGCGTCGAATTCCTCACCAGACGCATCCCTCGGGGCATCACGACCGCGGAGGCCGCCGAACTGGCCGAGGCCCTGGGCCACCTGCCTTTGGCCCTGGAACAGGCGGGGGCGCTCCAGGCCGAGACCGGCATGTCGGTCCAGGAGTACCTGGGGCTGCTCTCCGAACGCACCGGCCCCCTACTGCGCGAGGGCAAACCCCCCGAGTACCCCCAGCCCATGACGGCCGCCTGGCAGTTGTCGGTGGCCAAGCTCCAGGAGAACCTGCCCGAGGCGATGGACCTCCTGCGCTGCTGTGCCTTCTTCGGCCCCGAACCGATCCCCCGCGACCTCTTCTTCCCCGTGGAGGAGGGCCACGTACGCCCCGAGATGGCCGAGCTGATGGCCGACCCCATCCGGCTGAGCAAGGCCATCGGGCAGCTCGGCCGCTACGCCCTGGTCCGGCTCGACAACACCAACCGCACCATCCAGGTGCACCGACTGATCCAGGCCCTGGTCCGCGAGGAACTGGACGACTGCACCCAGGAGACGATCCGCGTCGAGGTGTGGTCGCTGCTCAGCGCCGCCGCCCCCACCAGCTTCACCGACTCCGCCGCGCAGGCCCGCTACCTGGAACTGCTCTCGCACATGCGTCCGGCCCGGGTCGCCGAATCCGACCTCTCCGAGGTCCGCGAGTTCGGGCTGAACATGCTCAACTTCCTGTACAACTCGGGCAACTACGAGACCGCGAGCCGCTACGCCCGCAACTTCATCGAGAGGTGGACCGCCGATTCCGGCCGCGCCGACCCCTACGTCCTGCGCGCCCAGGCCAAGTACGCCAACCGATTGCGGGACCTGGGCCGTTTCTCGGAGGCCCGGGACATCAACCGGGCGATCCTGCCCCTGATGAACGACATCCTGGGCCCCGACCATCCGGACACCCTGGCCGTGCTCTCCGGGCGGGGCGCCGACTACCGCTCCCACGGGGACTTCTGGAAGGCCCGTGAACACGACGAGGAGGTACTGAACCGGTACGAGGACGCCTTCGGCCCCAACGACGCCGCCACCCTGCGCGCCCTGAACAACCTGGCGTTGGACCACGCTCTGACCAGTGACTTCACCACCGCCCAGAAGGAACACGAACGCGCCTACATGCTGTTCAAACGCAGCGGCCCCGTGGGCGGCTCGCCCGCCCTGCTGTCGTACTGGAACGGCATGGCGCAGGCGGTGCGCCTGGCCGGCGACTTCACCGAGGCCTGCGACCTGGGCGAGGACGCCCTGGCCTACGGACGCGAGCAGTTGGGCGTGGACGACCCTCGCACCCTGCGCGCCCAGGTGGACCTGTCGATCGCCCGCCGCCTGTCCGGTGAGGTCGACGAGGCGCTCGAACTCGGCCAGGACGCCCATTCCCGTTACCTGCGCCTGTACGGCATCAACCACCCCAGCACCCTGGCCGCGGCGATGTGCCTGGCCAATCTGTGGCGGGCCACCGGCGAACTGGCCGGGGCGCTGGAGTTGGCCGAGGACACCGACCAGCGCTATGCCCAGGCCTACGGCCACGACCATCCCTACAAGCACGGCTGCACCAGCAACGTCGCCCTCCTGTATCGGCTGATGGGCGACCCCGTACGGTCCCGATCGATGAACGAGTCGGCGCTGGCCGCCCTGGAGGCGCGCCTGGGCCGCGATCACCACTACACGTTGGCGGCCGCCACCAACCTGGCGGGCGACCTGGCCGCCCTCGGCGAGATCGACAACGCCGTCCGTCTGGGGCGGGGCACCCTGCGCCGCTTCCGCTCCCTGGTGGGCGAGGACCATCCGAGCGCCCTGGCCTGCGCCTCGAACCTGGCCCTGGACCTGCGCGCCGCGCGGGACACGGTCGCGGCCAAGGAGCTGGCCGAACGGACGCACACGGCCTATGTGCGCACCCTGGGACGCGAGCACGGTTTCACCAGTGCCTGTGAGGAGGGCCGACGGCTCGTCTCCGACTTCGACCCGCCCCTGCTGTAGAACACCGGGCCGGCCCGTCCCCCGGCCCGGTCGCCCTCTTATCGGAGCGCCCCGTGCCGTAGGGCTCCGTTGCGCGCCCGCCACCGGTCGAGGTGGCGGCGGGCCGTCTCCCGCGCGGCCCGCTCCGCCTCGACCGGAACCGGTTCCTCCAGCCATTCCCTCAGGGTGAGTCCGGTCCGGGCCAGGAACCGTTCCCCCTCGGCGGTGAGCCTGCCCGAGCCGGCCAGGACACGGGCGGCGTCGGACGTGGAACGTCGCCAGTGCGCGAAGTCCGCGTGGGCCCGGCGCGCCTCCTCCCCTCGGACCGTGTGGCGATGCCTGCCCCAGAACCCGGCCACGCCCAGATGGGCGTACACCCCCTGCAGCAGTCCGGCGGCGGGACGGGGGTCGGGGCGCCAGGGCGCGTAGAAACGGGCGCCGTCCTCGGGGAGGGTGAGGTCGACCAGGTCGAGCAGAGCGGTGAGCTTGGCGTGCTGGACCTCGTGCGCGAAGGTGAGCGCGAACGGCACCGGCCCCGTCGGGGTGGACAGCCCCAGGTTGCCGAAGGCGTGCTGGGCGGTGGCGCTGGTGTGCGTCCCGTTCCCGGGGGTGGTGATCGGTGTGAGGGTGAGGACCAGGGCGGCGACCTCCTCCGCCACCTCTTCGTGGTACTCCACCAAGAGCTCCCAGGCCCCTTCCAGGGCCCGGCGCCACGTCACCGTCTCACCAGGAGAGAGTCTTCGGGCCGGCAGGTCGGTTCCGGGCAGCCGGTCGGGATCCTGGTCGTCCAGGTAGAGCTCGACCCGACGGCCGCGGTGGCACGCTTCGAGGCGGCGTAGCGCCTGCCAGCCGGGGGCGTCCTCGTGCGGATCCTCGGGGACCTCCACCTCCGGGCCGCCCGGTCTCCGCAGGAGCGCCCTCCCACCGCCGATCTCGCACCACGCGCCTCGTGTCCCCTCCCCCACCAGGGCGCGTCCCAGTGAGGGCAGGGGCGCCGTGGGACCGTCCAGGGGCACCCGCAGTCGGGCGTCGGTCCGTGCGCGCAAAGCCGCGGCGGCGGCGAGCGCGGACAGGGTTCCGAGCCGGGGAGGCCCGGGGAGATGACCGCCCAGGGAGAGCAGCGTACGGCGTGCCCACACCCCCACGGTGGGGTGACGCAGGACCCCGGTCACCGGTTCCGGGGCGTGTTCCTGGGCCCGGGCCAGGAGTTCGTAGGCCTCTCGGACACGTGCGGCCTCGGGATGGCGACCCTCCAGGGTCGCGTCCACGACGCGGCGGAGCAGGAGCAGGTGCTTGCCGTACTGTGCGGCGCGCAGGTGGGCGATGGCCTCGTGACCGCCACCGCCCCGGGCCAACGCGTCGAACAGGGGGGCGGGGACCGGTCCGGGCATCTACTGTCCCTTCCTGATCCGGGCCACGTCGGCGGCCACGGTCCGTTGGATGTGGGCGATCAGGTGGTAGAGGTCGGCGCAGTACACCGAGGGGTTGAGGAAACCGCTTCCGGAGGCGTAGCGGTGCGGGTAGAGCCCTCCTCCGCAGACCCGGGAGAGCGGGCAGGCGGTGCAGGTGGGGCTCAGGGCCCGGGCACCGATCTGTCGGGCGGCCACCGATGGCAGGTAGAGGGCGTCGTCGAAGGGGTGGGTGAAGGTGTGCAGAGGGGTGCGGGTCGCGCCCTCGAAGGCCGACTTGAGGCTGTCGACCTGTTCGATGGAGCCGTCGGTCTCCACCACCACCAGGGCGGCCGGGGAGAGTCCGACGCTCTCGGTGCGCGAGGATCCGCCCAGCACCAGGCGGATGATCTCGTTGAACATGCGGATGTTGGTCTCGCGTTCGGGCGCTCCGTACCAACGGTCGAACACGGCGGCCATCCAGGCCCCGTAACGGGGTTCGGTCGGCGACCAGCCCGGCGGTGGCTCGTCCCAGTTCCCGTGCGGCAGGAGGAAGTCCACCCCGGGTGGGCCGTAGTCCAGGAGATGCTCGTAGGTGGTGACCGGGTCCGATTCCAGGTCGATCGTGGCGAGCAGTCCGGCCAGCAGGTGTCCGTGTCGGGCGTTGAGGCGTTCGATCCCCGCCCGGACCTCGGCGTGGGTTCCCCGACCGTTGGCGCGGGTGCGGTGGCGGTCGTGATCGGCGGGCGCGCCGTCGATGCTGACGCCGACACGGATCCCGAACTCCTCGAACAGGTCGAGGAAGTGGGGGTCGATGAGCACGCCGTTGGTCTGCATGCGCAGGTGGACCTCCACGTCGGGCTCGCAGGCCTTGCGCAGTGACTGCGCGGTGTGGCGCAGGTGCTCCACCCCCACCAGGAGGGGTTCGCCGCCGTGAAGGACGATGTCCACCCGGTCCCGGCCGTGGGCGCGGGCGTGTTCGGCGATGCGTTCGGCGACCCGCTCGACCGTGACCCTGGCCATCCGTCGGGGCTGGGAGCGCCAACTCTGATCGGCCATCTCGTACATGTAGCAGTAGTCGCAGGCCAGATTGCAGCGGCTGTGGATCTTGAGAATGAACTCTCTAAAGGGCGTGGGACGCCATCCCTCTCCGAGGAGCCGTTCGACGTCCAGCTCCTCGGGCCATTCAGGGCGTCTTTCCGGTACGGGGCTCCTTGCCACGCCACCGACCTCCTGGGGTGAGAGCACACGCGAAATACGATCGAGGATCGCCTTTAACGGAATACGTACTCTTCTGAGGTAACGACAAACCTCACCCATGGGTAGTCCACCCCCGCCTTCCGGTACCGGCGAACTGTCCCGAAGGTCCGAGCCCCCCAGGAGATGGAGGTGAGAGGCTCTTGTGAAGTCACTTTCCCCGCCACGCGACCGAACACGACGAAGGTCCGAAAAGTGGCCGGATTCGGCCACTGAAACAAGGATTGACCATGCCCAAAACGAGGTAATCGTTACCCTCTACGCAAATGTGTTTTCCTTCGTTCACATCACCTTTTATCAGCATTTCTTCCAGGCTCACACGCCGCCCCCCGACCACTCGAGAGAACACCTCGGGCGGTTTCGATGTTCACCCCCACGAAGACAGGCGAGGGGGCTACTCTGATGCCGTTTCAGCCCCCACATCACGTTCGGTGACCAGACCATGACCGACCGGCTCATCTCCGCCATCTCCGACTGCCTCGACTGGGCGCGCGCCGCCCGGAACCCCGCCCCGGTCGAGACCGAGGCCCTCGTCCTTCTCCTCGGCGTCCACCGGGACCGCGGAGCGCCCGACCCCGCCGACTGGACCCTCGACGACGTCCTCGAGGTCGCCGAGGCGATCCGCCGCCGCGAACGGCCGCCCCACGGGTTCCGCGACACCTGGCTGTCCTGGTGCGACCACCTGGTCTCCACCGGCAGGCTGATCTCGACCGAGAGCCCCCGACGGCTACGCGCCCTGATCGAGACGGTCGATCTGGACCCGATCGACCCGACCACCCCGGTGGAGGAGCCCGCGTTCGAGGTCGCCGCCCCGCTCCTGGATCGCCTCGGCCACGGAGAGGTCGACGCCGACCCGATCCGCCCGCACCTGCCCGCGCCCCCACGCGACCTGGACGCCCTCGCCGAGGACTGCCCCCTCCTGTGCCGCGCGGCCCGCCTCGCGGACTGGGTCGCCCCCTACCGACTGTTGCGCCCGGGCACCGAACACGACGCGCTGAACGACGACGACGTGGTCGAGGCCGCCGAGACCCTGGACGTGGCCCCCGAAGAGATCGGCCCCGTGTTCGGCGTCGCCCGCGCCGCCGGACTGCTGCGCACCACCTACCTGCACATCCTCCCCGGGTCCGCGGCCCGGGCCTGGTCCCGGAGGCGCCCAGGCGCCGCCGCCGACGCCTGGGCCGACGCGCTCTTCACCATGACGGCCCTGCCCGGCCCCACCCCCTTCCTCCTCCTCGGCGAACTCTTCCTGACCGGACGGGCCCGCTCCATCGCCGACCTCGCTCACATCGGTGCGGGCGAGGACGACCCGGCCGGGCACGTCCACCGGTCCCTGAAGGCTCTCTCACGACTGGGAGCGGTGGAGGAGACCGCCCCGGGGCGCTACCGGATCACGGCCTTGGGCGACCACTGCGTCGACCGCCGACTGCGGGTCTCCGGGATCGACCTCCCCCGGATCCCGCCGGTCTCCGACCTGACCGCCGGCGAACTGCTGGATCTGGCGGCGCGGGCCCGCCCGATCGACGTGGAGGGCCTGATGGACCGCTGGCTGGCGGTCCGTCGGCCCATGGGCGCCGCCCACGACCTGCTCGCGGCCGGTCTCCCGCCGGCCGGAGGCGACCCGGAGGCCTTCGTTCGAGCCGTGGACGCCCGCCCCTGGGCCGACACGGTGCTGGCGCTGGTCGCCGAGGGCGCGCTCGCCCCGGACACCGCGCTCGTCCGCTGAACCCTTCCGACCCCGTCCGGCCGTCCCGCCTCAGGCGGCCGGGCCCCTCTCCCGCGCCCGCCTCCGAACCCCACGACACTCCGGACTAGGGTGGTACGCGTTTCCCTTCGCCCTCGTCGAAAGGCCCCCCATGAACCGCAGTGTCCTGATCACCGGTGCCGCCAGAGGTCTCGGACGGGCGATCGCCCTCGCCTTCGCACAGGCCGGAGACCGGGTGGCCGTGCACTACGGCTCCAGCAGCTCCGAGGCCGAGGAGCTTCTGGGACTTCTGCCCGGGAAGGACCACACACTGATCGAGGCCGACCTGCGGGACCCCGACGCCCCGCCCGCCCTCGTCGCGACCGCGGTGGAACGGCTCGGTGGCGTCGACGTCCTGGTGAACAACGCGGCGGTGAACCTCCCCCACCCGGTCGCCGACACCTCCTTCGAGGAGTGGTCCCGCGTCTGGCGGGAGACCGTGGATGTCAACATCCTGGGCGCCGCCCACCTGTCCCATCAGGCGGCCCGCAACATGATCGAACGGGGCGTGCGGGGCCGTATCGTCAACATCGGCTCGCGCGGCGCTTTCAAGGGGGAGCCCGACCACCCGGCCTACGGGGCGAGCAAGGCCGCCCTGCACTCGCTGGGCCAGTCGTTGGCCGTCTCCCTGGCCCCGCACGGTATCGCGGTGGCCTCGATCGCCCCGGGGTTCATCGCCACCGAACGCGTGGCCCACCGGATCACCGACGAGGTCCTCGCTCAGAGCCCCTTCGGCCGTGTGGCCACGCCCGAGGAGATCGCGGCGGCCGTGCTGCACCTGGCCTCTCCAGAGGCCGAGTGGGCCTCCGGCTCCGTGCTGGACCTGAACGGCGCCTCGTACCTGCACTGAGTCGGGCCGACTCCGGAGAAACACTTCCGGGATTCCGGGAATCGGACCCTGGAGTCCCGGATTTCCCCTGTCGGAATCCGGGATCCCTCCTCCTCGGGTCCGGTTCCCACCACGCCCGAAACCCCTCTTTCGGCGATCTCATCCCGTGATGTCGACAAAACAGCCACACGGGTCCACGAACGGGCTGTACAAGGGAGACAACGAAGTTCGAGAATCCAGAACCCGGGGGCCCAGATGTCTTCCCACCGTTCGGACGCGTCGGCCCACCGGCGATTCACGGCCCGACCGGTCTCCCTGCGTCCCCCGCGGGAACTGGCCCGCTCGGCTCTGCTCAGCCCCCTGTTGGGCACCGCGCTGCGGCTCGCCCGCTGGTGCGGCCCGGTCACCCGCGTCGACGTCCAAGGGCTCCCCGACCTGAACGACACCCGGGCGGCGATCCGCGAGTTCGGGCTCTGGCCCCGACATCTACGGCGGGAGGAGCACCACCGCGACCTCTGGCTGCGGCGGCTCGCCTCCCCGAAACAGGCCTCCCGCTTCCTGCACCCCTGGCGTACGGCCCTACGCCTGGGGCTGGTCGAGTGCGAGACCGCCCAGGCCCGCCCCGCCCCCGACCTGGACAGGTGGTCCGGTTCCACCGACCGGGTCCTGCGCTGGTGGACCCTCAGTTTCCAGGAGTGCGTGGAACGTTCGCTACGAGGCGTCGCCGACGTCGAACCCGACACCGCGCTGAGTCGGCTCTACGAGGCCCCCGACGGGGCACGGGTCCCTCTGGGACGGATGACCCACGAGGTCACGACCGCCCAGGAGGAGGCCTATCTACCGGTGCACCGCCCCGGCCGCAACCTCGGCCGCCTGGCCCGAGGGGTGCTCCAGCTCCGGGACACCGGGGCGGTGACCGTGATCCGGGACGGTCGGCCGGGGGCCGGCCCCGAGGAGCACGGTCCGGAACGGATCTGGGTGGAGTTGACCGACCTCGGGCGCTACGGGGTCCGACAGATCCTGCTCGCGCGCCGATGTCCGGCTCCACTGATCGAGGACTTCGTCCGTCTGGAGGCCGACCGCTTCCTGGACGCGCTGGCGACCTTCTCCCCCGACGGTCAGCTCCTCGCCCTCACCTCGTGGCTGGACACGCGCTCACCCGAGAACGCCCTCCGGGAGATCGTCGCGGTGGCCGCCGGACCCGGGCGGGCGCTGCGCCGTTGGAACGCCGCGCTCGCGCTGGGCACCGTCAGCTCCCGGATCGAACCGTCCCTGCGCCGGCTGCTCGAACATCCGGATCCGACCGTGGCCGGGATGGCCTCGGTGGTCCTGTTGTCCTCGCACATGCTCTCGGAGGTCGAGCGGGAGGAGTTGAGCGTCGCCTTCGGCCACTGGACCGCCATCGACGTGTTCGCCGCGGCCACCGCCATGGGTGAGACGGGCCTGAAGTCCTTCCTCGCCTCCGAGGCCGCCGAGGGGATCGACCGGCGCCTGTTCGACGACGTGGGGCGTCTCTGGAACCCCGAGCATCCGGACACGCGCGAGGTCCTGAGGATGCTGGGCCGCCACCATCCCGATCCGTGGGTGGCCGCACGGGCCCGAGCCGCCCAGGCACAGGCCCCCGCCTCCTGAGACGCCCGTGGGGCGTGCCGTCGACGGCACGCCCTACGGCGAAGGAGTGGTCCGGATCAGGCGACCGGATCCTGTTCCCGGGCCCCGGGCGCTGGCTCGGCCCCGGACTCGGCCTTGGCACGCCTGCGCCGCAGCACCACCAGACCGAAGAAGAGCGCCGCCGCCATCGTGACCGCCATGATGCCCAGGAAGCCCCAGGGGCCCACGAGCGGGCTGACCATCAGCGGAATCGCCGCGGCGGTGACCAGACCACCGCCGAAGAACGGCTCGAAGATCAGCTGCTTGTAGCCGAAGGCCGGATAGGCGGGGGTCCTGGCCTCCGGGTCGACCACGCGCATCAGCACCATGCCCGTGGCGGTGACGCCCAGGGACTGCCCGAACTCGCCGATGCCGCGCTCGAACCAGTAGTTCGGCATGATGCGCGGCGCCAGCACGAGGAAGGTGAACAGGCACCACAGGATGCCGCCGACCGACAGGACGAGGAACGCCACGAAGTTGTCGGCGATGGCCTGGAGCGACAGGGTCGCCATGGCCGCGATGATCAGGACGTCCAGCGACATGCCCTGGATCCGCTCGACCGAACGCTCGTCCACGATGTGGTTCTTGTCGAGACGGTCGATGAAGATCTGGACGATGATGCCGCCGATCATGGCCAGCGGGAACAGCGGCACGAAGGCCATGATCTCGATGGTGTCGGCCCACAGCATCCGCTCCGTCCACTGGAGGCCGGACAGGAGCAGCTGGCCGATGATGATCGCGAGCGCGACCAGACCGAAGTGGAGGGTGAGCGGGTCCATCGAGGAGGGGTGCACGGTCATGGTCGAGCCGTGGGTGCGCTTCTCGTGCTCGATGAGACCGGCCTGCTCACGGTCGGTCCCGCGGTTGGAGGCGTCCAGCTCCGAGGTCTTGCCACGGCGCGCGCCCCAGTTGATGAGGACGATGCCGATGATGATCCCGGAGAGCAGACCGACGGTGGCCATGCCCAGGGCGAGGTCCTGACCCTCTCCCCAGCCGACCTGTTCGAAGGTGTTGCCCAGACCCGCGGCGGTACCGTGACCGCCGAGGAAGCCGATCTCGATGAGCGCCCCGGAGACCACCGGGACGTTCAGGAAGGGCACCAGGATCAGCAGGGCCAGCAGGATGCCGATCACGTACTGGCCGCTGGCCACGGTGATGCCGAAGGCCAGGTTGGGACCGGCCAGGTCGACGGCGTCGCGCATCTTCGGCAGTCGCTTACCGAGGAAGAGGCTGGCGAAGACCACCGAGATGAGCAGACCGGGAAGCGCCGACCAGACCGACATGATGTCGACACCGAAGAGACCCCCCTCCGCGGCCCGCTCGGCGAACCCGACCGCGATACCGCGATCGGCGAGCAGACCCATGAGGCGACCGAAGATGTCGGGGCCGAACAGCAACGCGATGCCGCCGCCGATGATCGAGCTCGGCAGGTAGAGCTTCTGGGTCAACTTCCACTTGACCCGGACGAGCTTGGAGATCAGCAGCAACACCCCCAGAAGGAGGAGTGCGAGGCCAACGGTGTCAGGGGACATATCCACCTCTCAGTACGGCCCGAAGGGCACAGGGCAAACGTGTGCCCCCGGGTCCGGGAACACGGCCGTGCGAAGCCGTGGCGTACTCAGGGGCTGAGGCTGGGAGGTAGATCGCGCGGGAACGTGGTCCACGTAACGCGATCGCTCGGGGAATCCTACACACGGTGACGTAGTGGTAAAAACGACGTTCGCCCCACCCCATCGGGTCGTGACCGACAGGTGATCTCGTGTCCGGAAGACCCAGGTCATGAGCGGGGAGGGCACCGGGACGCGAAAAGCCCCCTGAAGAGCCCTTCATCTCGGATCCGGCTTCGCGGCGCCTCGCCTCGCTACCCACTTCGAGCCGTTCCACACCGGACGTTTCCACACGGTGACGGTGAGGATCATCATGTGATCGGTTCATCCCGTCTCGAACGGCCGGGCGATCCGCGTCCGTACCGACCCCCTCGCCGCGATCACCCCCGGTCCGACCACGGGGAACCCGCGCGGAAAGCGCCCGGCGAAGGCCTTTCCGGCACGTCGACACCGTTCCCGGGTTCGTACCGATCTGCGCGAAACCACCCCACCGCACCTCCTCGGAGCGGTAATAAGAGGTGTCCTCACTCCACCCACGACCCGAACGTTAGAAACCGGGACCGGACATGCCCTCTCACGAACCGTCGCGCCCGGGACACCCGCCCCTGTCAGCCAGGCCCGTGTCACTGTTGCCCAACGACGTCCTCGCCCGCATGGCGCTGGACTCCCCCCTCCTGTGCGACGCCCTCAGCCTGGCCCGGTGGAGCGCCCCCGCCACCCCGGTCACCACCGGAGGCGTCCCAGGCATCGACGACGCCCGAACCGCCATCTCCCGCTTCTCCCTCTGGCCCAACGACCTGCTCGGCCGACCGGCCGACCGCGTCACCTGGCTCGGCGGCCTGAACTCGGCCGCCGACGTCGCGCACTTCGTCGTCCCCTGGTCGGCGGCGCTGCGGCTGGGACTGGTCCGTATCGACGACTCCCTCGCCCGCCCCGCACCCGACCTGGAACACCAGGTACGCGATTCCGAACGGGTGCTCGGCTGGTGGTTCCAGGAGTTCGAACGCACCATCGCCCAGGCCCGAGGCGACCTCGCACGCCCCGAATCACCCGCACCCGGCACGACCGGGCCCGAACTGCTCCCGGGGGTCCTGCGCTTCCTCTACGAGGCCCCCGACGGCCACCGCCCCGACCTCGACACCCTCTCCGAGGAGACCCTGTCCAGACCCCTGCCCGCCGGACCGCCCGGCGGGACCCCCGAGACGGCCCAACTACTCCTGCACGTCCTGTGGCAGCTCTCCGACACCGGCGCGGTGCTCTTGGACCACCGTCCCTCCACCGCCCCAGACGAGGACCGGCACGGCCGGTGCACCGTCGAGCTCACCGCTCTGGGCCGCTACGGGGTACGCCGGATGCTGCTGGAGGTGGGGGTGCACGCCCCCATCGTCGACACCCTCGCGGAGGCCTGCGCCTCCCGCTTCCTCGATGCCCTGGCCGTCCTGCCCTATGAGGAACGGCTGCGCGAGGTCGCGCCCTGGCTGGACCGCCGGGGACCGGCCGAGGCCCTCCGCCAGATCGCCGCCGTGGTCCGCGGGCCCGGATTGGCGCTCCGCCGTTGGGTGGGCACACAGGTCCTCAACACCACCAGCTCCGACATCGAACCGCAGCTACGCGCCATGCTGTGCTCGCCCCGCCCCACCGACTCCAGCATGGCGGCGGTGGTCCTGCTCTCCTCGGGCATGCTCAATCAGCGCGGTATCGACCACCTGCTGGCCGCCCACGGGCCCTGGGTGGTGATCGACATGGTCGCCGCCGCGATGGCGCCCGACGACTCCGACCTGTCCGCCTTCCTCTCCTCCAAGGGCTCCCCCGACGTGGAACGGATGCTCCTGACCGACCCCGACCCGCTGGTCATAGGAGCCCACCCCGACGCCCTCCCCGTCCTGGAGGCGCTGGCCCGGCACCACCCCGACCACGACACCGCCGCCAGGTCGAGGCTGCTGGCGATCCTCCTGCGCGAGGGCAACTGAGAAGGGCGGGCCCTGAACCGCCCCGCCCACCTCGCCCCTCCCCCTCGGACGGGGCCGCCGGTCAACGCCCGCCGAGCGCGTCCAGGTAGACCCAGGCTCCCCCGTGGCGCAGGAAACGGCTGTTCTCGTGGATCTCGCCGTCCCGCCCGCCCTCCCGGTAACGGGCCCGGAACTCGACGGTGCCCTCGTCGTGGAAGGGGGTGCCCTCCGTGCTCCCCAGGATCTCCAGCCCCCTCCACACGGTGTCGGCGTCCACCCCCACGTCACGGGGACGGGTGTCGGGGTGCCAGGAACGCGACAGGTACTCCTCGTCGCCGACCACGAAGGCGCTGTAGCGCGAACGCATCAGGTCCTCGGCCGTGGCCGCCTTGGACTCGCCCGAATGCAGGCGACCGCAACAGAGCGCGTAGGTACGCGACCTGCCGCAGGGGCAGGGGGAGTCGGCGGGAAGGGACTGTCGGAGACGGGAACCGTGCTTGGCCATGTCCCCATTCTGGCCTCTCCCGGCCACCACCCGTCCCGGTCGAGGGGAACCGGGCCGGGCTTCGTGGTCAGTCGTCGTCCCGGTCGGGACGACGCGGGGTCGAGGGCGGCCGGCGGGGCGGTGGTCCGTCGTCGGGTGCAGGGCGCGGACGTGGGATCGGGAGGGGTTCACCGTTTCTCTGTGGGTCATCCATGTGCATCCACCACGTGGTAGTACCCGGTACCGAGCACACGACAAAACCCCCGAGGTCCGGGTTCCCGTCCCGCCCCTCCTCGGGCCGTCACGGGGCCCTCCCCCTCAGCCGGTGAGGTTCCACCCGCCGAGGACCGGACGTCCGTGTTCGGTGCCCAGCACCCCCAGCGCCCCGGTCTCCATACGGAACAGGGCCCCGCGGCCGGGAGGGAGACCCAGACGGCGCGCGGTCAGGACCCGCAGGACGTGGCCGTGGGCGACCAGCGCCACGTCCCCCTCCTCCAGAACCGGAACGACCCGCTCCAGGACCCGATCGACCCGCTCGGCCACCTGCTCGGGGCCCTCCCCCGGATGGTCGATGTCTCCGGGCGGGACCCCGTCGGTCCACAGATCCCACTCGGGACGCCCCTCGTGGATCTCGGCGGAGGTGATGCCCTCATAGGCCCCGTAGTCCCATTCGACCAGGTCGGGCAGGACGACGGGGCCTTTCAACCCGGCGAGTTCGGCGGTGCGGACGGCCCGTGCCAGCGGGCTGGTCGCCACCAGGGCGAACCGCCTCCGCGCCAACGGCGCACGCAACGAGGCCGCCTGCCGCTCCCCCTCCTCCGTCAACGGCACGTCGGTCAGCCCGGTGTGCCGTCCCGTCCTGCTCCATTCGGTCTGCCCATGCCTGACCAGCACCAGTTCCCCCATGCCGACCGTGATGCCCCGCCCTCCCCCACATCAACCTCTCCGGGGCATGGAAGACCACGGAGCCCGGATCACACCGTTCCGGGTCGGAGGAAGGGCGGGCTGAGCAGCCGCGCCGGACCTCTTCGGTACAGGACGGCGGGGCGCCCCGTGGCCTGAGGGCGCTGTTCTCCGGTGTCCACCACGAAGCCCTCGGACCTGGTGACCTTGCGCCGGAAGTTGCTGGCGTCGAGGGAACGCCCCCACAGCACCTCGTAGACCTCCCTCAGATCTCCGAGGGTGAAGGGTTCGGGACAGAAGGCCGCCGCCACGGTGGTGTACTCCAACCGTTCCCGCACCCGTTCCAGGGCGTCGTCGAGTACGCGCGCGTGGTCGAAGGCCAGGGTGTCGGGGGAGGCGAGCAGTTCCGTCACCGGGGCCCAATAGGCGTGCGCGGCGTCCGTCCCCCCTTTCGGCACCGGAAGGTCGGGCCCCAACGCGAGGTAGGCGATGGTGACCACCCTTCCTCGAGGATCACGGCCGGGGTCTCCGTAGGCCCCCAGCTGCTCGAGGTGGAGGCGGGTCCCGTCGATGTCCGTCTCCTCCCGGAGTTCACGCAGCGCCCCCTCGCCCAGGGTCTCGTCGGACCGCACTCGTCCACCGGGCAGGGCCGCCCTCCCCTTGAAGGGTTCCGCGCCCCTCTCCACCAACAGGACCGTGGCCTCTCCTTCACGGATCGTGAGGATCACCAGGTCCACGGTCACCAGGGACAACTCCACCCCGACGGACCTCTTCAAGCGGTCGTCCACCGCATCCCCCTAAAGGTCATCTTGACTTTAACTCGATCGACCACTTATGGTCTCGTTGACCTTAACCCCCTTCGAGACAGGGAACGGTATGCCCACCCTCCTCGCGCCCCCGGATCGGCGAACCTCCGAATCCGGGCCCTTCAACACCACACGGCACTTGTGCGCCGGTGTCCACGTCGACGAGGGTTTTCGCGATCTCGTCATCCGGGAGGTCTGCACGGCCCCACGTCGGCGGGTGGCCCCCTCCTACGGGTTCGACCTCGTACCCGTCATGCACCACGCCTGGCTGGCCGCCCATCTGACCGCGTTCCTGAGGCTGTCCCTGCTGAGCTCGGTCGCGGTGCCGTTCCTGTTCGGACATACGGTGACGACCGCGCTGATGGTGGGCGGATTCTTCCTCCTCCACCTCCTGGACCGCGCAGTCGCCCTTTCGGCGAAGATCTCCCGGACCGAGGACCCGCTGACGCCCCGTCGAGGGAAGAAACGTCGATTCCACCGCCGACGCCCCCTGCGTCTCCCCTCGACCGGGGACTGGAGGGTCCGAGAGGAGACCCTCAAGCTCAAACGCGTCGGGATCGCGGCGCTCATCATCGCCTTCCTCATGCTCGGCCTGGGCTTCGGTTCACCCGCGCAGGCGATCCTCGCGGGCCGATGGGGCTGCGCCGTCCTCGTGGTGACGGTCCTCGTCGGGATCGTCCGCCAGATATGGCTCAACGGGATCCAACGGAAGGAGGCCCTCCGGCCGAAGAGGCTCTCCGCCCGCGCCACGATCGTGGCCGAACAACAGGACCACCCCTGTGTCGTCTATCGCCGCCCCGAGCACAAGGGGAAGGAGGACGAGGAGAGCTCCGTCTTCACGCTCTTCGGCGACGAATCACCCTTCATCGGTGCGGGCGAGCTCATCCACCAGTGGAACCCGCCCATGACCATCCAGCTCCTGCGGCCCGGAAGCGACGACCAGCCCCTCTCCCTACGAGAGCACCGCTATCCGCCCTTCAAACCCCACGAGCTGGTGGACCACCTGCGCGAGGCCGTCGACCAGCTCCGTGGGGACGACGAGGACGTCCGCCTCCCCGTGAACGCCCGAGACCGGGTGTACGTGGCCGACTCGGATCTCTCCGACGACCGCGCCCTGCTCAAAGGGAAGATCGACAAGGCGTCGATGCGTCGGATCATCGACTCCCAGGACCCGAACCTGTACCACTTCCTCGAGGTGAGCGTTCCCGACGCGGGGACCGAACTCATGGCCACGGTCCTCCTCCAGGTCGGCCTCCGAGGTCGCACGCTCAGCCTGGTCTTCGCCGCCTGCGCGCTGACACGGACACCGGACCACTTCCGCAAGGGCGGCGAGTACGGCCAGAGCGGAAAACGCGCCGTCCTCTCGGCCGCCTTCGGCTCCCTGACCCGTCTGCCCCGCGAGGTCACGCGCCTCCCGCGGATCGTCTCCTATCCCTGGCATCTGGCCAGGCGGCTCGTCACTCGCCGACCGGACCCGACCCTGACCCCCACCCGGAACGTCTCCATCGCCAGTCGTCTCAGCATTCGCGAGGAGAAGGCCCAGGAGTGGAACAAGGTCCAGCTCGACAAGATCCGTCTCCTCGGCCACATGAAGAACATCGAGCGGCGACTGCTCAAGGCCACCAGTGACTTCCTGTGCTCCCGAGGCGTCGACATCTCCGAGTTCGACGACCGCGCGACGCAGATCATCAACAGCGGAATTCTCAACCTCGGTGGTCAGAACCACAACAGCAACGTCGTCGGCGACGGCGCCCACGTCGAGAACCACGCCCCCCAGCAGAACAACGGACCCCGACAGAACGGAAACGCGGCATGATCCCGAACCATCTTCCGAGCACCAACAGCGGCATCGTCAACCTTGGAGGTCAGAACCACAACAGCAACGTCGTCGGCGACGGCGCCCACGTCGACAACCGACGGATCACCCCCACCCCTTCGGCACCGGCCGAGGGCATCGAGAACCCGAAGGGATCACGGCACGCCGACGTCGGCGTCGTCACGATCCTGCCGGAGGAGATGCGCGCGGTGGTCGACCGTTTCGGCCTGAAACGAAGCGAACGACGCGACGGCCTCTTCTTCAACACCGGCACGGTGGAGACGGAGAGCGGGCCGCTCTCCGTCGTGGCCGCCCGCACACACAGCCCCGGGCAACGATCGACGATGTCCACCCTGGACCACCTGCGCCACCACTACTCCCCCCGCCTGTGGCTCCTGGTCGGGATCGGTGGCGGACTCGACCCGGTCGACGCCCGGGTCGGCAACGTGATCGTCTCCACCCGGATCGTGTACTACGACTCCCGCAAGATCAAGGCCGACGACGTACAGCGTCGAGGGGAGGAACGGGAGACCCCCGCGCGCATGGTCCACGCGGTCAACGCCTACTTCACCGACCACGGCTCCCCCGCCGGCATCCGGGGCCAGATCGACGGTCACCGCAAGCGGACCTTCGAGGTGCTCCACGGTCTCGTCGGATCGGGCGAGGCCGTGATCGCCGACCGCAACGCCGACGAGCGTCGCTACCTGAAGCACTACAACGACAAGGTGTTGGCGGTCGACATGGAGTCCGGCGGTCTGAGCCAGTACTGGCAGGAGAACTCGGTGAGCTCCTCTCCCAACCCGGGCTGGGTGGTGGTACGGGGGATCTCCGACAACGCCGACCAGGAGAAGAACGACGACCACCACGAGCTGGCCGCGTTCAACGCCGCGCACGTCGCCCGGGAACTGCTCCCCTACCTGTGCTGACCGGGCCTCCACGATGACACTCCCTTGATGGAGGGGATCACATGACCGCCTTCGGCCTCGGTGTACTCAGCTCGCTCCTCGCCACCGCCCTCGTATGCGCGCTCGGCTGGGCCCGCGCCTCCCGCCCCCGGTGGTGGGCGATCTCCCTGCTCGCGCGCCTCACGGGTACCGGTGTCCACCGCGTGTACCGCGAACAGCGTCTCGCCGAGGCCGATCTGGCGGAGGACCTGGCCCGGGCCCGCAGGGTCAAGGTCCTGACAGGGCGGGGCAACACGCTCACCCGTGACGTGTTCGCCCCGCTCTGGTCCGCCGGGGCCACGCGCCCCGTCCCCGTACAGCTGCTGTTGCCCGACCCCGACACCTGCTCCGGCCACTGGTTACGGCAACGCGCCGAAGCCCTGAGCACCACCGATCCGGGGGTGACCGAGCACCTGTTGCGCGATCAGATCGGCGCCAACATCGACTATCTGGACGAGGTGGGAAGGAAACGGCCGAACATGGAGCTGCGTCTGTTCGACCTTCCCCACTCCCACCGGATCGTCCTCACCGATCAGGCCGCCTACCTGACCTTCTACTCACGACACGACCACGGCAGGAACTCCCCCTGCCTCTACCTTCGTGCCCCCGGTCTCCTCTACGACGTCGTGTCGGAGCTCTTCTCCGCCATCTGGGCCGGCGTTCCGCCCCGCCCCGGCCCTCCGGAAATCGACTGAATCCGGCCTGTGGACAACCCGATCCGGTCCACTTCGGCGGCGCAGACTGGGAACATGCTCTCCGCCGCAGCGCACACGCTGCTCCGCACCCTCCTCCGCGACGTGCCCGGCCGACACCATCTCCTCACCCTGAACACCGGTCATACGATGACCACCACCATCGAACGGCGAGGCCGGACCTTCGACGTCCAACGGCCCGAGGTCGTGGAACGTCTCCACCTGGCCCTGCTCCGCGGGGCTCCGGCCGGCCTGGTCGTGCGCACCCTCGTCGACGCCCTCCCCCGCCCGAACGGTGAGAGGCGCTCCCCCACCCGGCTCGTCCGAGGTTGGCGGGTGGACCGTTCCGGGCTGATCCCCCTGGACGAGGCCCAGATGTTCGACGCCCACTGCACCGACGCGGTCTCCGGCGAACCCGTCCCGCCCGAACCCGGGGTGGAGTACACCGGTGCCCCCTCCGTCGACCTGTCACCCCTCCTCGGACGGTGAGAGGACCGTGACCTCTACGGACGGACGAGACTCTGTCGCAGGAGCATCGTCGTCGTCTCCTGGAGAACACCGCGTTGCAGCGGCGACAGACAGACCCGCAGCAGCTCGGGATGTCGGCCCGGATCAGGGCAGACGAAGAGGGCCAGGACCCGCATGACCAGAAGGAGTTCCTCCGGGGGACGCAGCCCCAGAAGTTCCACCACGCAACGCCACACCGCCTCCAGGGCGGTGTCGGCGATCGCCTCCTGCGCCGCGCCCCAACCCGGTGGCGTCCGTTCCTCCACAAGCTCGCGGGCGTACACGGGCACCTTGTCGATCACCCGCCCCCACCGGTCGGCGGCTTCCACGAGCACGGTCAGCAGGGAACACCAGAAATGTCCGGGCAGAACCCGCGAGATGTCCGCCGTCTCGGGGCGGGTGACCGAGCGACGACGCGCCTCCACTCGGACGTGGACGAAGGCGTGCGTATTGAGTCGGAGGCCGAGCTCTCTGATCCGTGCCACCGTGGCGGGGCGGGCGGCCAGGTGGCCTGCGATGTCGATCCTGGCCATCGTGGTGGCCGAGTGGAGCATCCCCTCGGTCGGCGAGGCCAGTCGTCGACGGCGCTCCCGTTCCTCGGTGCCCACCTCGCGGCACCATTCCCGGTAAGCCTGTTCATAACGTCTCTCGCGCTCTTCCGGGTACTCGTTCGCCAGATCCAGGTGGCCCGGCCACCCGTGCAGGCTGCCTCCGCAACCCGAACACGAGCAGCCGGGGTTCCTGGCGTTCGCACAGGCCTGGTTATGCGCCACAGGGCCTCCGGGGGTCGATGACCAGAGGGGGACGGGCCGCCACCACTGTGGCCCACGAGATCGGAACGCGGTATCACCTCACGGGTGACTCTCCCTCCACCCCCGTGTCACACACCCCTGCCCCCGCCGGCCCCGGTCACGAGGATCGCCCCGGGCAAGGGGCCCGCGCCTCCGTTCTCCGCAGGAGAGGTCCAGGCGCCCTTTTCCGCATGAGCACGTTTTCCGAGACCGGTTCCCCTACGATCACGCGTGGTACCCCCGAACCCTCAGGAGAACGAGTGCCGACCGACCGCACTTCGCGCACAAGGTGGCTGTCCCCCTCATTGGCCGCTATGGCCCTGCTGACCGCTTCCGCTTGTACTTCCGTGGGGCCCGAGGCGAGAACCGGAACGGAAACCGCGGCCCCGGGGATGGAGGCCCTAGAATTCGATGAATTCCTTCCGGCGTTGGATTTCGACCAGAGCGGCGCCCCCCATGTCCTGAGCGGACAAGGCGGACTTTCCTCTATCGACATCCTCGGGCCCATCGTCGTCCATGCGAGCGAGCAGGGCCTGCGTGCTCACAACGTCGTGGACGACACCCCCATGTGGATCACGACCACCGAGCACGGTGGAACCACCCCGCGTTCGGTTCGAACCGTGGAACACTCGGACACCGTTCTGGCGATCGCAACCTTCGAGACAAGGATTCCCGGAGAGGGTACGAGCCGAGACCGTCTCATGTCCGAGGTGCTCGCCGTGGACCTCTTCGAAGGCGAGACGCTCTGGCACATCGTCGCCGAGGCCGAGGGAGGCTTTTCGGGAAGGATCATCGGAGCGGCGAACGACTCAGTGATTCTGAGCGACCAAGGGGCGCACTCCCTCGTTCTGAAGGATGGAAGCCACTCATGGTCGGAACCGCACGTAACACCGCGCTTCGTTGATGAGAGTGGTGTGCTCGTAGCGACCTCGGAGGATTCCGACACCGATCTCTACGATGTCCATCGTCTGCACGGAATCGACGTCGACACCGGCGAGAGGCTTTGGGAGACCTGGGAGGAAGGTGATCACGCCACTCACTCCCAAGCGGCCAGGAACGAGTACTCCGACCTCTTGGACACGGACCCCGATCCGGGAGAGATGGTCATGGCCCATGGATCGCTCAATGGATACCAGGTGCAGAGCGTACGTTCCGCGGGCCCCGGGCGCTTCTATGCCATCGCCTCCTACAGCAGGAACCCCTGGGACCGGGACACCCGTGGAGGAACGATCGCGCTCTTCGATACGGCCACCGGAATCGCGGACTTCAGCATCAATCACGACCCTCTCACCGCGGATTCGGCGCCCCGTCTCGGTTGGGGTGAGGCGACGTGTGGTTTCGACGGAACGAGGAATGTGACGTGCTGGGCGGAGGACCCCGGTCTCACCCTGGTCAACATCGATGCCGTCGAAGGAGAGGTGCTCTGGGTCGAATGGTTCTCGCACGACTCGGAGCGCCGCCCCATCAAACCGGTGAGCACGAACAACGGTGTTCTCTACGCGACGATCACGGATCTGGAAGCCTGGGAGAAGCCGATCATTCTCGATCTCGAGGACGGGTCGGACCTGGTCTTGAACCCGGGAGCCGCACCTGTCATGACCAATGGCTCGATCGCGATCGAGCCGGCCGAAGGGCGTGAGGGATTCCATGCCTACCCGGTGACGGGTTGATCCGAGGTCCCTGGAGCAGTTCGGGATCGGTGCCGGGGTGACGGGCGGGGTCAGGCGGAGATCAGGGCGGCGGGGGTCGGCGCGCTCTCCCGGAGTTCGTCGGGCACCGTCAGGTACCAGGCCTCCAGGGTGAGCTCGCCGAGTTCGTCCAGTTCGATGCCGTCGAGGTGGACCACCACCCAGCCGAACTCGCCGGTGGTGAACTGGACCTCGAAGACGTCGGGGCGTTCGGCGACCAGGGCGGCCTGCTCCCACAGGGGTTGTTTGAGGCCCACGGTGGCGGTGTCGGGCCACAGGTAGCCGAAGGGTCTGCCCCGCACCCTGAAAGTGGTGTACCGCTCCGAGTCCTGGTGCGTGCTCTCCGGGAGCGCGTCGACCAATCTGAGGAACCGCTCGATCTCGACAGCCATGGGAAGAGACAACCACACCCCACCGACACGACGCCCCGGGGGCGATGCCGTCGGTGGGGCGGAGGTCAGCCCAGGGTCGCGACCACGGCCCGGCCGCCGTCCCAGCGGGCGACGAGTCGCGTGGGGCCCTCGGTGGCCCGATCCAGGACGTGGGGGATGTCGACGCGTCCCTCGCCGGAGGTCCGACCGTCGGTCTCCCTGGAGATCAGGACCGTCTGTTCCCTGGTCCCGAGTTCGCGGTCTCCGTCCCGGATCTCCAGTGCGGCCTGTTCCTGCGCGCCCTCCAAGGCTCGGCGGAAGCAGGCGACGGCGGTCTCGTCGCCGGTGCCGTCGTAGACCCAGCGTTCTCCGAGGACGGAGTGGTCCATGGTGCCGACCAGGTGTTCCTCGGCGCCGCTGAGAGGGGCGCCGCGGTAGGTCAGCGGCACGTGGAGCAGTCGTTCGCCACGTCGGACCAGGAAGTTCTCGATTCCGACCTCGCCTTCGGGGTCGTCGAACCGGTAGGAGCCGAGGATCTCGGTGGGGCCGTCTCCGGCCCATGACCGTCCGTCGAGCCATGCACCGATCAGGGTCGGTTTGTCCGGGTCGAGTACGGCCTTGTAGATGATCGCCATGCGCACCAGTATCCGACATCCGATTCCCGGGGCGCGAGGGGGACGTCCCGGGGGCCGTGGGAGGGGTCGAAGCGTGGATGAATTCCCCCCGAACACCGCGTGTTCCTCCGTGCGCAAGGGCGGCGGATCGAACGGACGGCCACTGGTGGATTTCGCGTTATCACAGTTCAGAGCCGGGTTCTGGGATTCTGGAAATTCTTTGCCCTAAACCCTTCGGGTACTACTTCGAAGGCTCTCTTGCGATTCTCGGGACAGTTCCCGACCTTCCCGGTGCCGTTCACGACCCGGAGGGGCGGGACGTGTGGGGCCTCCCTCGTTTCGGGGCCCCTCGGGCCTCGACTTCGGCGGGGCCCGTCCGGTCCGTTGAGCCTCGAGTGTCTCCGGCAGATTCCCGTGTTGGTACCCCCGTCACTCGTTGACGGGGGTCGGCGGTCCGCCCGGGATCCGGCACAGGCCCCGGGCGGAAGGTCAACGACCGGGTCTTCTGGGTTTCACGGGTACTCCCTGGTCAGTGGTGGGTGCAGTAGGGGGGCCTACGCCATCGGGGGACGTGACCGCGGGGTGTGCGCCTCCGCTCGCCCGAGCATGTGGCGGCGGCCGTGATCCGGGGTGGTGGCCCGGTGGCCGTGCAGTTGACGAGTCGCTCGACGAACACCCCCGAGGTGGAGAGCAGGGCGAGTACGAGGAACCCGGAGCAGGGGACCACGAGACGGTGTCGCTCGGTCATACGACCACCCTGACAGGCGCATCGTGATGGGTCCATGACTTTCGGTGATGATCGCCGGCCGCTTGAGGACAGGGCCACTCGGTGTGGGTCCCGGGTTCGCGGGGAAACCTCTCCTCGCCGCCCGGAGGTTTCGCAGCTTCGGGACGGTTTCGTCCCGAAGCGCGGCGCGGGCGGGTCAGGTGAACAGTTCCAACAGGACGATCACCAGTCCGATGACGAGCATCGAGATCAGCAGGAAGTAACAGCCGACGTTGCCGGTGGGGCCGGGGTCGCGGGTGGGTCCCCGCCGGATGTCGTTCCTTCCCTTACCGGGCTTGCGCTTCTTCTTACGGGCGGCCACGCGTATCCGTCCTCGTGTTCGGGGGATGTGGAAGGCAGAGCCTGCCACGCGCTCCGGCGGCCCGGCAACCCCGGAGGCTCAGGGGGCGGGGGTCTCCTCCCGGTCTCCTTCGGTCGCCGGGGGACGGCGGGCCCAGAAGGTGGCCACGGCGGCCCCGGAGAGGTTGTGCCAGACCGAGAACAGCGCTCCGGGTAGGGCGGCGAGTGGCTCGAAGTGCGCGGTGGCCAGGCTCGCGGCCAGCCCCGAGTTCTGCATGCCGACCTCGACGCTCAGGGCGCGACGGCCGGTCTCGGGCAGGCGCCCGGCCAGACCCACCAGGTAGCCCAGGGCCAGGCCGAGGGTGTTGTGCGCGATCACGGCCAGCCCCAGGAGGAGTCCGGTGGTCATGACGGCGTCGGCGTTGGCTCCGACCACCCCGGTGACGACCAGCACGATGCCGAGCACCGAGATCAGGGGCAGTACGGGCAGGATCCCGGCCACCAGGCGTCCGGCGAAGGTACGCAGCAGGAGACCGCCCACGACCGGGAGTAGCACGACCTGGAGGATGGACAGGAACATGTCCCCGGCGGAGACGTCCAGGGTCGAGCCGGCCAGGGCCAGGACCAGCAGCGGGGTGATGAACGGCGCCAGCAGAGTGGAGATGGAGGTCATCGCCACGGACAGGGCGACGTCTCCCCTGGCCAAATACACGATGACATTCGACGAGGTACCCCCTGGCGAGGCGCCCACCAGGATCATGCCGACCACCAGCAGGGGCGGCAGCCCGAACGCGTGGGCGATGCCCCATCCCAGCAGCGGCATGATCGTGTACTGGGCGAGGACGCCGAGCAGGACGGCGCCCGGGTGGCGGGCCACGATCCGGAAGTCCGCCGGGCGCATGCTCAGGCCCATGCCGAACATGATGACGCCGAGCAGCAGGGATACGTGCGGGGTGATCTGCGCCGCCTGGGAGGGCAGCGCGAGCCCGACGAGCGCCCCCGCCAGGACCAGGACCGCGAACCATCGGCCGACGAAGTCGGCGACCTGCTTGATGACCGTCATCGTGTACTTCTTCCGCATCCCGCCCGGTGAGGAAGGTCGATTCCGGGCGAACGGCACGTTACCCCCTGGTCACGGCGGTCCCGCCACCGGGGCCGTCCTTGTCTTCCGTCTCCGACCGTCGAACGGGAAAAGCCGTTGCCCCGCGGCCCCCTCGCATGGAAATCTTCCCGGGCACGGAAGACCGTGCGAGGTCATGAGGAGGGGTACGGTCGTGGGCCATATCGACGTCGACCGGGTCACCTACACGCTCCCGGACGGGAGAGTGCTGCTGGACGAGGTGTCGTTCAAGGTCGGCGAGGGGTCCAGGACCGCACTCGTCGGCGCGAACGGTTCCGGTAAGAGCACACTGTTGCGGCTGATCCGGGGAGAGGCGAGGGCCGGCTCCGGAGCCGTGACCGTGACCGGCGAGCTCGGGGTGATGCCGCAGTTCGTGGGGCACGTGCGGGACGCGACCACCGTGCACGAACTGCTGGTGTCGGTCTCCTCGCCATCGGTGCGCCGGACCCACGCGGAGCTGGAGCGGGCCGAGGAGGCGATGATGGTCTCCGAGGACGAGCGGACCCAGATGCGCTACGCCGAGGCGATCACCCGCTACGCCGACGCGGGAGGCTACGACGCCGAGGTGGTGTGGGACCAGTGCTGTGAGGCGGCGCTCGGGGTCTCGTACATGGGCTGCCGGTGGCGTGAGGTGCGCACCCTGTCCGGGGGCGAGCAGAAGCGTCTGGTCGTCGAGGCGCTGTTGCGCGGGCCGGCACCGGTGCTGTTGTTGGACGAGCCCGACAACTATCTGGACGTTCCCGGGAAGCGGTGGCTGGAGGAGGCGCTGCTCTCCTCCCCCAAGACGTTGTTGTTCGTCTCGCACGATCGTGAGCTGCTCGGTCGGGTCCCCGATCGGATCGTCACGGTCGAGACGGGCCCGGCGGGTAACGGCGCGTGGGTGCACGGAGGTTCCTTCGACACCTACCACGAGGCCCGGCGGGAGAGGTTCGCCCGGTTGGAGGAGCTGCGTCGCCGTTGGGACGAGGAGCACGCCAAGCTCCGGGACCTGGTGGCCATGTACAAGCAGAAGGCGTCCTACAACTCGGACATGGCCACCCGCTATCAGTCCGCGCGCACCCGCCTGCGACGTTTCGAGGAGGTGGGGCCGCCCGAAGGCCCTCCTCGGGAGCAGAACCTGCGGATGCGGTTGCGCGGGGGACGGACCGGCAAACGGGCCCTGGTGTGCGAGGGGCTGGAGCTGACCGGGCTGATGCGCCCCTTCGATCTGGAGGTCTGGTACGGCGACCGGATCGGTGTCCTGGGGTCCAACGGTTCCGGTAAGTCGCACTTCCTGCGGTTGCTCGCCCGGGGCGGGGACGATCCGGCGTCCTCGGAGGTCCCGGAGGAGGAGCGCGAGCGGGTGGAGCCGGTGGCGCACACCGGGCGGGCCCGTCTGGGCGCCCGGGTACTGCCGGGGTGGTTCGCCCAGACCCACGAGCATCCGGAGTTCGTCGGACGCACGCTCCTGGACATCCTGCACAACGGGGCGGGGACCCGTAAGGGGGTGCCCCGCGACGAGGCTGGTCGTGCCCTGGACCGCTATGAACTGGCGCTCTGCGCCGAGCAGACCTTCGACACGCTATCGGGCGGTCAGCAGGCCCGCTTCCAGGTGCTGTTGCTGGAGTTGTCGGGGGCGACGATGCTGCTGTTGGACGAGCCCACCGACAACCTGGACGTGGTGTCGGCCGAGGCGTTGGAGTCGGCGTTGGACGCCTACAAGGGGACGGTCCTGGCGGTCACGCACGACCGTTGGTTCGCCCGGGGCTTCGACCGGTTCGTGGTGTTCGGCGCGGATGGTCGCGTGTACGAGTCGGACGAGCCGGTGTGGGACGAGTCCAGGGTCGCGCGGACCCGGTAGGGAAGCCCGTCGAGGCGGGCGTCGAAAGCGGTCTTCGTCACGTTACGGGGCCGGTCGCGGGGTGTGCCGCGGCCGGCCCCGTCGTCGTCTCAGGGGAGTCCGGAGAGGCCGGAGTCCCCCGGTGGAGGGCGATGTGAAGCGTGTGCGGACCGCGGCGGAGGCCATGCGCACGCCCCGGGACGGATACGGAGGGGAGCGAATTCGAAACGGAGGGCATTGGTGTCTTTCTACAACCGTTCACCCCGAATTTGCATGTTGATTCGGATCATCCGATGATTTGACCGCTCGGCGTCATGTTCCGAGCCCGGCGCGCGACGACACGGCCTCCGTGTTCGGCGCCCTCCCGCACCGCACCACCCCGGAAGGCCCAGCCACGATGAAGTTCCCCAAGGGCGGCACGGACACCCGCTCCGACGACCGGGGCCGCGCGGTCGACGAGCGCCCCGAGGACGAGAGACCACCGCTTCGGCAGATGGTCGTCTACGGCCTCCAGCACATCCTGTCGCTGTACACGGGCGTCATCACCCCGCCGCTGATCGTCGCCGCCGCCCTGGGCCTGAACCCGACCGATACCGCCCTCATCATCAGCGCGGCCCTGCTGGTCAGCGGCCTGATGACCCTGGTGCAGACACTCGGCGTGTGGCGCTTCGGCATCCGGATGCCGCTGGTCATCGGCACCTCGTTCACCCCGGTCACCGCGATGATCGCGATCGGCGACTCCCACGGCCTGCCCGTCGTCTTCGGCGCGTCGATCGTCGCGGGGCTCTTCGGCATCCTCATCGCGCCGGTCATCGCCGGGCTGATCCGTTTCTTCCCGCCGGTCGTCACCGGCAGCGTCATCACCATCATCGGCATCACGCTGATGCCGGTGGCGGTCGGTTGGATCACCGAGGGCGGGCAGGACGGCGTGCCCACCGGCGTCGACATGCTCCTGGCCGGGGCGACCCTGGCCATCATCCTGGTGCTGACCAAGGTCCTGCGCGGTGCGTGGAACCGCTCGGCGATCCTCATCGGCATGCTGCTGGGCACTCTGCTCGCCGCGTCCCTGGGCCGTCTCGACCTCGATTCCGTGGGCGAGGGGCCGGCCTTCTCCCTGCCCGCCTTCTTCCACTTCGGTCCGCCGGAGTTCCAGGTCGCCGCGATCGTGACGATGTCGATCGTGATGGTGGTGATCCTGGCCGAGGGTATGGCCGACATCCTCGGCGTGGGCCAGGTCGTGGGCAGCAGGATCGATGGTCGACGTCTGGCGGACGGCCTCCGCGCCGACGCCGCCATGGCGGTCGTGGGTCCGCTGTTCAACTCCTTCCCCGGCAGTACCTTCAGCCAGAACATCGGTCTCATCGCGTTGAGCCGGGTCAAGAGCCGTTACGTGGTGGCCACGGGGGCGGCGTTCCTCGTCGCGATGGGGCTCTTCCCGTTCCTGGGTCAGATCGTGGCGGTGATCCCCTCGGCCGTCCTCGGCGGCACCGGTCTGGTGCTGTTCGGCTCGGTGGCCGCGGCGGGTATCCAGACCCTGGGCAAGGCGGACTACGAGGGCACCAACAACCTGATCATCGTGGCGGTCTCCCTCGGACTCGGCATCCTGTCGATCGCCTCGCCCACGTTCTTCTCCGCCTTCCCGGACTGGGCCTCGATGATCCTGAGCTCGGGGGTGGTCACGGCCACGATCTCCGCGCTGCTGCTCAACGTCTTCTTCGAGGTCCTGGGTTCCGGTCGGAGGAAGTCCCCCGAACCCGAACCCGCACCCGACGAGGCGGAACCCTCCGGGGTCGGGGGCTGACCCCTCACCCGCCGCGGGCACACGGGGCGTCGACGTTCGTCGGCGCCCCGTCCCCGTTCTCGGCCCAGGTCAACCGACCGGGATCTCCAGGTCCACTCGGGAGGAGCATTCGGCCAGGCAGCCGCCGACCGCGAGTCGGCCTCCGAGCGGGGTGCCGGCGGGGAACGCGAGCATGGTCTGCGTGGTCCGGCCCGCCTCCAGGTGGTGATCGCCGATCGCCTCGGAGGCACGTCTGCGCTCTCCGTCGGTGGTGGTGTAGGAGGCTCCGGGAAGGTCGAGATCGGCGTCGTCGGTGGTGGTGAACTCCGCGGTGACGACGAGGTCGTCGCGGGTGATCGACCGGTAGGCGGTGATCAGTCGGGCCTCGACCCCCGCGGAGCCGGCGGTGGTGTCCTGGGCCGAGACCAGCCGTTCCCCCGGGTCGATGTCGTCGATCCGGAATCCCGTGACCAGCCCCTCCTCGGTGGTGAAGTCGGTGAAGCGGGCACAGGTGCCCGGCGCGGGCTCGGCCGGGCATACCTCGAAACCGTCGGCGTCGGGCTCCACCGAGGCGGCGTCCGGTATCTCCCCCGCCTCGTCGAGGGCGGCGGCGACCTGCGCGAAGTGGCGCAGATAGAGGTGGGCGGCGGAGTCCTCGACCGCCAACGCGGTCCCGCGTCGCATCGCCTCGGGGTCGTCGAAGCGGGCCAGGGCCATCATGTACTCGGTGGCGTCCTCGGGTTCGGCGGCGTTTCCGATGGGACGTTCGTCCTTCCCGGGCTCGGGAGGTCCGGTCTCGTCGGCCGGCGGGGGGCTCATCGTGGGTCCGGGCGCGTCTTCGAGCGGGTTCCCCGATCCGGGGTGTTCCTCGACGGGCCCGCAGGCCGTGGCGAGGAGGAGCAGGACGAGGGCCGCCGCCGCGCCACGTTCCGACATGTACTCATACCCCCCGCCGGGAACGACACCAGGAATGCCGATTCTCGGGGATGAGACCCATCTACTGTCCGGTTTCACACGCTTTTAGACGATTTCTGATCATCCCCTGGCCGGAACGTGACGTGGGCCGCCCCGACGGGGACGGCCCATCTCACACGTTTTCTCAGGCGTCCCGGGGCCGCAGGACGACCGGGAACTCCTTGAGGCTGTTGCTGGCCAGCGCCGCGACGACCTCCAGCTCCTCGTCCGGAACGGCCAGGCGCAGGTCCGGGAAACGCTCGAAGAGCATCGGCAGGATGATCCCCGCCTCCAGCCGGGACAGCGGGGCGCCCGGGCAGATGTGCGGACCGTAGCCGAAGGTGATGTGGCGGCCTCGGGTCCGCTTCGGGTCGAAGACGTGCACGTCCTCGCCGAACTCGGCGCGGTCGCGGGTCGCCGCCCCGTAGTGCGTCATCAGGGCCTCGCCCTTCTTGATCGTCCGTCCGGCCACCTCGATGTCCTCGGTGGCGAAGCGGAACATCATGACGTTGTTGGGCGGGTCGTAGCGCAGGGTCTCCTCGACCACGTCCTCCCAGCTCACCTCGCCCCTCTTCAGCAGCTCGTGCTGTTCGGGGTGCTTGAGGAGCGCCCGGACCGCGTTGGTGAGCAGGTTGACCGTGGTCTCGTGTCCGGCCGCGACCACCGTGAGCAGGGTGACGACGATCTCCATGTCGTCGAGGCCGTCCTCGCCCTCCGATCCCGTCCTGATCAGGTCGGCGGTGAAGTCGTCGCACTCGTCCAGGGTGGCGCGCTTACGGGCCACCACCTCCGTGAAGAACTGGAACAGGGCCCCGTAGATCTCGATGTGCTCGCCGGGCTCGGTCGTGCCGGAGAAGAGCTTGGCGTACATCTCGCCGAGGTCGACGCCCTCCTTCTCCTCGATCCCGTACAGCTCGGCGATGACGCCGATCGGCACCTTGAAGGTGAACAGGGACTTCAGATCCTGGGGCTCGTGGGCCCGCTCCTCCAGGGCGTCCAGGTACAGGGCGGTCAGGCGCTCGATGCGCGGACGCAGCCGCTCCACCCGCCGGGCCGAGAAGGGCGCCGCGGTGAGGGTGCGCAGACGACGGTGGGCGTCGCCGTCCAGGGCGAGCATGTTGACCCCGTCGGTGGGGATGGTGGCCATCAGGGGCCACTCCTTGGTGACCACGCCGTTCTGGTAGTCCGCCCAGTGGTCGACGCTCTTGACCAGGCGCGGGTCGTTGAGGGTCTGCTTACTGACCTCGTGGTGGGTGGTGGCCCACGCCATGACCCCGCCGGGGAGTTCGACCCGGGTCAGCGGACCCTCCTGGTGGAGGCGTTCGCGATCGGCCTGGACGTCGTCGGGGATCGCGTGGACGAGGGGGATTCCGTCGGCGTTGTGCTGCACGGGACAGGGCATCAAAGAGCTCCTTCGGGGCTCGCGGGGGTGAAGGTGACGGGAAGACTCTGGACCCCGCGGAGCCAGGGCGAGGGGCGCCAACGGAGCTCGGAGGGGGCGACGGCGAGCTCGACGTCCGGCAACCGGTCCAGGAGGACCTCGACCGCGGTCGCCGCGATGGTCTCGGAGATCGTCCTGGCCGCGTACGGGCAACCGTGCTCGCCGTGGGAGAAGGAAAGGTGGGCGTGGTTGGCCCGCTCGTCCCGCCCTCGGGCCGAGCGCACCACGGGGTCCTGATTGGCGGCCGCGTAGCCGAGCAGGACCATGTCCCCCTCACGGATCCGCCGACCTCCCAGGTCGACGTCGTGGGCGGCGTAGCGTCCGGCCTGCATCTGGGAGGGCGAGTCCTCCCACAGGACCTCGTTGAGCGCCTCCCCCACGCTGCTGCGGGCTCCCGAGAAGGACGCGGAGAAACGGTCGTCGGTGAGCATCAGGCGCAGCGCGTTGCCGATCCACGCGCTGGTGGTCTGGTGGCCTCCGCCCAGGATGGCCAGCAGCTCGGGGACGATCTCCTCGTCGGTGTAGCCGCGCGGGTCGGCCGCCAGACGGGAGACCACGTCGGGCCCCGGCCGGGCCCTGCGCTCGGCGACCAGGCCTCCGACCGTGGTCGCCATCTCCATGTAGTACTCCATGACCCGGGGGCCGGCGTCGAAGACGGTCGTCATCACGGAGGTGAGCCGGTCGCCCCGTTCGCCGTCCAGACCGAACATCCAGCACAGGACCAGGGCCGGCAGCCGGTCGGCGTACGTGGTGATGAGCTCGGTCTCCGCCGATCCTCGAAAGGCGTCGATGAGCCGGTCGGCCAGCCGTTCGGTGACCACGCCCAGCTCGTGCGGGTCGACCCCGCCCAACGCGGCGTTGACCGCCCGGGCCCGGGCCGCGTGCTCCTCCCCCTCGGCCGAGAGCATGTTCGGCAGGGGCATGACGACCGGCATCATCGACCAGTCCGGCGGCACCCGGTCCCAGGCGTTCCATCGGCTCGGGTTCCGGGCGAAGACCGAGGGGGTGGTGAGCACATGGTGGAGCTCTCGATATCCGATGACCAGCCAGGCCGGCAGGTCTCCCTCCATGAGGACCGGGACCACGGGTCCGTGACGCTCTCTCAACCGCCGGAAGGAGACGGCGGTGTCCTCCCGGAACTCCGGGGTGTACAGCTTGACCGGTTCGTCGGTGGGCACAGGGGGTTCTTCTCCACGTCTAGGTCGATCGAAGCCCGTCGGGCTCCGGAAACGGGATCAGGGGTGTGGTCCGGAGGGACTCGTCTCCTCGGGGGGCGCGGGGCCGGAGGTCACCCGGCCCCCTTCTCGACCAGGGAACGGACGTGGTGGACGAGGGAGATGAGGACCTGTTTGGCGGAGTCCCGGTCCCGGGCGTCGCAGCGCAGCAGGGGGACGGTCGGGTCCAGGTCCAGAGCGGAGCGGACCTCCTCCAGGGAGTGGGCGGTCGCCCCGAAGTCGTTGTGCGCCACCACGAAGGGGGTGCCCTGCGCCTCCAACCGGTCGATGGCGTACCAGGAGTCCTCCAGGCGGCGGGTGTCGATCAGCACGACCGCCCCCAGGGCACCGACGAACATGCGCTCCCACAGGAACCAGAAACGTTCCTGGCCGGGAGCGCCGAAGAGATAGAGGACCGAGGTGGCGTCCAGGGTGATGCGACCGAAGTCGAAGGCGACGGTGGTGGTGTGCTTGGACTCCACACCCTGAAGGTCGTCGACCCCGGCCCCGGCCCTGGTCATCGTCTCCTCGGTGTCGAGCGGACGGATCTCGCTGACCGAGCGCACCATGGTCGTCTTGCCGACGCCGAACCCTCCGACGACGACGAGTTTCAGGGCCTGGGAGGCGGTGTCCGGAAGCGGGGACGACGGCGGGCCGACCCCGTCCACGTCCGCGGGTTCAGAGCTTGTGGAGCGCAACGAGCACCTTCTCCAACACGTCCGGCGAGGCGAGGGGGTGCGCCCACGTGGGCGCGGAGGCCGGATGACGGGCGGTCACCCGACCGGTGTCGATGAGGTCGGTGAGCAGGATGCGCACGACCGCCACCGGCAGACGCAGGTGGGCGGCGACCTCGACCACCGCCACAGGGCTCGCGCACAGCTCGAGGATGGCGGCGTGCTCGGACTGCATTCCGGGCGAGGGGGCGCTCTCGGCGACGATGAGGGTCACCGAATCCAACGCCTCGTCGGCGCCGCCGCTGCGCCCGGAGGTGATGACGTAGAGCCGGTCCGGCCCCTCGTCCCGGTGCGACCGGCTCATGCCGTCTCGGTCCCGGCACGGACCGGGGTGGTCAGGTGCTCGCCCATCTGCTCGACCAGCTCGTTCATGTTGTGACCGACCAGCCCGGGCTCGGCCTCCCCGTCGGTGATGACGGCCAGATGAGTGCCGTGTCCGGCCTCGACGATGAACAGCAGACCGCCGTAGAACTCGGCCATCGCCTGACGGACCCCGCCCCCGCCGTCGCCGAACTCGATCGAGGCGCTGTGCGCGAGGCTCTGCACCCCCGAAGCGATCGCGGAGAGGTGGTCGGCCCGGTCGACGTCCAGACTCGCGGTGTGACAGAGCTTGAGACCGTCTCGGGAGAGCACGAGCGCGTGACGGGCACCGGGGGTGCGCTCGGTGAGGCCTTCGAGGAGCCAGGTCAGCTTCTTGAGATCCATCATGTCTCCTTCAAGGGGTCGGTCGGTCCCTGGCCCCGCACCGCCTCACGGAACGCGCCGAACCCCTTGGAGGGGGTCCGGGGCGCACTCTCCGCGAGGGTGGGACGGGCGCGCTCGGCCGCGGCGAGGGTCCGTCCCCGACGGCGCCGGGGCAGCCCGTTGGGGAGGAGGGTCGTGGACCCGGCGTCTGCGGAGGGGGTGTCGGTGTCCTCGTCCGAGGACGTGTCGTCCGGCCGGGGCGTGGCCGACGGTGAGGAGGAGACGACCGGTGTGGGGCCGGTCGAGGCGGGAAGCGGTTTGATGATGCGCTGGGGCAGGAGCATCACGACGGCCGTTCCACCGCGTGAGGAGGAACGGAAGGAGATCGAGAGGCCGTAGCGTCGGGCGAGCTGTCCCACGACCGACAGGCCCAGACGGGTTCCGGAGATGGCCGCGATGTCCAGCCCGTTCTCGACCGCGCGTCGAGCGCGCCCGAGGGCCTCCTCGCCCATGACCAGTCCGCCGTCCTCGACCATGATCGCCACGCCCGCCTGGACCTCCTCCACGTGCACGTGGACCTCGGCGGTGGGCGGGGAGAACTTGGCGGCGTTGTCGAGGATCTCGGCCAGGGCGTGGATGACGCCTTCGGCCGCGAACCCGGCCACCGCCAGCCGGGAGACGCTGTGGGTCCGGACCCGCTGATAGGCGCCGATCCGGCCCATGGCGCCGCGCAGGATGCTCTCCATCGGGATCGCGCGGCTCCAGCGCCTGCCGGAGCGGGCCCCGGTGAGCACGGCGATGCTGTCGGCCACACGTCCGGTCTGCGCGGTGACGTGGTCCAGGTGCATCAGGTCGCCCAGGACGTCGGGACCGCTCTCCGCTCCGCCATGGCGTTCCTGCATCTGACGGAGGTCGGCGAGCATGGTGGTCGTCAGGGCCTGGACCCGGCCGGCCGCGGTGGCGCAGGCGGCCATCGCTGCGGAGCGCCGACGTTCGGCCAGGGCGATCTCGGCGGCGGCGGTCCGCAGCGCGCCGGCGACGCCGGGGTCCTCGGGCAGTGTGATCCTGTGCAGGGCGGTCTCCGCGGAATCTCCCTCGCGCAGCCGTCCGACCAGGCGGGGCAGGTGTTCCTCGGAGAGGGCGACCGTGTCGGAGCGCACCCTGTCGACCTGGGAGCGCAGTTCGGCGATCCGCCGATCGCGGGCCGCGAGCAGAAGTGCCGCCACGAGGGCGAGCAGAAGTGCCAGGCCGCCCGCGATGAGCACGGCGAGCGACCCTTCGGAGCGTGTCTCCCACAGCGCCCAGCCCCAGAGCGGCGCGATGAGCGCGGGCATCAGGAGCCATCGTGGTGCCGTGGACTTCGGAGACGATGCTCCACCGGGGGGTGGTGGTCCAGCAGTCATGGGGCTCCATGTCCGGCCGCGTCGTCATTCTTCGCGCACGCCGAAGGTCAGGCCTGGAGAAAACCGCGATCCACGTGCGAAGATGCGCCGAGAGCGGGGACAAAGAATACTCCGACCCGCATTTTCAGCACACAGCGAGACAACATACCACCAAACCCTCCGGCCTCTCATATCGCGCCAATGAACAATGCATTCCCCCGGGAAGGCCTCTGTACGTCCGTCACCGCAGGGCTTCCGGCGCTCGACGGGCCTTTGGGAACCACACTCGCAATACCTCGGAAAACACCGTTCCGATTCGCCGCGCGCATATCGCGAACTGCGTCGACGGGACGGATCCGGGTGAACGGGGAAACGGCGTACGACACTTCGTGCCATGCCGAGGGCGGTGAGGCGACTTTCGATGGTCGCCCCCTAAGGTGGTTCAGGTCACCGGTGCCGTGGAGCCCGCTCTCTCCGGCTCCCACGGCACACGCGGGGCACCCGCCCACTTCGGGGTGGTTCGACCTCAGGTGAGCGGGGAATCTTGACGTGGACCGACGCGTTACACCCCGCGAGACCGCACGAGCGCCTGGAGGCACCCACACGATGGCCGAGCGAGCACTTCGCGGCACCCGGCTCGGGGCGACGAGCTACGAGAACGACCGCAACACCGACCTGGCTCCCCGCCAGGAGGTCACATACGACTGCACCCGGGGTCACCGCTTCTCGGTCACCTTCGCGACCGAGGCCGAGATCCCCGCCGAATGGGAATGCCGTTTCTGCGGCGACCGCGCGCTGCGGCGCGACGGCGGTGGTGAGGAACCCAAGAACACCAAGCCGGTACGGACCCACTGGGACATGCTGCTCGAACGCCGGAGCATGGAGGACCTGGAAGAGGTCCTCGCCGAACGGCTGGAACTGCTCCGAGCCCGACGCCGCGAGGAGGCGGCGAAGGTCGAGGAGATCGCCAAGCAGCGGCAGAGCGCCTGAGACGACGGAACGGGGGCGATGGACGTGGAGTCCACCGCCCCCGCCGTCGTGTCCGGGGTCCCCCTGGTCAGCCCTCGGCCGTCTGGAAGGGGTCCTGCGTGTGCCCCACCAGCTCCTCGACCGACCCGATCACCCGGGTGGGCCGGTAGGGGAAGTGGTCGGCGGTGTCCCGGTCCGAGATGCCCGAGAGCACGAGGACGGTCTGCAACCCGGCCTCCAGCCCGCTGAGCACGTCGGTGTCCATCCGGTCGCCGACCATCAGGGTGTTCTCCGAGTGCGCGCCGATCCGACGCAGCGCCGAGCGCATCATCAACGGGTTGGGCTTGCCCACGAAGTAGGGACGTCGACCGGTCGCCTTCTCGATCAGCGCCGCCACGGCACCGGTCGCGGGCAGCGGCCCCTCGGCGCTGGGGCCGGTCTCGTCGGGGTTGGTCGCGATGAAGCGGGCCCCGCCGCGCACGAGCCGGATGGCCCGGGTGATGGCCTCGAAGCTGTAGGTACGGGTCTCCCCCAGCACCACGTAGTCCGGGTCGCGCTCGGTCATCACGTAGCCGACGTTGTGCAGCGCGGTGGTCAGGCCCGACTCTCCCACCACGTAGGCGGAACCGCCGGGACGCTGGGTCTGAAGGAACTGGGCGGTGGCCAGCGCGGAGGTCCAGATGGACTCCTCCGGGATGTCCAGCCCCGTGTTGAGCAGTCGAGCACGCAGGTCACGCGGGGTGTAGATGGAGTTGTTCGTCAACACCATGAACGGGGTCCCCTGCTCGCGCAGCTCCGCGATGAGCGTGTCCGCGCCGGGGATCAGGTGCTCCTCGCGTACGAGCACGCCGTCCATGTCGAAAAGGTAGTTCCACTCGTTGCTCACGACACCATTGTGCCGGGCGGGGTGAGGGCGACGCCATTCCTACCCCCCGGTAGTCGCAGGTCGGGTGTTAGACACTGCTCACACCCGGTCCATCCGCCCGTTCCGGGTCAGACCGGCGGCCACGGTACCGAGGGCCAATCCGGCGAGGGGTAGGGGTGGACACGATGGTGGAGCAACAGTTCCACCCTGGCCCGCACGGCGTAGGCCTCGGGGCCGGTCAGATGGCGCGCCAGCTCGACGGACAAGGGGTCCTCCGCGTCCTCCAGCCGAGCCCGCAGCCGGGTGAGCGCCTCCAGCGCCTCCTCGGTCAGAGGCTCGCCCCGCCACTGCCACAGGACCGTGCGCAACTTGTACTCCTCGGCGAAGGACACTCCGTGGTCGCACCCGTACAGATGACCACCGGGGGTGGGCAACAGGTGCCCGATCTTGCGATCGGAGTTGTTGATCACCGTGTCCAGCACCGCCATACGGCGCAGCCCCACGTGCCCGGTCTCCCTGGACAGGGCGATCAGGTCGACGGTGGTGTCGCCGTGCACCCAGAGCTGGACCATGCCCTCGCCGTAGGGGCCGTCCCGGTGGACGGTGGGCGGGACCACCGACCATCCCAGCGCCTCGGAGACGGCGTAGGCCGATACCTCACGGCCGGCCAGCGTGCCGTCGGGAAAGTCCCACAGCGGCCGTTCCCCCGCCACCGGTTTGTAGACGCAGGCGGCCGAACGGACGCCGTCGGAGATCGTGCAGTAGAGCGTGGCGTTGGACGCGGAGGTCAACCGCCCCTCCACCGTGAGCTCGCCCTCGCGCAACAGGGACACGGCCTCGGCGGGGTCGATCCCGTCGAAGTCGGCCGGGGAGGGGCCCGATCCCGGCGCCTCGGCGGGCCGGGATCCGGTGGTGTCGTCGGTGTCCAAGGTCAGACGAGGCGGTCCGGACGGTAACCGTTCTGGCGGACGCAGATGTGCCCCTCCGGGTCCAACGGACGCCCGCACAGCGGGCAGTCGGGACGCCCGGCCGAGACGACCTTCAGCGCGCGGACGGCGAAGGCGTGCGCCTCGCCGGGGGTGAGGTAGACCCGCAGGACGTCACGGTGGGGCGGGGCCTCCTCCGCGAAGACCTCCAACTCGTCCTCGTCGTCCTCGACCAACTCCTCGCCGGCGGTCTCGTCGATCTCCTGGGCCTCGATGATGACGCGCGCGGCCTCGGCGTCCCAGGCCAGGGCGAGCGTTCCGACCCGGAAGTCCTGCTCGATCGGCTGTTCCAGAGGGCCGTCGTCCTCGGGCGCGGTCTCATCGCCGGGCGGGGTGCCGAACCGGCGGTTCACCTCTTCCAGAAGCTCCTCGATACGGGTGGCCAAGGCCTCCACCTGGGCCTTCTCCAACACGACGCTGGTGATGCGACCCTCCCCCACTGCCTGGAGGAAGAAGGTGCGGTCCCCGGGCCGACCGACGGTCCCCGCGATGAACCGTTCCGGCGGATTGAACTGAAAGACGGGCATGACTGAACCTTACGGGATGACGGTGGCGGGGTGCGATTCTCCGGTGACCGGTCAGGCCGGTTCCTCGGCCCCTCCGGCCCCGCCTCCGACCGGGGCGTCGCCCCCGGCCTCCCTCGCCGTGGGCAGGACGCCGGCCAGCGGCCGCCCGGTCTCGTTGAGCCCGTTGAGGAAGGGTCGGGTCCGGGTGTAGGTGATGGAGGTGACCGAGCAGGGGTCCACCCGGATGCGCTGGAAGAGGTCCAGGTGGACGCCGAGGGCGTCGGCGACGATCGCCTTGATCACGTCCCCGTGTCCGCACACCACGTAGACGGGAGGGGAGCCCGCGGTCCCCTCGGCCTCGGCGAGGAGGCGCCCGTTCCAGTCCCGGACCGCCTCCGTGGCCCGGGCCGAGACCGCGGCGAGGGACTCGCCGCCCGGGAAGCGCACGGCGCTGGGGTGATCCTGGACCACCCGCCACAGGGGCTCCTCCGCCAGCTCCGTGAGGGAACGGCCGGTCCAGGAGCCGTAGTCGCACTCCACGAAGCGTTCGTCCGTGGTGATGGGAACGCCGATCCGCTCCGATAGGGCCTCGGCGGTCTCCTGGCAGCGTTCGAGGGGGCTGGAGACCAGGGCCGCGGGCGTCAGGCCGGCCAGCCGGCCGGCCAGGTCGACGGCCTGGGCCCGGCCGGTGTCGTTGAGGTGCAGCCCCGGGGCCCGGCCCGCCAGCCGGGGACCGGTGGCGTCGGTCATGCCGTGCCTCACGAGCAGGAGGGTGACCGCCTCGGGGACGGTCGGGGTGTCCTTGGTCTCAGCCGCTGTCGCCATGCCCCCACTCTAGGCCGCGTGCGGGCAGCGGTCCCGGCACGGACCGCCCCGGGCCTCTCCACGCCGTCCCCCTCACCCGACTTCGGCGGACACGGTACTCTCCGCCGCATGGAACAGCGACAGGTGGGCAGATCAGGTCTCTGGGTGTCTCGTACCGCTCTCGGCACGATGACCTGGGGAAAGGACACCTCCGAGGAGGAGGCCGGGCAGCAGCTCACCGCGTTCGCGGACGCGGGAGGCACTCTCGTGGACACGGCGGACATCTACACGGGCGGACAGAGCGAACGGATCCTGGGCCGGCTGCTGCGCGGGGCCGTACGGCGCGAGGACATGGTGGTGGCCACCAAGAGCGGTCACACCCCCGAGGGCTACCGCCCGGTGGACGCCTCCCGGCGCCACCTGATGGCGTCCCTGGAGGCCTCGCTGCGCCGTTTGCAAACCGACTACGTGGACCTGTGGCAGTTGCACGTGTTCGACCCCCGCACCCCTCCGGAGGAGACCCTGGAGGTCATGGAGGCGGCGGTGACCTCCGGCAAGGCCCGCTACGTGGGCACCGGGAGCCTGGAGGCCTGGCAGTTCGCGACCCTGTCGACCTGGCAGAGGGCACGGCCCGGCCGGGTGCCGCTGGTGAGCGCCGGGACCGAGTACTCCCTGCTCAACCGGTCGGCGGAGCGCGCCCTGCGCCCCGCCGTGGCGGCCGGAGACGCCCACGTCATCGCGTGGTCTCCGCTGGGCCGGGGCGTGCTCAGCGCCAAGTACCGCAACGGGGTGCCCGCGGACTCGCGCGCCGCCTTTCCGCACATGGCCCCCTATGTGGAGCCCTACCTGGACGACCGCAGCCGACGGGTGGTGGAGTCGGTGTGCACCGCCGCCGACGGTCTCGGGGTGTCCCCGACCGCGGTGGCGTTGAGCTGGGCCCGGGACCAGGAGGGCGTGGCCGCCGCCGTGGTGGGGCCGCGTACCCTCCCCCAACTGGAGGAGATCCTCTCGGTGGAGAGTGTGGAGCTGCCACCCGAGATCAGAGACGCCTTGGACGACGCGACGGCCGGCCCGGGGCGCTGACCCGCGCCCGGGACCGGCCCGGTCGGTCCGCTCAGGCGGGCGGGATCGGGAAGTTCTGGTCGAAGACCTGGTCCGGGTCGTGAACGGCCTTGAGGGCGCGCAGCCGACTCAGGGTGGGTTCGGGGAAGGCCTGGGCCAATACCTCGGGCCCGGTGCGGGTGTCGAAGCTCAGGTACATCCCCTGGAGCCGCGGTTCCAGGGCCGACCAGTGACGGTCCAGGCGCCCGGCGCGGGCCCCCAGCGCCGCCACCGAGAAACGGGCCGAACGGTGGGCGTAGGCGGTGGCCTCGGGAGCCATGTCGTCGACGGCACCGCCGACCTGCCGGAACTGGGTGAAGTAGGAGTCGCCCGAGGTGATCATGGCGGCGACGATCTCGGCGATCTCCGGGGTGGTCTCCCCGATCAGCCCCGAGCGCGAGACCGGGGTCCCGTGCCCTTCGTGGGGACCCTGGTGCGGGACCAGGAGGGCCGCGTAGGGCGCCACCTGGGCGCGCTGGTCCAGGACCGGCCCCGCCTTGAGGAAGGGTTCGAGCGCGGCGACGGCCGCGTCGGTGTCCTCACCCGCGTAGACCACCATCGCCTGGGCGACGGGCCCCTGACCGCCGCGGCCCGCGCCCAGGGTGAGGAAGGCCGTGACCTCGCGCGGGGCGGCGTCGGCGATCTCCCCCCAGGCGCGGAGGAAGGAGGCGGTGGCCGAGGCGTCGTAGACGAACCTGCCGAGGACGACGTTCCCCACCGGCGCGGCCTCGATCTCCACGGCGGTGACCACGCCGAGGTTGGCCCCGGCGCCGCGCGTCCCCCAGAACAGCTCCGGGTCGTGGTCCTGGTCCACGCGCAGGAGACGACCGTCGGCGGTGACGAGTTCGACGGCGGTGAGGCGGTCGATGGTGAGCCCGTGGGCGCGGGACATGTAGCCGATGCCGCCGGTGGTGGCGATACCGCCCACGCCCACGCCCCCGTGGTCGCCTGAGCTGATCGCCCACCCTCGGTCGCCGAGGGTCCTGGCCACGTCGCCCCAGCGGGCCCCGGTTCCCAGACGGACCCGTCCGGTGTCCGGGTCCAGGAGCCGGATCCCGTTCATCCGGCCGAGGTCGATCACGATGCCGCCGTCGTTGGTGGAGGCCCCACTGATGCCATGACCTCCGGAGCGCACGTTGAGGGGGACCCGCTGTTCCCGCGCGTAGGCGAGCGCCTCCGCCACCTGCTCGGGGTCGGTGGGACGCAGGACCAGTCCGGGCCGGCCCCGTTGCATGTAGCCGTGGCGCACTCCGGTGTAGCCGCCGTCGCCGGGCTCCACGGCGAGATCGCGCAGGGCGGCAGGGACCCCGTCGTAGTCGATGCCCGGGCGGCGGGCGGCCAGGGCGGCGACGGGCCGGGCGGGGCCGGTGGGGGTCCCCTTCACGGCGCGTTCGCCTTCGACGGCCTCCCTGAGCGCGGGCGCCACCTCCCGACCGAAGAGGTCGATGGCGCGGGGGTCGTCGCCGCCGAGGACGAAGGTGGCCACCCCTTGTTCCAGGACCAGTGGCAGGAGTTGTTCGACCCACTGTTCGGGCGGCCCCTGGAGGAAACCCCGGGATACGGACGAGAAGGAGGTTCCCGTCAGGTTGAGCAGGCGTCTGACCTGGCGCGGATCACGCCCGGCGGCCTCGGCCGACTCGTCGATGATCCTGTTGCCCTCGGGCAGGTCGGCGAGGTCCAGGTAGCCGAGGCTGGGCAGCCAGCCGTCGGCCTTGGCCCCCACGAGCCCGAGCATCCGGGGTTTGTAGGCGCCCAGCCAGATACCGATGTCGTGGTGGGGCCGGGGGCCGCGCGGGGTGCCGGGGACGGGGTAGTGCGGCCCCGAGGAACGGACCTCGCCGCCGGAGTCGACGTCCCAGACGGCGCGGATGAGGTCGATGGCCTCCGAGAGCGCGTCGACCGATTCCCCCGCGGTGCGTCGGGCCCCGCCCATGCCCTGAACGGCCTCCCGGAAGCCTCCGGCGCCGAGACCGAGTTCGACCCGGCCTCGGGAGAGCAGGTCGAGACCGGCGGCGGCACGGGCCAGGACCGTGGGGTGACGCAGGGGGAGGTTGAGGACGTTACCGGCGACGCGAAGACGTTCGGTGCGCGAGGCCACCCAACCGAGCAGGGTCCAGGTGTCGAGGAGTTCCGGGTTATAGGGGTGATCCTGGAAGGTGGCCAGGTCCAGACCCGCCGCCTCGGTGCGCTCGGCGAGCCCGACGACGTGTTCGGGGTCTCGGGAGGTCGGTGTCAGGAAGGTGCCGAACTCCAGGTGATGTCCGTAGTCGGTCATGGGCGCTCCTCGGCACGGTCCGGCAAAATCATTGAAATCACAAACGATAGTTCCTACAACCTATCTGACGCGCGAATCGCCCTTGATACGGTGAGCAGATGAACCCCACCACCCCGGACAGGGCCCCTGAACACAACCTGGGGTGGTCCCTGGCCGTTCTGCTCCGCCGCTGGCACGAGCACGTCGAACAGGCCCTCACCGACCTTCCGCACGGCAGCCGCGGCTACCACGTGCTCTCCATCGCGGCCGAGGGCGAGGCGCCCACCCAGGCCTGCCTGGCCGACCGTCTGCTCATCGACCGCAGCGTCATGACCTACCTGCTCGACGACCTCGAGGCCGCCGATCTGGTCCGACGTCGGGTCGACCCCAAGGACCGACGGGCACGCCGCGTCTGCCCCACCGACCACGGCCGGGCGGTCCTGGCCCGGGCCGAGAAGGTCGTCGAACACGTGGAGGAACGGCTCCTCGGTGGGCTGGCCCCCGAACACCGCGCCCTGTTCCGGGCCTCGGCGAGCACGGCCGCCGTCTCCGTGCGGCGGCACTCCCCCGACACCGACCCCTGCGAGGCGGTCCTCCAGGTGACCGGTCCGGGCGATAAGGAGCCCGCCCCCTCCGATCGCGCCGGCTGAACGGCTCCGACCCGCCCTCCGATCGACCCCGAGCCGGACCGTCGCCGCGAGTCGGTAGGCTCCTTGACGTCCACGAACGACACGACGAGGGGAACCGGTGTCCGAGGCCGTCGAGAAGGTCAGTGCCGTCCTTGACCGCATGGGCGCCCCGCGCGCCCTGGCGGCGCGGCTGGTGTCCGTACTGGGTCCACAGCCCGCCGCAGAGCTGGACGCCGACCCCTGGCTCCTGCTCCGCCTGCCGGGGGTGACCCTGGAACAGGCCGACTTCTGCGCCCGCCACCACCTGGGCGACCAGGCCAGACCGGACGATCCCCGTCGTCTGGCCGCGCTGGTCCGGCACACCCTGCGCACCGCGGCGGGGCGCGGCCACACCGCGGTCGAGGAGAAGCGGCTCGCCACGGTGATCGGGCGGCTGGGCGTCCCCTCCCCCATGGCCGCCCTGGAGGCGGCCCTGTCGAGCGAGCAGGCGGTGCTGTTCGAGAGCACCGACGAACCGGACGACGACTTCGACTTCGAGGAGGGCGGGATCCCCGAGCCGCCCGACCCCGAACGTTTCTACGCGCTCGCCGAGATCGGTGAGCGCGAACAGCGTCTGGGCGTCCGCCTGGCCCGGCTCATCGGCGCCAACGATCCGGTCATGGACTCGTTGACCGCGACCGAGACCGTCGACGCCGCCCGGGAGCGGGGCGGCTTCCCCCTGTCCGAACAGACCCGTGAGGCCCTGGTGACGGTGGCTCTGCGCCCGGTCACCGTGCTACGACACGGCCCCGGTGACCGCGCCGAGATCGCCCGCGCCCTGCTCGGGATCTCCGCCATCGCGAAGGAGAGCGGTGTGGGCCTGGCGGTGGTCGCCCCCACGGCGCAGACCGCCGCCGCGGCCGAGGCCGACCTGGCCTCCGTGGTCGACGCGAAGGGCGAGCCGGACGAGGAGGGGGCGGAGGGCGCGCCCGGCGTGGAGTCGCTGCCCGCCCTCCTGGCCCGGGCCCCGATCGAGGCGGGCATCGTGGTGCTGTACGAGTCGATGGCGGTGGGCACCTCCCGCATGGCCGAGCTGGTCTCGACCTGCTCCGAGGGCGCGCACCTGGTGCTGTTGGCCGACCCCGACCAGGCCCCTTCGGCCACCCCGGGGCGGGTGGCGATGGACGTCGCCGTCTCCCGTACCGCCCACGTGGCGCTCCTGGCCGACGACGCCGAACCGGGGCCCCTGGCGGTCCTGGCCGGGGCCGTGGCCGCAGGCGACCTGCCCGAGGTCGAGGCCCCCGGGCGCGAGGTGGTCCGAGTGCCGGCCTCCTCCGCGGAGGAGGCGGCCCACCGGGTGACCCAGCTGGTCACCGACTCCATCCCCCGGGCCCTGGGTGTGGCCTCCGAGGGGATTCAGGTGGTGACCGCCCGGGAGGACGGCCCGGCGGGCGCACGCGCGCTCAACGCCGCCTGCAAGGAACTGCTGAACCCGGGGCCGGGCGCGCACGGCGGGTTCGACGTGGGAGACCGGATCCTGGTGACCGCCGAGGGGCCGGGATACGGCCCCGGGGACACCGGATACCTGCGCGAGGTGTCGGAGGGCGCCGTGGTGGAGCTGGCCGGCGGTTCCCGGGTGAAGGTGACGGACCCGTCCGTGTTGCGGCACGGGTGGGCGATCACCGTGGCGGCCGCCCATGGTGGCCTGTGGCCCGCCGTGGTCGCGGTCTTCCCGCCCGAGGTTCCGATCTCGCGTCCTCAGGTGTACACCTGCCTGACCCGCGCCACCCGGCACGTGTCGGTGGTGGACGCCACCGACGGGGCGTTGGCGACCGGGGTGCGCGAGACGCTCGCGCCCGAGCGCACCACCCGCCTGGTCCAGATCCTCCGCGAAGGCTGACCCGCCCGACGAACGGACCCCGAGGGTCCATACGTCGGACGGGGGTCAGACCTGGTCGAGGAAGCCGCCGTCCACGACCAGGTTCTGGCCGGTGACGAAGGACGCGGCGGGCGAGGCCAGGAAGACCACCGAGCGCGCGACCTCCTCGGGTCGGCCCAGCCGACCGTAGGGGATGCGTTCGCGCACGCTCTCGTAGAAGTCCGGGTCGCTCTCCTTGCGGCGCTCCCAGCCTCCACCGGGGAACTCGATGGGCCCCGGGGAGACGGTGTTGACGCGCAGGCCCTCCGGCGCCCACTCCCGGGCCAGCGAGGCGGCGTGGTGGTTGAGCGCCGCCTTGACCGCGCCGTAGGAACGGGCCCCCGCGGGTCGGGTCACGTGCAACGCGGAGGTGGTGGAGACCAGCACCACCGAGCCGCCCGTACCGGAGCGGCGCAGGTGCGGTTCGGCAGCCTGGGCCAGTCGGACGAACGGCATGAGGTCGGCGGCGAACCCGCGCTCCCACTGGTCGGGGGTGGGCGCGCTGCCACCGGAGACGTTGGAGACCAGCACGTCCAGTCCGCCGAGCGCGACGACCGCGTCCTCGACGAAGGCCGGAAGGGCATCGTGGTCGGTGACGTCCAGGTCACGGGTGAAGACCGTGGACCCGGTCGCCCCGAGTTCCTCGGCCGCCCGGGCCAGAGGTCCCGGCGTACGCGCGCACAGGGCCAGGTCGGCGCCCTCCTCCGCGAACGCCTGGGCGATGGCGCGGCCGATCCCCCTGCTGGCCCCGGTCACCATGACCTTGGCGCCCGCCAGTCCCAGATCCATACGTCCCCCTCGTTTCGGTACTCGCAGGGCCCGATGGTATCCGGAAGGGGGCGGGCGACGCCGAAGGACGCCGCCCGTCCCGTGTCAGGCTCCGGTGGAGTGGAAGCCGCCGTCGACGTGGACGATCTCGCCGGTGGTGGCCGGGAACCAGTCCGAGAGGAGGGCGACGGCCGCCTTCGCCGCGGGCTCGGGGTCCTTGACGTCCCAGCCCAGCGGGGCCCGCTCGGGCCAGTGCTCGGCCAGGGTCTCGAAGCCGGGGATGCTGCGCGCGGCCATGGTGCTCAGCGGGCCCGCCGACACCAGGTTGACCCGCACGTTCCTGTCGCCGACGTAACGGGCGAGGTAGCGGGCGGTGGAGGTCAGCGCGGACTTGGCCACGCCCATCCAGTCGTAGATGGGGTAGGAGACGCTGTTGTCGAAGTCGAGGGCGACCACCGAGCCGCCCTTGTCCATGAGCGGCAGCAGCGCGGTGGTGAGCGACTTCAGCGAGAAGGTGGAGGTGTGCATCGCCTTGGCGACGTCGTCCCACTCCGTGTTGAGGAAGTTGCCGCCCAGGGCCTCCTGGGGCGTGAACCCGATGGAGTGGACGATGCCGTCCAGACCGTCGACGTGCTCGCGGACCCGATCGGCCAGGGAGGCGAGGTGCTCGTCGTCGGTGACGTCCAGTTCGAGGACGGGGGGCTCCTCGGGCAGGCGCTTGGCGATGCGCTTGACCAGACCGAGCCGACCGTAGCCGGTCAGCACGACCGTGGCGCCCTGTTCCTGGGCCAAGCGGGCGATGTGGAAGGCGATGGAGGAGTCGGTGAGCACCCCGGTGACGAGGATGCGTTTGCCTTCGAGGATTCCCATGTCGGGTCCGTTCTGTCTGTCTCGGTTGCCGGTGCGGTCGGTGGGGCGGGCGGTCAGTGACCCATGCCCATGCCGCCGTCGACCGGGATGACGGCACCGGTGATGTAGTCCGCGCCGGGGCCGGTGAGGAAGGAGACCGTCCTGGCGATGTCGTCGGTGCCGCCGAAACGACCGAGGGGGATGTTCTTCTTGATCTCGGTCTGACGGTCCTCGTCCAGGGCCGCGGTCATGTCGGTCGCGATGAAGCCGGGGGAGACGATGTTCACGGTGATGTTGCGCGAACCGAGCTCACGGGCCAGGGAGCGACCGAAGCCGACGAGGCCGGCCTTGGAGGCGGCGTAGTTGGCCTGGCCGCCGGAGCCGAGCAGGCCCACGACCGAGGAGATCAGGACGATACGGCCGAAGCGCTTGCGCATCATGCCGCGCACGGCGCGCTTGGCCACACGGAAGGATCCGGTGAGGTTGGTGTCGAGCACCGAGGAGAAGTCGTCCTCGCTCATCAGGGCCAGGAGCTGGTCCTTGGTGACACCGGCGTTGGCGACCAGGACCTCGACCGGTCCGTGCGTCTCCTCGACCTCCTTGAAGGCCGCGTCCACCTGGGCGGAGTCGGTGATGTCGCAGCGAACACCGAGCAGACCCTCCGGGGGCTCGCCGGAGCGGTAGGTCACCGCGACCTTGTCGCCGTTCGCCGCCAGTTCACGGGCGATGGCCAGGCCGATTCCGCGGTTGCCGCCGGTGACCAGTACCGAACGCGACATAGGGGCTCCTCTTCTCTGTGGCCTTGAACAGCCACGATGTGTGTACCTCGGGCGGGGATCGCCTTGCAGCGTACCGAGCTACCAGCGGGTAGCCGCAACCGAGGGTGAATCCGTCAGGGGGTGTGAAAAGCCACGTGTCCCCCGCGCGGAACGGCCGAGGTCGGGACCCGCGCGAGGGCGAAGGCCTGCCGGCCGGGTCAGGCCCAACCGGCGTCGTGGGCCAGGATCGCGGCCTGAACGCGGTTGGACATCTCCAGTTTGGCGAGGATCCGGCTGACGTGCGCCTTGACCGTCGTCTCGCGCATGCCCAGGGCCCGGCCCGCCTCGGCGTTGGACTTGCCCTCGGCCACCGCGATCAGCACCTGCCGTTCCCGCTCGCTGAGCACCGACAACCGACGCAGGGCCTCCTCACGGCCGGCGGCCGAGTCGGCGGGGGCGGGCGCGGCGAAGCGTTCGAGCATGCGTTTGGTGACGCTGGGCGAGAGCATGGCGTGCCCCTCGTGGACGGTGCGCACGGCGGCGATGAGATCGCGGGGCGGCGTGTCCTTGAGCAGGAAGCCCACCGCCCCGGCCTGGAGCGCGCTGTGCACGTACTCGTCCAGGTCGAAGGTGGTCAACAGCACCACACGGGGCGGGTTCGGCAGAGAGGTGATCCGGGTCGCGGCGGTCAGCCCGTCGGTGCCCGACATCCGGATGTCCAGGAGGACCACGTCGGGGGCGAGCTCCTCGGCCAGACGCGTCGCCTCGTCGCCGTCGCTCCCCTCACCGACCACCTCGATGTCCGGAGCGGACTCCAGGATCATCCTCAACCCGGATCGGACCAGGAGTTCGTCATCGACCAGGAGTGTGCGGATCACCCTCGGAGCCCTCTTCCTCGACTTCGGTGTTCGGGACGGGGGCATCGTTCTCGTCCGTCTCCCCCAGCGGCAAGATAGCGCGCAGACGCCACCCCCCGTCGGAGCAGGGGCCCGCCGAGACCTCGCCGCCGGCCAGGGCGACGCGTTCGCTCAGCCCGGTCAGACCGTACCCGCTGCGGGGCGGAGGGTTCACCACCCCCGGAGCGGGGCCGTTGGACACCTCCAGCTCCAGACGGTCCGCCGCGTAGTACAGATGGACGTCGACGACGGCGCCGGTGGCGTGCTTGGCCGCGTTGGTCAGGGCCTCCTGGACCACCCGGTAGGCGGTGCGCTGGACCTGGACCGGCAGCGGACGCGGATCACCGCTCTCCTCACGGCGCACCTCCATTCCGGCCCCGCGCCATTCGCCGAGCAGCCGTTCCAGGTCGTCGAGGACCGGTTGGGGCGCGGTGGGGGCGGTCTCGCCGCCCTCGTCGCGCAGGACCCCGAGGATCCCGCGCAGTTCGGCGAGCGCCTCGCGTCCGGTGGTGCGGATGAGCCCGGCCGCCTCGACCGTGCGGTCGTCGATCGCCGAGACCTCCAATCCGCCCGCGTGCAGGACCATGAGGCTCACCCTGTGCGCGACCACGTCGTGCATCTCCCGTGCGATGCGGGTGCGTTCGGAGGAGATGGCCTGCTCGGCCATCATGTGCTGTTCGCGCTCCAGCCGCTCGGCCCGCTCTTCGAGCCGTTCGATGAGTTCGCGGCGTGTACCGATCCACAGCCCCGCGAAGACCGGGACCAGCAGGAAGACGATCACGGCCATCACGAAGCCGGTCACCGACGCGTTGTAGACGAGGGCGGTGCTCAGGACACCGAGGGCGAACCAGCCGGTGAGGACCTTGCGGTCGCTGAAGAAGGCCGGGTAGGAGTACAGGCCCACCATGAGCGGGATCGGGTCGCCGTAGCCGATCATGAGGATCGCGCCGGCGATCAGGAGCCACCGGGGCGAGCTTCTGCGCCAGAGCATCGTCGCCGAGGCCAGGGTCCCGGGGATCACGAACAGCGCGAACAACGTGGCCACAGCGGTCCAGGCCGCGGCGGGCCCGGGCTCGGGGGCTCCGACCGGCGCGACCATGAGGGCGGCGAAGGGCTTGGAGAACAGCCCGATCCCGCTGGTGGTCCCCGCCAGCATCATCAGCCCACTGAAGGGCAGGGTGAAGAGCGCGTAGAACCAGTCGGCGATACGCGCCCGTCGCCTCCACCACCACATCCCGTGGCGTCGGACCAGCAGGCCCAGGTTCTCGTTCCACTCTCTCAACCGCTCGTTCACCCGCCCGAGTCTAGGTGGAGGGATCACGCCTCTTCGGCGACACGACACCGCCCGGCGGACGACGGTCCGTTCGTCGATCCCTCTACGTTCTCCCTGGTCAGAGGGGCGCCCGAGGAACCGGTGGCGTTCGCGGTCGCTACCGACCCCCTACGAAAGTCGGGGGTGCGGCCGGTCGAAGGAGTCGCGAACCCGTTGCGCGTCATGCCTTCGGCCGACCCCGGTTTCGGCCTGTAGGGGGAGGAATCGGTGGTTCTCGCGGGCCTAGCGTGGTGACCACGCCGAAGAGCACGGGGGTCTCCCCCGACCCACCGGCACCATCCGTCAGCGATACCAGGAGTAGTCCTCGTGAGCACGCCCACCACGCAGTCCCCGTCCCCGGTCCAAGCCCCTCCGGTCGTGGTGGCGCGGGGCCTCACCAAGACCTACGACACCGGCGGCAGCCAGGTGCACGCCCTCGCCGGGGTGGACGTGGAGTTCCACCGCGGCGCGTTCACCGCGATCATGGGCCCCTCCGGCTCGGGCAAGTCGACCCTGATGCACTGCCTGGCCGGGCTGGACGTGCCCACCTCCGGCACCGTGCACCTGGGCCGTACCCAGATCACCGGCATGCGCGACGGCGAACTGACGCTGCTGCGCCGCGACCGGATCGGCTTCATCTTCCAGTCGTTCAACCTGCTGCCGATGTTGACGGCCGAGCAGAACATCCTGCTGCCCTCCCAGATCGCCAAGCGCAAGGTCGACCAGGCCCGCTTCGACCACATCATCGACGTGGTCGGACTCCGTCAGCGACTCGACCACCTGCCCGCCAAGCTCTCCGGCGGCCAGCAGCAGCGTGTCGCGGTCGCCCGGGCCCTGCTCAACGCCCCCGAGGTCGTCTACGCCGACGAGCCCACCGGCAACCTGGACTCGCGTTCGGGCGCCGAAGTGCTGGCCTTCCTACAGAACTCGGCCCGGGAACTCCAGCAGACCATCGTCATGGTCACCCACGACCCGGTGGCCGCCTCCTACGCCGACCGCGTGGTGTTCCTGCGCGACGGCAGCCTGGTGGACGAGGTCCTCTCCCCCACCGCCGAGGTCGTCTCCGACCACCTGCTGAAGCTGGAGGCCTAGCCCGATGCTGCGCACCACACTCGCGGGGCTACGTCTGCACAAGTCCCGCTACGTCACCACCGTCCTGGCGATCCTGCTGGGCGTCATGTTCATCTCGGGCACCATGGTCTTCGCCGACACGCTCAAGGCCAGCTACGAGGAGTCCGTGATGGGCTCGGCGACCGGCGTCGACGCCATCGCGACGCCCGCCGAACCGGAGTACGTCGAGGGCGAGGACCCGGCCGAGGCCGTCGCCTTCGACGAGGAACAGCTGGAGAGGGTCCGCGACCTTCCCGAGGTCGCCTCCGCCGACGGCATGCTCGAAGGCCGGGCCGTGCTCCTGGACGCCGAGGGACGGGCCGTCGGGTTCATGCCGCCCGCCGCGGTCTCCCTTGGAGACGCCTCCCGCTTCTCCGCCAAGGAGGGCCGCCTGCCCGAGGCCGACGACGAGATCGCGTTGGCCACCTCCACCGCGTCCTCGACCGGCTTCGAGGTCGGCGACACCGTCACCATGCTCGACGCCGACCAGGAGAAGCGCGACTTCACCCTCACCGGCCTCGTCAACTTCGGTGTCGACCCGAACTTCAGCATGGCCGGCGCCACGGTCCTGACCGAGAACGTCGTCCGTGAGATCGCCGCGCCCCAGGGCTACTCCGAGATCGACGTCGTGGCCGCCGAGGGCACCGACGACGAGACCGTCGCCAAGGCCGTCGAGGAGGAGCTCGGCGCCACCGCCGAGGTGGCCACCGGCACCGAGTTCGGCGAGGAGCTCGCCGAAGGGGTCGGCGCCCAGACCGAGGTCCTGCGCATCGCCCTGCTGCTGTTCGGCGTGATCGCGATGTTCGTCGCCGCGATCGTCATCTACAACACCTTCGCGATCCTCATCGCGCAGCGCCAGCGCGAACTGGCCCTGCTGCGCTGTGTGGGCGCCAAGCGCGGCCAGGTCTTCCGTTCGGTGCTGACCGAGTCCTTCGTGGTCGGTATGGTCTCCTCGATCCTGGGCGTGCTGGCCGGTATCGGCATCGGTATGGCCGGTGCCCGCTTCGCCGGCCCGCTCATGGGCACCGACGTGACCGCCTCCGTGGTGATCGGCCCCGGCGCCGTGCTCAGCGGCCTGCTGCTGGGCACCCTGATGACGGTGTTCTCCGCCCTGGTCCCGGCCATGCGGGCCACCCGGGTGGCCCCGCTGGCGGCCCTGCGCACCAGCGCCACGGCCTCCGGTCTGGAGAAGGGCACCGGCTGGGTGCGCGTGGTGTTCGGCCTGCTGCTGTTCGCGGTCTCGGCCGGTCTGATCGGCCTGACCCGTATGACCGGCCCCGACCCGGCGGGCCTGTTCATCGTGACCGGCGCCGCCCTGATCGCCTTCGTCGGCGTGGTCGTCCTCGGCCCGCTGCTGGTGCGCGGCATCGTGCGCCTGGTGGGGGTCCCGCTGCGACGCGTGGGCGTTCCGAGCATGCTGGCCGTGGACAACTCCGTCCGCAACCCGCGCCGCGCCGCCACCGCGATGATCGCCCTGACCGTGGGCGCCACGCTCATCACCGGTTACTCCGTGGTCAGCGCCTCGTTGGAGAGCACCCTGACCAAGACGCTCGACGAGCAGTTCCCGGTCGACTACCAGATCAGCCCGCAGTTCAACCCGGACGAGCTGACCGTCGGCCAGGAGGAGACCGAGACGACCGAGGAGGGCGTCGAAGAGGGCGTCGCGGGAACCGAAGAGGGCACCGAGGAGGGCGCGGTCGAAGGGACCGAGGTCGCCGTCGAGGACGAGGAGCCCCTGGCCGAGCTGGCCACGATCCCCTCCCGGGTCCGCGAGGGCCTGGAGAAGGAATCGACCGTCTCCAAGGTGTTCGGCGTGCGCTCCGACTCCGCCGAGGTCGCCGAAGAAGGCGTCGGAGGTCCGCTGGAGAGCATGCCCGTCAGCACCTACGTCGGCGCCGACATGGGCACCGACCTCACCGCGGACATGGTCGAGGGCGAACTCTCCGACCTGGAGCCCGGTCGTGTGGTGCTCTCCGAGGGCTACGCCGGCGGGATGGGAGTGGGCGACACGCTCACCCTCGTCACCCCGGAGGGCGACCTGGAGCTGGAGATCGCCGCGATCGCCGAGGACATGCAGAGCCTCTTCGGGGCGACCGTCAGCGAAGAGGACTTCGTGCGGGCCTTCCCCGAACGCACTCAGGACGACACCCTGATGATCCGGGGCGCCGAGGGCGCCGACTCCGCCGAGCTGCGCGAGGCCGTCTACTCGGCCGTGGACGACCACCCGACCCTTCAGGTCGACTCGGTCGCCGAGATGAAGAACCAGTTCTCCCAGATGATGGACATCGCGTTCTACACCATCGCGGCCATGCTGGGCCTGGCGATCATCATCGCGGTGTTCGGTATCTCGAACACGATGGCGCTGTCGGTCCTGGAGCGCACCCGCGAGTCCGCCCTGCTGCGGGCCCTGGGTCTGGCTCGGGGGCAACTGCGCCGGATGCTCAGCATCGAGGCCGTCCTGCTCTGCCTGATCGGCGCGGGCATCGGCATCGCCCTGGGCGTGGTGTTCGGTTGGGCGGCCGCGGCCGCGGTGCTGCCGAACATGGTCTTCGCGGCCCCGGCCGGCCAGATCGCGGTGTTCATCGCGGTCTCGGTCCTGGCCGGTCTGCTGGCCGCGGTGCTGCCCGCCCGTCGGGCCGCCGGGACCTCGATCACCGGGGCGCTCGCCAGCGAGTGACCGCGGGTCAAAACCGCACAGCGTAAGGGAAACAAGGCGCGGGCCACCACCTTCGGGAGGGGGTCCGCGCCTTACTGTGGTCGGAGCGGTCGACCACGGAGCCCATCGGACAGGGAGACGTCATGAGCGGTTCGGTCTCGCCACCGGACACCGCGGGGCGGGTGGCCTGGGGAACGCCCGCCGCCCGGTGGATGCTGACGGCGACGGTCCTGGGCTCGGGGATGGCCTTCCTCGACTCGACGGTCGTGACGGTCGCCCTGCCCGCGATCCAACAGGATCTGGCCACCGGGCTGGCCGGGCTCCAATGGATCGTCAACGGGTACATGGTCACGCTCTCGGCCCTGATCCTGATCAGTGGTTCCCTGTCGGACCGGTTCGGCCGGGTCCGCCTGTTCATGGTCGGGGTGACCGTGTTCGCGCTGGCCTCGGCCCTGTGCACGTTCGCACCGACCCTGGAGTGGCTGATCGCCGGCCGCGTCGTCCAAGGGGTCGGCGGCGCCCTGTTGACCCCGGGGAGCCTGGCGATCCTCCAGGCGGGCTTCCGGGAGAAGGATCGTGCCCGCGCCATCGGCGCCTGGTCCGGATTGACGGGTGTGGCCTCGGCCGTGGGCCCGTTCCTGGGCGGATGGCTGGTCCAGGCGGGCGACTGGCGGCTCATCTTCCTCATCAACCTGCCGCTCGCCGTCGTCGTCCTGCTCATCGCCCACTTCAAGGTGCCCGAGACACGGGACACCTCGGCCACGGGCGGCCTGGACTACGGCGGGGCCCTGCTGGGCGTGGTGGCGCTGGGCGGTATCACCTACGCGCTGATCCAGTGGGGCGCCGAGGGCGGAACCGTGGACGTGTGGGTGGGCGCCGTGATCGGCGTCCTGGCTCTGGTGGTGTTCCTGGTGGTGGAGGCGAGGGGCCGGGCCCCCATGCTGCCCCTGGGGCTCTTCCGCTCGGTGGCGTTCAGCGTGACCAACGCCGCCACCGTGGTGATCTACGCGGCCCTGGGCACCCTGCTCTTCCTGTTGGTGATCTACCTCCAGGAGGTCGGCGGCTACTCCCCGATCGCGGCGGGGGCGGCCTCGTTGCCGTTGACCCTTCTCATGCTGACGCTCTCGGCCCGCTCCGGGAAGCTGGCCTCCAGGATCGGTCCGCGCCCGCAACTGGTGGTGGGCCCCCTTCTGTTGGCGGGCGGGTTCCTCCTGCTCTCGTCCATGGGGCCGGACGCCACGTACCTCACCCAGGTCTTCCCGGGGATCCTCCTCGTGGCGCTGGGACTGTCCACGACGGTGGCCCCCCTGACCGCGACGGTGCTGGCCTCGGCGCCCGAACGCCACGCCGGGCTGGCCTCGGGGGTGAACAACACGTTCGCGCGCGGGGCGCAGTTGATCGGTGTGGCCGCGATCCCCGCCCTGGCCGGGATCGGGGGCTCCTCCGGTGACGGGGGCGGCGGCACGGCCGGGCTCGCCGAGCACTTCGGGACGGCGATGCTCATCCTGGCGGGGCTCGCGGTGGTGGCGGCGGCGTGCGCCCTGGCCCTGCCTCGTGGTCGGATGCCCGGGGCGGAGGAGACCGGCGAGGAGACGGCCCCGGAGGAAGGGGAGGTCGCGGTTCCGGCCGTCGGACCCACGCCTCGCTTCTGCGGGGTCTCGGGGCCCCCGCTGCGTTCGTGTCCGGGTTCCAGCGCCGGAGAGGTCCACGGTGACGGCCCCTCGGGCGGGAACGCTCAGTCCCGGTAGTCCTCCGGTGGGCGGTCCTTGACGGCGTCCGGGTCGGGGACCACGCTCAGGGCCTCCTCCTCCGCGCTGCGTTCACCGCCCCACCGTTGGCGGGGCACGGCGACCCCCAGGTGTTCGGCCCGCACACCCTCCAGGATCCCCAGACGGCCTCGGCTGTCATCGTCCTCGAAGTCGTATCCGAGGATGTCGAAGATCGGATCGATGAACAGTTCGCGCTGGGCGACCTCGGTCGCCTGCGGGTCGTCCCCCAGATCGAGGTCCACCTCGTAGGGCTGTTCGGTCACGTCGTCCGCCTCCCTCCCCACGTCACTTCGATCATCCCAAATCCAAGTGAAATTGTGAAGAAAGAGGTCGGTGGGAATGGGGCGGGGCCCGCCCCCACAAGGCGACGGACCCCGGCCGACGGTCAGGTGTCGGAGTCGTCCACCTCGTGGACGGCCTCCTCCTCCGCTCCGGGTCCGTCGATGTCGAAGTCCTCGCGGGGCAGGACGTCGTCCCGCTCCAGACGGACCTCCTCCTCGATCCCGAGCTCCCCCTCGTCGTCCTTTTGCTCATCCTCGAACGTGTAGCCGTAGACACCCTCGCCCGGGTTCTGACGGCTCTCGGCCTCGGCGATCTCGCTCTCCTGGGGGTCCTCCCCCATGTCGGAGTCGACGTCGTAGGGCTGTTCGGACACTGCTGTCACCCCCTCTCGCGTTCCCCCGATGATCGCAGGTGGAGGAGGGTGCGAGAAGGGGGACACGGGTCTCGGACCGGGGCGTGCCCGAGATCAGCGGCGCGCGTTCTCGGCCCGGCGCAGCCGCAGGGGGCGCAGCGCGGCCTCCAGCGCCACCGCGCCGTCGAGCTTGCTACGGCCCACCACCCGGTCCTCGAAGTGGATGGGGATCTCCACGATCTTTCGCCCCCGACGGTAGGCCCGGTAGTGCATCTCCACCTGGAAGGCGTAACCGGTGCTCTCGATCCCGGCCAGGTCCAGGGTGCGCAGGGCCGAGGCCCGCCAGATCTTGAAGCCCGCGGTGACGTCGCGCACCGGGATGGCCAGCACGGTCTTGACGTAGGCGTTGGCCCAGCCGCTGAGCAGACGGCGGCGTGCGCCCCAGGTCTCGGAGAGGCTGCCTCCCGGAACGTAGCGGCTGCCGATGACCACTCCGGCGTCGGTGGCGTGGAGGGTGCCCAGGAGTTGGGGGACATAGCCCACGGGGTGGCTGAGGTCGGCGTCCATCTGAACGACGTAGTCGGCCCCGTCCTCCAGAGCGCGGGTCATGCCCTCGACGTAGGCCCGTCCCAGCCCGTCCTTCTTAGTGCGGTGCAGGACGTCGAGACGTCCGCCGTATTCGATCGCGAGCTTGTCGGCGATCTCGCCGGTGCCGTCGGGCGAGTCGTCGTCGACCACCACGATCCGCAGTTCGGGGAGGTCCAGGGCCATGAGGCGGGAGACGAGGACGGGGAGGTTGCCGGCCTCGTCGTAGGTGGGGACGACCACGGTCAGACGGGAGCTCCGCCAGGGCTCGGGAAGCGCCACCGGTTCGGGGGTCACCCGTACGGGCTCGGACGGGCGGTGCTCCGGATGCGGTGATCGGGAGGACATACGCGGCGGCTCCTGGTCGTCGTTGCGGTGGGTCGGTCGTCGGGCCGGGCCCGAAAGTTACCAATGGGTATCGTCAGTGTGTACAGGATCACGCATCGGATGTTCTTCGCACAATAGGGCGAAACGTAAGGGAGTGCGCGCTCCGATGCCGCTGTCCGGCGGAACGACACCGCCCACGGCACCTTCCCCTCGCGCTCATTGACCCCGTTCGTCGGCCACCACGACGACGTGGACCAGGGCCCCGGACTCCTCGAGGGTCATCAGGACCTCGGGGTCCGCACTGGAGTCGGTGACCAGATGGGCGATGTCCTCGGGGGCCACCGTGGGGACCATGGTGTCGGCCCCGACCTTGGTGTGATCCGCCAGGACGATGGTCTCCTCCGCACAGTCCGCCAGGGCCCGGTCGACACTGGCCACAGCGGGGTTGGGCGTACTCAGCCCCCGGTCGGCGCTCACACCGTTGCCGGACAGGAACGCGCGGTTGACCCGCAGACCGGAGAGCGCGGCCTCCGCGGCGGGGCCGATCAGCGCCCGCATGGGCGCGTGCACCGTGCCCCCGGTCATGACGACCTCCACCCCCGCCGCCCCGGCCAGGACGTCGGCCGCGCGCAGGGAGTTGGTCACCACGGTCAGGTCCTCGTGGCCGCGCAGCTCGCGGGCCAGGGCCTCGGCCGTACTGCCCGGGCCGAGGGTGATCGCGTCGCCGGGGCGGACCAGACGGGCCGCGGCCGAGGCGATGGCGGCCTTCTCCGCGGCGCACTGATCGCTCTTGCCCGTATAGCTCTGTTCGTGCCCGATCCGGCCCGGTAGCGCGGCCCCGCCCCGACGGCGGTCGAGCAGCCCTTCGGCCTCCATCGCGCGCACGTCACGACGGACGGTGACCTCCGAGGCGTGCACCTTGACCGCGATGTCGCGCAAGGACATGCTCCCGTGGGCCCGGACCAACTCCAGGATGCGCTCCCGGCGCTCGGCTGCGAACGCCGGACGGCTCTCCTCGGCCATGGACACGGACACTCTCCTCCGTACCGGTGATGGAGCGCGATACGAATACCGCGCCGACCGCCCTAGAGTACGGACCGGTCGCGACTCCCCTCGACACGGGCCGGTGGCCGCTCCGTCAGGAGCGTCACCAGGACGATGACGGTGAGGGCGACGAGGCCGATGAGGGCTCCGGCTCCGAGCAGCACCACGACAGACATCTGAGCCTCCAAGGGGGCGGGCCGACCTGCCACTTACCGGATGCCCCGTTTCCCGTTCGCTCACACCACCGATCGTCGGAAGATCGGCGACAATGGGTCCATGACGCTCGGTTCCACTCCCCTCCGGCCCACGGTGTGGTGGGCCCACATCTCCTCCGCGAACGACCGCCTGGTCCGTCTGTTGAACGAGGAGGAGCTCGCCCGCAACACCCGCTTCCGGCTCCAGACCGACCGCGACCGCCACCTCTTGGGCCGGGCCCTGGCCCGGACGGCGCTGGCCGAGCGGACCGGTGTCCCCGCCTCCGAGGTGGCCTTCGAGCTGCGCTGCCGCTCCTGTGAGGACAAGGCCCGTACCGGGGCCGACGGGGGCGACCCCTCACCGCACGGCAAACCGGTGCCGGTGGGCCCCGCGACCGGCTGGGAGATCTCCATCAGCCACTCCGGTGAGTGGGTGGTCCTGGCCATGGCCGAGGGCGTCCCGGTGGGCGTGGACGTGGAGCGGGTGTCCGAGGCACGGGATCTGGACGGACTGGCCGCCTACACGCTGGCCGAGTCCGAGGCGCGGGCGTGGCGGGCGCTGCCCGAGGACGACCGCTCCGAGGCCTTCTTCGGCTATTGGGCGCGCAAGGAGGCACTGCTCAAGGCGACCGGCCTGGGGCTGTCCGGTGGCCTGCGCAGGGTCTCGGTCACCCCTCCGTCCGACCGGGCGCGGCTGGTCGCCTGGGAGGGCGGGGGCGCGCCCGGGACCGCGTGGTTGACGGACCTGGAGCGCGACCCCGGGTACCGATCCGCGTTGGCGGTGCTGACCGACCGTCCGGTGGAGCCGACGGTGCACCCGGCCGAGCGCACCGCAGCCCTGCTGCGCGGATAGGGGTGGGAGCTCAGGCCTCCTTGGCCAGGTGACGCGAGATCACCATGCGCTGGACCTGGTTGGTGCCCTCCACGATCTGGAGGACCTTGGCCTCACGCATGTACCGCTCCACCGGGAAGTCCCGGGTGTAGCCGTACCCGCCGAAGACCTGCACCGCGTCGGTGGTGACCTTCATGGCGGTGTCGGTGGCCATGAGCTTGGCCATGGCGGCCTGCTTGCCGAAGGGGCGACCGGCGTCGCGCAGGCGCGCGGCCGACAGGTAGAGCTCCCGGGAGGCGGCGACCTGGGTGGCCATGTCGGCGAGCATGAAGCCCAGTCCCTGGAAGTCCCCGATGAGGGAGCCGAACTGGCGACGTTCGCGCGAGTAGGCGACGGCCGCGTCCAACGCGGCCTGCGCCAGACCCACCGCGCAGGCGGCGATGCCGAGTCGACCCGAGTCCAGGGCGGCCAGGGCGATCCCGAAACCGCGGTCGGGTTCGCCGATCAGGGCCTCGGGGCCCAGCTCGACGTCCTCCAGGATCACCCCGGCGGTGGTGGAGGAGCGCATGCCCATCTTACGTTCGGGGGCGGCCGTGCTCAGGCCCGGGGTGCCCGCCGGAACGTGGAGGCAGCCGATGCCGCGCGCCCCGGAATCGGGGGCGCCGGTACGGGCGAAGAGCGTGTAGTAGTCGGCGTGTCCTCCGTGGGTGATCCACGCCTTGGCGCCGTTGACCCGGTAGCCGCCGTCGTCGGTGCGTTCGGCCCGGGTGGTCATGGCCGCCGCGTCGGAGCCCGAGGAGGTCTCGGACAGACAGTAGGCGCCCAGGAGTTCCCCGCCGAGCATGTCGGGCAGGTGCCGGCCCTTCTGCTCATCACCGCCGAAGGTGGCCAGGGGATAGCAGGAGAGACTGTGCACGCTGACGCCCAGGCCGACCGCGAGCCAACCGCGGGCGAGCTCCTCCACGACCTGGAGGTAGACCTCGTAGGGCTGGTCGCCGCCGCCGTACTCGCCGGAGTAGGGCAGGCCGAGCAGGCCGGCCCGTCCGAGGGTGGTGAAGACGTCGCGGGGGAAGACGGAGTTCTCCTCGTCCTCGGCCGCGCGTGGGGCGATCTCCTTGTCCACGATCTCCCGGGTCAGCTCCAGGAGCTGTTCGGCCTCGGGTGTGTGCAGCGTGCGTTCGACCGCCATGAGTTCTCCCACTGTCGCGCGCCCTGGTGCGCGTCGGACCCACCATGACGGGGTTTCCGCCATTTAGTAGGTCGTCAAACTATATGGTGACGCACGGCACTCTATCCCACCGAGTCCCTACGAAGGGTGTCCGGGTCGCACGGATCCCGGCCGCCGATCCCCGCTCCGAACGGTCACCGCGTCGACACGTCTGTACACGAAGGGCAGGCACACCTTAGATTCCACGCATGGACCTCGAACTCCGCCATCTCCGCACCCTCTGCCTCCTGGCCGACACCGGAAGCGTGACCAAGGCGGCCACGGCTCTGTCCACCTCCCAGCCCGCGCTGACGACCCAACTCCAACGGATCGAGCGCGAGGTCGGGGGACGTCTGTTCCATCGTGGACGGTCGGGGGTCCGCCCCACCGAGTTGGGAGAGTTCGTCCTGGTCCGCGCGCGGACGGTCCTGTTGTCCATGGACGACCTGCTGCACGACATCACCGCGCGCGGCGCCTCCCCCAGCGCCCTGCGCATCGGCGGAGTGGGCCCTCTGACGGTGGAGCTGTCGGCACGACTGCCCGAGATCTTCCCCGGCGTCCCCGTCCACGTGCGCACCGAGTACTCCCCCAAGCTGGTCACCGACCTGGTGCGGGCGGGACGTCTGGACCTGGGCACCACCATCGACTACGTGGACCGCGATCTGACCACCGACGGCCCCCTGGCCTGGGCGATGCTCGCGGTGGACCCCCTTCACGTGGCGCTGTGGGCCGACCACCCCTTAGCCGGGGAGACCTTCATCAGGCTGGAGGATCTGGCCGGCTGCCCGTGGGCGCTCACCCCACCGGACGGCACCGGATGGCCCGAGTGCTTCTACCTCGCCTGCCAGCGCGCGGGGTTCAGCCCCGAGGTGCCCTACCGTCTGCACGACAGGTCGGAGATCCGCGACCTGGTCGCCGATCGCAGGGCCGTGGCCCCCTGCCAGTCCGACTTCGTCACCGGGCGGGGTGTGGTGGTCCGACAGCTGGAGAACGCCCCGATACAGCTCCGCCATCTCCTGGTCTGGCGTAGGGACAGCGTGGTGCACCAGGCCGCGGAGCGGATCGCGAGGCTCACCCGCACCATCCTGGAGCGTGACGTCGTCCGGAGCTGACCCGACTCCGGGGGCGCCCCGCCGGCGTTCCCCTCCTCGACGGGAGGGCGGTGTCCGCCCTCCCGGGATCACCCCTGCCCCGGGCCGGTTCCGGCCACCGAGGGCGGGGGCGGTTGCGCACCTCACCCGCGTTCGTATGATGTTTACCGGCCGGTAACGTACTGCCGAGTAGGAACCCCGTACCAGGCCTTCTCCCCCGAGCTGCGAAGCCGTCTTCCCCCCACGGGCCCTCGGGCCTCCCGTTGCGAAGACATGACCGAAGTTCAGGACACATCATGCGATCACCGAGAATCATCGCCGCGGCGCTCGCCGTCGCGATACTCGCCGCCTCGTGCGGCGACGCCGAGTCCACCGACGGGAGCGGCTCCGCGGAGGACCTCACCCTCGGGGTCACCGACGACACCGTCGTCATCGGCACCCACCAGCCCCTCAGCGGGCCCGCCTCACCCGGCTTCGTCCACGTCTCCGCCGGCGCACGTGCCGTGTTCGACCACATCAACGACAACGGCGGCATCCACGGCCGCCGGATCGACTACCGCGTCGAGGACGACGCCTTCGACCCCGCGCAGACCATGCGGGTCACGGACGACCTGATGAACGAACAGGAGATCTTCGCGATGCTCGGCGGGCTGGGCACCCCCACCCACGAGTCGGTCATCGAAGAGCTCAACGACGCGGGCGTCCCCGACCTGTTCGTCTCCTCCGGGGCCCTCGCCTGGGACCAGCCCGAGGAGTACCCCCTCAGTTACGGCTTCCAGGTGGACTACTCCAAGGAGGCCAAGGTCCAGGGCGCCTACATCGCGGAGAACTTCCCCGGCGAGGACGTGGGCCTGCTCTACCAGAACGACGACGTCGGCCCGGCCTCGCACGCGGGCATCGAGCAGTACCTCATGGACGACATCGTCGCCTGGGAGTCCTACGACCCCGGGGTCCCCGAGCTCGACGGCCAGATCGAGGAGCTGAAGAGGTCCGGCGCCGACGTCGCCGTCTGCTACTGCATCCCCGCCTTCCTCGGCATGGCGATCCTGGAGGCGCAGGCCATCGGGTACGAACCCCAATGGGTGGCGCCCAGCTTCGGCGGCGACGTCGAGATCGTCCAAGAGTTGATCGGCGAGTACGCGGCGGGCACCCCCGCCGAGGACGTACCCCCGGAGGCCTTCACCGACAGCCTGATCATCACCGCGTTCCTTCCGATGGCCGCCCAGAGCGACGATCCCTGGACCGAGTTCTATCGTGGGATCCACGATGAGTACATCGAGGACGCGCCCTTCACCGACACCACGGTCTACGGCATGGTCCAGGCGACCCTGTTCGCGCGCCTGCTCATGGAGGTCGGCCCCGACCTCGACCGGGAGACCCTCGTCCGGACGTTGAACTCCAACGACCTGGCCGGCCCCGGCCTGGTGCCCTTCGCCGCGACCGAGGACGACCACAGCGGCTACTCCGGTGTGATGGTCGTCCAGAACCGCGCGGGGAAGGAGCCCGAGATCCTCCAGGAACCGCGGATCACCGACAGCGACGGCGGAGAGATCCTCCCCTTCGACATGGACCGTCCCACCCCGGACGAGGTCGAACTGTTCGGCGGCGCCTCGTAGCGGCGGCCCTCTGCGGGCGCGGTCCGATCAGGCCCGCGCCCGCCACGCGGCACGAGGGCGACGTCGAGCCCGCACCAGCCACCACACCAGGGCGATGAGCCCGGCCATCACACCCGTGGCCACCGCGACCTCCAGCCCGAGGTCGGCGCCGCCCGCGCCCACCAGGACCATCGCGACCGTCGCGGGCAGCGAACCCAGCGCCGTGGCGGCGGCGAACGGCGCCAGGGCGACCCCGGTCAATCCGCAGCCGTAGTTGACCATCTGATACGGGACCACCGGTACCAGCCTCAACTGGAGCACCACCAGGAAGGCCCGCCACGAGGTCAGCCCCTCCAGCCGTACCCTCACCCGTCGGGGCAGGCGTGCGGCGAGCGCGTCACCGGCCACGTGTCGGGCCACCGCGAACTGGGCGAGGGCCGCCAGGACACCACCGATGAGGGCCAGGGCCACCCCGAGCGGGATCCCGAAGAGCAGCCCGCCCGCGATGTTCAAGGCCGGACGGGGCACCAGGGCCTGGACCGCCAGAGCGTAGGCCCCCAGGTAGACCAGGGCCCCCGCCGCGCCCGCGCCGTCCGTCCAGGCACGGACGGTGGCCAGATCGGGCCCGTACACCAGGGCCCAGATCAGCAGACCCACCCACGCGACGAGCAGCGCGATCCGCCACACCCACCCCCGCCCGCTTCCCATCCGACCAGGGTAGGGCCGCTCGGGGGCGCTCAGCGACGCTCCAGCCGCGGGAAGATCACGCGTTTGAGCACCAGGGTGAGGGCGGCCGCCGTCGGGATGGCCAGCAGCGCGCCGACCAGGCCGAGCAGGGCCCCGCCGAGCAGGGCCGCCGTGATGTTGACTGTGGGCGCCACGTCCACGGCGTGCCGCATCACCCTCGGAGCCAGCACGTAGCTCTCGATCTGCTGGTAGACGAGGAAGAAGATCAGGGTGACCAGCCCCATCAGCGGGTCTCCGAGCGCCACGGCCAAGGACGCCACCAGGGCACCGATCGTGGTGCCCACCAGCGGGATCAGGGCGGTGACCGCGACCACCAGGGCCAGGGTGAGCGCGTAGGCGGAACCGATCGCCCACAGGAAGAGGAAGGCCACCACCCCGCCCAGGGCGGCGACCACCAACTGGCCGGCGATGAAGGCCCCGATGCGCCGCACGATCTCGTCGCCGATCTCGCGCACGCCCTCCCTGCGGGAACGGGGCACGAAACGGTAGGACACGTCCATGATCCCGGGCAGGGAGGCCATGAAGAACAGGGTCAGGATGAACACCGTGAAGGTCGCGAACAGCCAGTTGAAGACCACCTGCCCCACCCCGACCAGCCCGCCGAAGACCTGCTGGCCGAAGTCGGCGCCGGTGACCATGTCCCTGATCCGGGCCAGCACGTCGTAGCGCTGGTCGAGCTCGCGGAAGAACCTGGCGTTCTGTAGCTGGTCGATCGCCTGCGGCAGACCGGCCACGAAGCTGCTCACCTGATCGCTCAGGGGAGGCACGATCGTCCAGACGAACACGGTGATGAAGAGCGCCAGGAACAGGCACACCGTCAGGATCGCCGCCCAGCGGGGCATGCGCATCCTCTGGAGGAGGAGGATCACCGGGTTGAGCCCGACCGCGAGGAAGAGGGCCACCAGGATGTAGACGAAGACCGCCCCGGCCCCGGACAGGGCGTTCACCAGAAGCCAGGCCGAGAGCACGCCCAGCGCTCCGACGAACCCCATCACGAAGTAGTTGGGACGGTGCGGTCCGCCGCTCGCGAGCGGTGTCTCCGGCGGTTCTCCCCCGTCGCCGCCGGAGGTCTCGGTGGGGTCGTCGTGTTCGGTCCCCGGTTCCTCGTCCCCCGACGTGGGCGGCGGAACGGGCTCCCCCTTGCCCTGGGAGGTCTTCTGGTCGACGGTCACGTGTTCGGCTCCGGATCCTCTGGCAGACGCAGCGTGAACAGGGCACCGCCCAGCAGATCGCTGTGACCCGCCACGAGGGTGCCGTTGTAGGAGTGCACGATCTCCCGGGAGATGGGCAGTCCCAGACCACTGCCGCCGGGGTCCCGTTCCCTGGACTCGGGGAGTCGGGCGAAGCGTTCGAAGATGCGCTCGCGGTCCTTCTCCGGAATGCCCGATCCGTCGTCGTGCACCTCGACGACCGCCGAGCCGTGGGTGTGTCCGACGATGATGTCGATCCGGCTCTTCGCGTGGCGTTCGGCGTTGGCGACGAGGTTGGTCAGCACCCGGGCCAGACGCAACCGGTTCACCTTGGCGTACACCGGCTCGGAGCCGTGGATGAGCAGTCGCGCCTGACCACGCCGTTCCCGGAACTCCTCCTCGACCAGGGCGGTCAGGTCCACGCTCTCCAGATCCATCACCACGCCGGTGTCCAGCCGGGCCATCTCCAGCAGGTCCTCGACGATGTTCTCCAACCGCTCGGTGTCGGAGAGCAGCCCCGTGAGCAGACGTTCCCTGGCCCGTAGGTCGGGGTCGGGGTCGGAGAGCTCGACCTCCAGTTTGGTGAGCATCCCGGCGATGGGGTTGCGCAGTTCGTGCGAGGCGTCGGAGACGAACCGCCGCTGTCGGGCGACCGCCTCCTCCAGCCGCCGCAGGGTCTCGTTGGCGGTGCGGGCCAAGTGGGCGATCTCGTCGTCGTTCTTGGGGACCGGCACCCGGCGGTGAAGGCCGCTGACGGAGATCCGGTCGATCTCGTCGCTGATCCGGTCCACCGGACGCAGCGCGCGGCCCACCCCGTACCAGGCGGTCAGGGCCGTCCCGGCGAGCAGGGCCACCGACATCCCGCCCAGGACCATCTCCAGGGTGTGGTGGGCCAGCACCTGCGGGGTCTGGGTCGCCACGAGCACCATGACGTCCCCGTAGGCGGAATCGTCGATGGCGTACCCGACCACCTGATAGCAGTCGGTGGGTTCGTCCCCGGCCACCTCACCGCAGTCGACCGTCACCAGGCGGAAGTCGTCGCGGGAGGGCCGTTTCGTGGTCATGGCCGGCATACCGCGCAACGCGTCACTGGAGGCGAGGACCTCGTAGGTGTCTCGGTCGACGATCTGCGACCGCAGGATCGGTTCGTTGGCGGGGATCGAGGACTCGTAGCGTTCGGTCGTGATGTGCTCGACGATGTGCCGCGCCTCCTCGTCCTCCCGGTCGCGGAGTTGGATGAGCACGACCTCTCGGAACAGGAGATAGGAGCCCACGGAGAGGAGGGTCAGGACCACGGCGATGATGACGACGGCCCACAGCGTGACCCTGCCTCGAATGGAGTGTGGACGTATCCGGCTCCAGAGGCTCCTCGTCTGCACGCGGGGTTCTGACACGGACCTATTGTCACTCAGGGCCGTCCCATAGTGGGGATTTGATCACGGTGTGGCGGCCGAGGACCTCCCCCGGGTCTCCGACCGCCCAACGGTCACTCGTAGGGGTCGGGAGGGTCGGTGACCTCCTCCATCTCGTCGATGGAGAACTCGTGTCGGGAGACGTCGTACAGGTCCCCTTCGGGCTCGACCCACGTCCCCCGCACCCGCCACCAGGTATCGGTCTCGGGGGCGGGTCGGTCGGTGATGAGGACCTTGTTGACCACCGCGTCGGCGGCGCAACAGGACATCTGGAGGCGGGCCAGGTACCAACCGTCCCCGCCCTCCTCCTCGGGGACGGCGAACCCCACCAGCTCGACCCGGCGTCCGGCCAGTTCGCGTTCCTCGTCGATCCAGGCCCGCAGCACGAACTCCCGGATGGCGAGCCGCGTGACCTCGTTCGGGCCGGCCTCCTCCAGACCGTCGCCGAAGGGAGAGGAGGAGGTGGAACGTTCGGTCCTGGGCGGTGGCCCGGAGGAGGCCCCGGTGCTCTCCACCGTGTAGGCGCCCAGGGCCGGAGGGGCGACCACGAAGACGGCGATCACCGGGAGCAGGAGCAGCCAGGCCACCCTGGGGGCCCGCGCGTGGTCGTGTCCGTGGCCCTCGTGGTGCTCCGCGTGCTCGGGCCCCTCGTCGGCCTCCTCCGCGTCGTGGCGTTCGCCGCGCAGTTCGGAGGCGATGACCAGGACTCCGAGGACCACCATGACCACGCCGGCCGCGATCAGGAACGGACCGAAACCGGCCTTGACCCAGTTCAGGTACAGGTCGGTGGGGACGGTGCTGGTCAGCGCGGCGGCTCCGAGCAGGACCAGGGTGAGCCCTTGGGCGATGCGGTTCACAGCAGGACGCCTCCGATCAGGAACGTGGAGGCCAGACCGACCACGAGACAGAGAGGGATGAAGCGGGCGACGAACCGCCAGCCGAACACACCGGCCTGCATCGCGATGAGCTTGAGGTCGACGATGGGTCCGATGACCATGAACGCGAGCTTGGCGGTGGGCGAGAAGTCGGTGAGGCTGACCGCGACGAAGGCGTCGGCCTCCGAACAGATCGACAGCAGGATGGCCAACAGAGCGAGCACCAGGACCGAGACGATCGGCATCCCGGCCACCGTCAACAGCCACTCCCGGGGGACCATCACGTTGAGGGTGGCGGCGGCCACCGCGCCCACCACCAGGTATCCGCCCGCGTGCATGATGTCGTGCAGCATCGACTCGCGGAAGACCCGCCACTTCGACGCTCCGGGGGTGGTGGGACGCGAGGGCAGGCGCAGCCAGTCCGCGCGCCCGAAACGCACCCAGATCCAACCGATGACCACCGAGGCCAGCAGAGAGGCGACGAAGCGGGCCAGCACCATCTCGGGCTGACCGGCGAAGGCCACCGCGGTCGCGATCATGACGATCGGGTTGATGGCGGGCGCCGCCAACAGGAAGGTGAGCGCCGCGGCGGGCGCCACCCCTCGACTGATGAGGCTCCCCGCGATGGGCACCGAGGCGCACTCACAACCGGGCAGCAGGGCCCCGGAGACCCCGGCGACGGGGACCGCCCGGCTCGGACTGCTCGGGATGAACCGGCGGTAGAACGAGGTGGGGACGAACGCGACCAGCGCGGCGGACAGGGCCACACCGAAGACCAGGAAGGGCAGCGCCTGGAAGCTGATCGCGGTGAAGATGGTCGCCCAGGCCAGGAAGGCCGGCCCGGTCAGCTCGTCGGACAACCAGGCGTGTCCGAAGGCCATCGCGGTGATGAGGAGGGCGAAGAGCCATACGGTGCCGGTTCGGCGCGAGCCGGCCCGCCTGCCCCAATCTGCCGGGGGCAACTCGTCTCCGCGGTCGTCCCAGCCGACGGCGATCGAGTCGCCGAGCGAGGAGGACGGGGCGGAGTCGTGGGTGGTCCGTTCGGACACAGGGGTACTCCGTGGGGTGTGTTCGGGAACTCCACGAATGGTAACCGAAAACAGTTTTCGTTTGCACCATGAGAGGTTCCACCTCGTTCCGCCCTATCTACCACAAGGGAAGGGGCGGGGCCGTGGGTCGTCTCCCCACGGCCCCGCCCCCTTTTCGGTGGTGTGCGCGTCAGTCGTTCGAGGAGCCGTTCGGACGGCCCGGCCCCTCGGGACCCTCACCCTCCTCGGGGGTGATCTCGGCGCCCGGGTCGGAGGGAGCGGCCCCCTCCTCGCGGGGCTGGTCCTCCAGCAGACCGCCCTCGACCGGGCCCCAGGCCTCCACGTTCTGGAGGTCGGGCATCTTGGCCAGGGTGAACTGCGGGTCCAGGCCATTGCGCAACTGACGGCTGTAGTCGCGCAGCAGGCGGAAGGCGACCCCCGACAGCGGCGCCAGGGCGACCAGGTTGACCACCGCCATCACGCCCATGGCCACGTCCGCGACGTTCCACACCAGGGTCAGCGGGGCGATGCTGCCGAGGAAGATGAAGACCAGGACGGCCGAACGGAAGTACGTCACGTGCTCGGGGGCGGCGTCGAGGAACCTGAGATTGGACTCCCCGTAGTAGTAGTTGCCGAGCAGCGATGTGTAGGCCAGCAGGAACAGGATGATCGTCAGCGCGTGGACCGACCAGTCGCCGAGGTTGGCCTGGAGCGCGTACTGCGTGACCTCCGGACCCCTGGACCCGTCGAACTCGGAGGTGCTCAAGAGCACGATGAACGCGGTCACCGAGCAGACCAGCCAGGTGTCGAAGTAGACGCCCAGGGTCTGGACCAGCCCTTGCTTGACCGGGTGGGAGACCGACGCGGTCGCTCCGGCGTTGGGCGCCGAACCCAGACCGGCCTCGTTGGAGAACATGCCGCGGCGCAGCCCCTGGACGATCGCGGCGCCTACGCCGCCGGCCACCATCTCACGCAGGCCGAAGGCCGAGGCGAAGATGTCGGCGATCATCCCGGGGACCTCGCCGATGTTGAGAATGACCACGGCCGTGCCGAGCAGGATGTAGATGATCGCCATCAACGGGACCAGGGCCTGGGCGACCGAGGCGATACGACGGATACCGCCGAAGACGACCGTTCCGGTCAGCGCCACGAGCAGCAGACCGACCACCACGTTCAGTCCCCATCCGGTGGGGATCCCGAGTTGGGAGGCGGAGGTCGAGATGGCCCCGGAGATGCTGTTGGCCTGGACCGAGTTGAAGAAGAAGGCGAAGGTGACTGTGATGATCACCGCGAACAGGACGCCCATCCAGCGCTGTCCGAGCCCGTGCAGCATGTAGTAGGCGGGGCCGCCTCGGAATCCGGTGTCGGTCCGCACCTTGTAGAGCTGGGCGAGCGTGGACTCGACGAACGCGGCTCCCGATACCACCGTCGCCATGAGCCACATCCAGAAGACCGCACCGGGCCCGCCCAGCATGATCGCCGTGGCCACGCCGACGATGTTGCCGGTGCCCACTCGGGCCGCCGCCGAGATCGCGAAGGCCTGGAACGGGGAGATCTCCTTGCCGCCGTCGGGCGCGGTCCCCGCCCTGCCCCGGATCACCCGGAACATGTCCGGCAGGAGCCGGAGCTGCACGAACCCCGAACGCACCGTGAAGTAGACGGACAGGACGACCAGTAGCGGGATGACCAGGTACGCCCAGAAGGTGTCGTTGAGGGTGACGAGGGCGTTGTTGAGGACGGTCACGCGTTCCCCTTCAGGTGGCGTGGTGGTCCCGAGTGCGACTTCGGGGTTTCCCGCCAACTGTCCACGTCGACGGTGTTCCCGGGCGCCCAGGACATGCGAAGACGGGGTAAAGGAACGTAAACACCTCACCCCGGACAGACCGGAGGCCCGGTACCGGCGAACGCCGGGCACCGGGCCTCCGTGTCGTGCTTTCGATCAGCTCCGGCCGCTGGGGGCGGAGTCGTAGCGGTCGCCGCGACGGGGGCCGCCACCGCGACGGTCGCCGCGGTAGCCACCACGGGAGTCGCCTCGGTAACCGCCCCGACGCTCGCCACCGTAACCGCCGCCACGACGCTCACCGCCACCGCGGTAGCCGCCCTCGGAACGCTCGCCGTAACCGCCACGGCGGTCGTCGCGACCGCCCTCGGAACGGTCGTCGCGCCGGCCGCGGTAGCCGCCCTCGCCACGGTCGTCACGGCGGTAGCCGCCCTCACCGCGGTCGTTGCGACGGTCACCGCGGTAACCGCCACGGTAGCCGCCACCGTTACCGCGGTAGCCACCGCGACGGGGGCCGCCACGACCACGACGGGGACGCTCGGGCTCCGGCGGCTCGATCCACGGCTCCCAGGAGGGCTCCTTGGCCCCGGTCACCTGGGTGAGCAGCTCGTCACCGGGGTTGACCAGGTGCTGCTTGGCGTCGACACCGGCGTCGCTGAGCAGACGACGGGCCATACGGCGCTGGTTGGGCGCGACCAGGGAGACCACCGAGCCGGAGGAACCGGCGCGGGCGGTACGACCACCGCGGTGCAGGTAGTCCTTGTGGCCGGTGGGCAGGTCGACGTTGACGACCAGGTCGATTCCGTCGACGTGGATGCCGCGGGCGGCGACGTCGGTGGCGACCAGGGCCTGGATGCGGCCCTCACGGAACTTGGCGAGGGTGCGGGTACGCACGCTCTGGGTCTTGCCGCCGTGCAGGGAGGCGCAGGGGACGCCGGCCTCGATCAGCTGCTCGCTGATGGTGTCGGCGCGGTACTTGCTGCGCACGAACAGGATGGTGCGACCCTCGCGCGCGGCGATCTGGGTGACGATCTTGTTCTTGTCGCGGGGCAGCACCTTGAGCAGGTGGTGCTCCATGGTGGTGACCTGCGAGACCGGCGGGTCCACGGAGTGGGTGCGCGGCTCGTTCATGTACTTGCGGACCAGCTTGTCGACGTCACCGTCGAGCGTGGCCGAGAACAGCAGGGTCTGCCCGTCCGGGTGCACCTGGTCGAGGAGCTCGCTGACCTGCGGCATGAAGCCCATGTCGCACATCTGGTCGGCCTCGTCCAGCACCGAGATCTCCACGTCGCCCAGGTCGCAGGCGCCCTGGTCGATGAGGTCGGTCAGACGGCCCGGGGTGGCGACGAGGACGTCGACACCGCGGCGCAGTTCGTTGATCTGGCGGGTGTAGGAGCTGCCTCCGACGACGTCGCCGACGCGCACGCCCACGACGCGGGCGTAGCCGCGCAGGGCGTCGCGCACCTGGTGGGCGAGTTCGCGGGTGGGCACCAGGATCAGGGCCCGCGGGCGGTGGGAGGCGGCGCGGCGCTCGGCGCAGCGCATCAGGACCGGCAGGCCGAAGGCCAGGGTCTTGCCCGATCCGGTCCGGCCGCAGCCGAGGACGTCGCGGCCCTCGATGGCGTCGGGAATGGTGGCGGCCTGGATCGGGAACGGGGTGGTCACACCGTTCTTGGCCAGCTCGTCGACGATGTCCTTGGGAAGCCCCAGGCTGTCGAAGGCAGGCGTTACGGCAGTGTCCGTCGTCAAGTGACGTGTACCTTCCTCATCGTTTGGCGGCGTTTCGAGGAAGGCTCCACACGGTCACGACGGACCCAGCGAAGAAATCACACAAACGCGCCTGATCACACGCGGAAGCGACCCCGACGTAGGTGGGGTTCGTGTGCTCTTCGGGTCAAGAGTGACGTCGACAGGGTCGACACGCTCTCCGCGTCTTGGCGGTCCGGCGCGCTCGGATGCGCGCGATATTGAACGACCGCTTGCAGCAGCGTACTAGAGATCGCCGCGAATCGGGGACGGGGTGGGTGTTTTTCACCGGTGATACGGGTCTCCCCACCCCGTTCCCCGAGGTCAGGAGGGTCAGGCCTGCGCCGCCATGGCCTTGGCCAGCGTGGTGAGCCGCTTCACCTGGGCCGCCCGTTCCGCCGCGCACTGCTCTTCGAGCGTGTTGCCCTCGGCCTGGAGCAGGAGGTCCTTGGTGGCGGCGGCCGCCCCGTGGTCGACCGTGAGCAGCGCCGCGACGGCGTCGTCGACGGCCCCCTCCAGTTCGTCGACGCCCACGACCAGGGTGGCCAGGCCGAGCTCACGGGACTCCTCCGCGCCGACCTTGCGCGCGGTCAGGCAGATCTCGGTGGCCCGGTGGACGCCGACGATGTCCACCAGGGGCTTGGTCCCGGTGAGGTCCGGGACCAGCCCCAGGGCGGGCTCCTTCATGCAGAAGACGGCGTCGTCGGCGAGGACGCGCAGGTCGCAGGAGAGCGCGAGCTGGAACCCGGCGCCGATGGCGTACCCGCGCACGGCGGCGATGGTCACCAGGTCGGGGCGGCGCAGCCACAGGAAGCCCTGCTGGAGTTCGGCGATGTAGGCGTCCAGGTCGGCCTCGTCGGCGGACCCGTCGGTGAGCCCCCCGATGATGGAACGCTCGCCCTCGACCCCTTCGGGGGTGAACATGCCGAGGTCGATCCCGGCGGAGAAGATGTCGCCCTCTCCGGCGATGACGACGATTCGGACATCCTCGGGAAGGGTCTGGCCGATGTGGGCCAGGGTCGTCCAGGTCCGCCCGGTCATCGCGTTGCGGCGCTCGGGACGGCTGATGGTGATGCGGGCGACGGCGCCCTCCACCGTGAGGCGCAGCCCCGCCCGGGTCAGCTCCTCCTCGCCGGGCGGTTCCGTCACTCCGGTCTCCTGCGGGGCCTGTGTCATGGGTTCCTCCATCGGGTCGTCGACACCCCCGACCCTACTCGCGAGTAACCTCGAACTCGCGATCGGGCTCAGGCTTTGCGCGTCGCTCCGCCCCGACCCCTCAACTCCACACCGGTCTCACCGAGCAGGCGATGCACGAACCCGTACGAGCGCCCGGTGGCGGCGGCGAGGGAGCGGATGCTCTCGCCCTCGTCATAGCGGCGCCTGAGTTCGGCGGCCAGCTCCGCCCGACTCTCCCCGGAGACCCGGGCGCCCTTCCTCAACTCGTCACTCACGGCTTTCTCCTCTTTCGGGACACCGGCCTCGGGTACGGGCCGGACCATCGCCATGATCCGACATGCCGCCCGCCCACCGCCACATTCACCGAACGCCGCGCCGGTCGGCCCACGTTTCGGAAGACCCCTAACCCCGACCGAAAAAGGGGGAGGGTGAACCTCGCGATACGCCGAGCGTCCACCCTCCCCATGATCCCGCCGTCGACTCAGGCCAGGGCGATGAGGTCCTCGAAATCGGGGTTCCACATGTCCTCGACCCCGTCCGGCAGCATGATGACGCGTTCGGGACTCAACGCCTCGACCGCGCCCTCGTCGTGGGTCACCAGTACGATGGCGCCCTTGTAGTTGCGCAGCGCGGCCAGGATCTCCTCACGGCTGGCCGGGTCCAGGTTGTTGGTGGGCTCGTCCAGCAGCAGCACGTTGGCGCTGGAGACCACCAGGGTGGCCAGCGCCAACCGGGTCTTCTCACCACCCGAGAGCACACCGGCGGGCTTGTCCACGTCGTCACCGGTGAACAGGAACGAACCCAGCGTCTTGCGCGCCTCGACCTCCGGCAGATCCGGGGCCGCGCTCATCATGTTCTCCAGAACGCTGCGGCCCACGTCCAGGGTCTCGTGCTCCTGGGCGTAGTAGCCCATCTTGAGTCCGTGTCCGGGCACGACACGGCCCGTGTCGGGTTCCTCCACACCGCCCAGCAGACGGAGCAGGGTCGTCTTGCCCGCGCCGTTCAGCCCGAGGACGACCACCCGGCTGCCCCGGTCGATGGCCAGGTCGACGCCGGTGAAGATCTCCAGCGATCCGTAGGACTTGGACAGCCCCTCGGCCATCAGCGGGGTGCGACCGCTGGGCGCCGGGTCCGGGAACCGGAGCTTGGCCACCTTGTCGGCCTTGCGCGTCCCCTGCACCCCGTCGAGCAGTTTGTCGGCCCGGTTCAGCATCTGCTGGGCCGCGCGGGCCTTGGTCGCCTTGTACCGGAAGCGCTCGGCCTGCTTACGCAGGTTGTCCGCCTGCTTGGAGGCGTTGGCCAGCTCACGGCGGCGGCGACGCTCGTCGTCCTCGCGCTGGACCTGGTACTGCTTCCAGCCCATGTTGTAGATGTCCATGACGCTGCGGTTGGCGTCCAGGTAGAACACCTTGTTGACCACCTGGTCGACCAGCTCCACGTCGTGACTGATCACGATGAGCCCGCCCTGATGGGTCTTGAGGAAGTCGCGCAGCCACACGATGGAGTCGGCGTCCAGGTGGTTGGTGGGCTCGTCCAGCAGCAGGGTGTCGGCCCCGCTGAACAGGATGCGCGCCAACTCGACCCGACGACGCTGACCACCGGAGAGCGTGTGCAGGGGCTGGGAGAGCGCCTTATCCGGAAGACCGAGACTGGAGGCGATGGCGGCGGCCTCGGATTCGGCGGCGTACCCGCCCAGGACGTGGAGGCGCTCCTCCCAACGGGCGTAGGCGCGCACCCCCTTGTTCCTGGTCTTCTCGTGGTCGCTGGCCATCTTCTTCTCGGCCTCGCGCAGACCTCGGAGCGCCTCGTCGATACCCCGGGCCGACAGGACGCGGTCCTTGGCGATCACGTTCAGGTCGCCGGTGCGCGGGTCCTGGGGCAGGTAGCCGATGGTGCCCGAGGTGGTGACCGTCCCACCGGTGGGAAGTCCCTCCCCCGCCAGCACCTTGGTCATGGTGGTCTTGCCCGCACCGTTGCGGCCGACCAGACCGATCCGGTCCCCCGCCGCGACCTGGAAGGTCGTCGGTTCCAGCAGGAGTCGGGCTCCGACGCGCAGTTCGAGGTCGGTGGCGATCAACATGGGTGGGGCTTCCTCAAAGATGGTGTGGCGGTTCGTCGTCGCGGCCCGGATACGGGGCGCGGGCCGTGTGGTCCGGGTCGCGGGGACGCGGACGGATCGGGCGGATCCGCCTTCGGGCGGACCGATCCAGCCTAACGGCAAGGTCGTGGGAGAGGGCCAGGGTTTTCCGGGCGGACGTCCCGGGCACGGGCGCGCCCCCGACCCCACAACGGGGCCGGGGGCGCCGCGCATTCCTCCATGAGGAAGGAACGGTCCTTCCGGGGTCACTCTCCGGGGGCGTCCTTGTCCCCCTTCTTGGGGGGCTCCTTGGCCGTCGCGGCCTCTCCGGTCTCCTCCGGTCGGGCCACCACGACCACGGCGGACTCCGCCGTCGTCAGGGCTCGACGACGCTTCTCGTCGACCTCCCCTTCGCTCTCGTCCGTGTACTCGTTGTGGGCCGGCGGACGGTTGCGCAACAGAGCGGCCAGGACGGCCGCGACCGGGGTGGCCAGGAACATGCCCGGGATGCCGCCGAGGATGCCGCCCGCCGTGATGGCGATCAGGACGACGGGAGAGGGCAGTTCCAGCGCCTGACCATAGATACGGGGCGCGAAGATGTTGCTCTCCAGCTGCTGGACCAGGACGACCGCGCCGACGATCACCAGGGCGATCACCCAGCCCTCGGTCACGAACGCCACCAACGCGGCGAGCAGGCCGGTGAGGAAGGCACCGATGATCGGTAGGAAGGCCCCGACGAAGGTCAGCACGATCAGCGGGATCGCCAGGTTGATGTCCAGGAAGATGAGCAGGAAGATGCCGATGCCGACGGCGTCGATGAACCCGACCATCGCCACGCCCCGGACGTAACGCCCCATCACCCCGTAGGCGATACCACCGGCGTGGTGCAGCCCAGGACGGGACTTGGGCGGCAGGAGGGTGGCGATCCACTCCATGAGCTTGTCGCCGGAGTGGACGAAGTACACGGTCAGCGCGATGATCAGGACCAGCCCGAGCAGGATCTGCACCACCGCGGCACCGGCGGTCCAGGCTCCGCTGAGCAGACGGTCGGTGTTGTCGGTGATCATCCCCTGGATCTGGAGCCAGGCGTTGTCGATCATCTCGGTGATGAGCGCCGGGTCGAGGAAGGGGATCTGGAGACCCTGGAGTTCGGTGATGGCGCTGGAGACGCTGGCGACCAGCCCTTCGAACCCCTGGATCGCCGGCGAGACGATCATGGTGATCACGCCGCTGAGCACGATCAGGGCCACCAGGATGGAGATCGCGGTGGAGGAACCGCGCCCCAGCCCCTTGCCCCTCAGCCAGTTGGCCAAGGGCATCAACAGGGCCGTGATGAAGACCGCCAGGATCGCGGGCAGGGTGATCACCGAGAGGTGGATGACCGCGTAGACGAGGAGCCCCGCGACCACACCGACCAGCAGTATCCGCCAGGCGACGTCACTGACCACGCGCAAGAGATCCCCCGCCCCGACGTCGTCCTGCTCCGCGGCGGTCTTCTCCTCCGCCCGGGTCTCGGCCTCGATGCGGGCCTTGTCCTGCGCTTCGAGCAGGGCGAGACGCTCGGCCCGGGCTCTGCGGGCGTCGAGCCACTTGTTCAGGAGCGCCCATACTCCCGGCCGCTGGGCTTGCACATGGACTCCATTCTCTACTGGTGGGTCCGTCCGCTCCGGCCGGAGCGGACACATGGGTACGCGGGGGATGTCGGGGAAGGGGGTCCGTTCGATGCGCCCGGACCCCGTGAGTGGTCAACTCTGTCAGAACTGCCAGGGTTCCCGGGGGTGACCACTGCGAACGATCTCGTTCCCGAAGGGCGCCAGGGCCACGGGGATCATCTTGATCGAGGCCCACGCCATGGGGATACCGATGATCGTGACGGCGAGGCCGACGGCGGTGGTGATGTGTCCGATGGTCAGCCACCAGCCGGCCACGATCACCCAGATCACGTTCAGGAAGGTGGAGCCGCCCCCCGAACCCGGCTTGCGCACGAGTTCGCGACCGAAGGGCCAGAAGGCGTAGCGGGCCATACGGAAGGAGGCGATGCCGAAGGGGATCGTGACGATGAGGAGACAGCAGATGATGCCGGCGATGACATAGCCGACCGCCAGCCAGAATCCGGCGACGAAGAGCCAGATGATGTTGAGGATGAGCCGCAGGAGGGCCACGGTGATTCGTCTCCTTGTGTCTGTCCCGGAATGGGTCCACCCCCGGACGGGAGTCGGACGCACCCTGTTTTCTATCGTCTGGGACGCTCGGACACCACGACCTGTTCCGTTCTTCTTCCCTGGAACCTCCCCTAGGGGGCGAGGCGGAGGGGTGCGGGTCGGGGTCTCGGCGCCGGGTGCGTCCGACCGCCATGCGGGGGTCTCGGCCTCGCCGCCACCGCCGCTCCGTGTCACCGGAGACGCCGCCTCTCCCTCTCCTCGCCGGTGGCGGAGGGTGAGGACATACGGTCGAACCCAATCTCGGAGCGATGTCCCGTCCACAATGTGATCGGCGCATCAGGGGGACCCCCTAGGCAGGAGGGACATAGCCCCATACGATGTGCGGTGTCCTACAGGGAACGGTCGTTCGCGTGATCTGCGACAAACTCGGACAAAAACCAGCAAACCAGATGTCAGCCATCAGGTTTCGGTAACGGTTGGACGAGTAATTTCCCCACCCCCCGTGCACGATCGGGAGTGGGGATGGCATGATTACGTACCGGCTCGGACGGAGGCCGTCACCGCCTCCGCGGCCGTTCGTGTGAGAGCACCCCATCATCGGCAGGCTTCGCCTCTGTGGTGGCGCTTCTCGTGGTCTCAACCACACCGGGGAACAACGCCAGCACCGCTCGACGTTTGCGTCGTGCGGGGTGTCTCGCGCCGCATGACCGACTTTCGGTGACTGAAGCTTTTTACGACAGCTTACTAGTGATTTCAGTAGAGGTGGTTCAAGCATGTCTCAGGTACGTCGGCAGGCCGCGCTGCGCCCCCGCCCGAGCTGGGGGTGGCAGGATGCCGCCGCGTGCCGGGGCGAGGACCTTGTGCTCTTCTTCGGCCCCGATGGCGAACGCCAGCCGGAGCGGGAGATCCGCGAGCGCAAGGCCAAGGAGATCTGTGCGGCCTGCCCGGTTCGAACCGACTGCCTGGACTATGCGATCTCGCGTCCGGAGAAGTACGGGACCTGGGGTGGCCTGAACGAGGACGAGCGCGCCTCCGAGCGTCGTCGCCGCATGCGACGCGCCAACGCCGCCTAGGACCCACGAGTCCCCCGCGCGGATCCCTTCCCACACGGCCCCGGCCCGATGACCCGCGGCGCCCCGACGACGAACGTCGAGGGCGCCGCGGGTCTTCTGTCTTCGAAAGCCCTTCGGGCCCCATCGAATGTCCGACCAGGAAGACATATTCCCGGACACGATCATCCGTTCACCCGGAGCCCCGCGTGAGATGACGGTCGAACCAGTCCAGGGTCCGCACCGCGACCTCGCGCCACTCCTCCCCGTCCCCTTCGGGCGCCGAGACCACGGCCGACTCGACCGGTCCGCCCAGAAGGGCACGGGCCCGTTCCCCCGCCTCCCGAGCGGAGACGTCCCCGCTCTCCGCGAGGAGGAGGGTGGGCGCCCGTACCCCGGACAGGGCCTCCCCCGCCCGATCGATCCGGCCCCCATGGACCACGACCCCCGCCACGTCCTCGGGCAGCGCCGCCGCCGCGAGGGGCAGGGACGCCGCCGTGGCCCCCGAACACAGGATCCCCAGAGGTTCGCCGGCCGCGTCGGTGGCCCGTCTCAGCCAGGTCACCACCGCCGCGGGCCACTCCGCCGAGGCCTCCTCCTCGTCCGGCGGATCCACCAGCAGGGTCGCGTAACCCGCCCGCCGCAGGGCCGAGGCGATCGCCCGCCCGCGCGGATCCACCCGACCGTGGTCGAAGGCCATCACCACCACGCCCCGCAGTTCCTCCGGCATGGTCAGGTCTCCGTCGACGTAGGCCCGACCGGCGGGGACGCGCACCGCCCTGGCCACCTCGGACCTGGGCCGCGAACGTTCGACCTCGAAGAGCGTCGACGTGACGTTCTCGTCGGAGAGCTGGCCGAACTCCCGGTACCACTCCCCCACGGAGCGGAAGTTGTCCGGGGCGCCGAGCACCACCAGGGCGTCGACCTCGCCGCGGAGGAGCTCCACCGCCTCCGGGGAGGCCACCGGCACCGACAGGATCAGTCGGGCGGGCCCGGCCTGGCGTACCGTCCTCAGCGCCGCGCGCGCGGTGCCGCCGGTGGCCGCGCCATCGTCGACGACCACACAGTCGCGTCCGGCGATCCGCGGCAGAGGGCGTTCGCCCCGGTAGGTCCGACGTCGGCGATCGAGTTCGTCGCGTTCGGAGGCCACGGTGTCGGACAGGGCCTGACGCGGAATGTGCATACGGGCCAGGGCGAGATCGTCGTAGAGGACGCGACCGTCCTCGGAGACGGCGCCCACACCGGTCTCCGGATGGCCGGGAAGACCGATCTTGCGCACCACGAGCACGTCGAAGTCCGCCCCCAGGGCGCGGGCGAGCTCCGCGCCCACGGGGACACCGCCCCTGGGCAGGGCCAGCACGAGCGGATCGTCGACCGCGTGGGCGCGCACACGCTCCGCGAGGCGCCGTCCCGCTTCGGCGCGGTCGGCGAAGGGCAGGGAAACGGGTACCGGGTTCATGTCCTCACCGGCACCGGACCGTGAGGCCCGGCACCGCTCCTTCCGCCTGTCCGGAGTGAGCTGCTGGAAACAGTGCTAGCGGCATACCCCGCCGCACGCGGGTTGGAACCCGAGGTCCCCACGTGCCCCTTCGGTCCGCCCCCGTCAGGAGGGGTCGAAACCGTCGCGGAGCACCGCCATCAGCAGGGAGTCGTACCTGCGACCCTCCCAGAGGAGGGAGTCGCGCAGGCGACCCTCGACCGAGAAACCGCAGGAGCGGTAGACGGCGATGGCGCGCATGTTGAAGGCGTACACGTGCAACCAGATCCGGTGCAGACCCACCTCCTCGAAGGCGTGGCGCAGGACCAGCCGTGTGGCCTCCCGCCCCAGCCCTCGGCCGGTGAACTCGATCGCCGAGAGGGCGATGCGGTAGCCGGCCGAGGCGTTCTCCGGGGAGACGTCGTAGAGGGAGAGTTCGCCGAGGTAGCGTCCGTCCTCGGGGGCGGTGATCGCCAGGTCCAGCCGGTCCTCCCTGTCCGCTCTGCTCTCACACCATTTCCGGGCCTGCTCGTAGGTCGGATGACCGTGGGCGCCCATGAGTCTGCGGACCTCCGTGTCCAGGCCCGCCGAGAAATAGGAATCCGTGTGTTCGGGCCCCAGGGGCACCAAACGCACGTTCTCGCCGATGAGGGTGGGTTTTTCTCGCAGTGCGCTCGTATTGATCATGCGGATCTTCCGGTTCGACCGGGGCCGGGTGCGGGCACGGTCCGGGAGAGGTTCGGCGGACGGGGGCCGCACGCGGGAGCGGGCCGCGGGGCGCGAGGGGTTCGGGGGCGGTGCCGGGATCGGCCTCCTGGACACTGGACGACGGGGTCTCCCTATGTAAGACACCTCCGTCCCGCTTGGCAAGCCCATGGCGCGAGGTTCGTGCCCGCCCCCTGTTCACCCGAACGCGGGACTGGATAGCATCTGCCCGCACCGAGACCACCGTGGGAGCCGCTTGTGAACGCCCGGACCGAGACACCGACCGCCCCGCCGCCCGACGCCAGGCGCGCGCGGATCGCGGTGTCGACCCTGTTCTTCGTGAACGGGTTCACCTACACCAACGCGGTGCCCTGGCTCCCCGTGATCAAGGACGACCTGGGGCTGGGCAACGCCGAGTTGGGGCTCGCGATCGCGGCGATGCCGTTCGGAGCGATCCTGACGGGTATGCTCGCCGGTCCTCTCATCCATCGGTTCGGCAGCGGTCCCACCGCCGTGGCGACGAGTCTACTCTCACTGGGAGCGCTTCCATTCATCGCGCTGGCCCAGAACTGGTGGATGCTCGCCGCGACCCTGTTCGTCATGGGAAGCGCGGACGCGTGGACCGATTCGGCCCAGAACTCGCACGGGCTCCGGGTCCAGCGGCGCTACCGACGCAGCATCATCAACACCTTCCACGCGGTCTGGAGCATGGCCGCGGTCGCCGGGGGCCTGCTCGGCGCGACCATGGCCGGGAGCGGGGTACCGATCCTGTGGCACCTGGGCGGGGTGACCGCGATCCTGGTGGCGGTCAACCTGTCGATCGGACGCATGCTCCTGCCCGGGCCGGAGAACAGCGAGCGCGAGGACGGGACCGGCGGCCGGAACGGCGGCCGCACCCGCGTGCCGCCCCGCGCGATCCTCTTGCTCGCCGCCCTCGGGATCCTGCTCATGATGGCCGGCGGCATCGAGGACTCGGCGGCCTCCTGGGGCGCGGTGTACATGAGCACCGAGCTGGGAGCCCCTCTGTTCCTCGCGGCCATGCCGTTCGTGGCCTGCCAGACGATGATGACGGTCGGTCGGCTGTTCGGGGACCGACTGACCGACCGCTTCGGAGCCGTGGCGGTCGGCCATGGCGGTGGTCTCCTCGCCGCCGGTGGCATGGCCCTGGCCCTGGCCCTGCCGCATCCGGCCGCAGCGATCGTCGGCTTCGGGGTCCTGGGGTTGGGGGTCTCCACCCTGTTCCCCCTGACCCTGACCGCCGCCGGGAACGTGCCCGGAGTCCGTACCGGGGACGGGGTGACCGTGGTGGGCTGGCTGGGTCGGGCGGGCTTCCTGGCCTTCCCACCGGCCGTGGGGTTCCTCGCCGACTCGGCGGGGCTGGGCTCGGCCCTGTGGGTGATCGCCGCCGGAGGCGCGGCCGCCTTCCTCTTGGCACCCGCCCTGCGCCCCCGTTCCTGAAGCGTCCCGTCGCGCATACGAAAGGGCCCCGACCTCCGAGGAGGAGATCGGGGCCCGCGCTTCGTCCCGTGTCGCCACGGGGCGGAGCGTGGTGTTACTCGATGACCATGCCCGGACGGCGGCTGCCGGCCCACAGGGCCAGAGCGCCGACACCGGCCACGATGGCGCCGCCGAGCACGAAGCCCGACAGGTCGACGCCGGTCGCGGCGAGGTCCGGGTCGGAGGCGCTCTCCGTCGTCGTGGAGGACGAGGAGGAGGCGGAGGTGGTCGTGTTCGAGGACTGACCGCCGGTCTTGTCACCGCCGGTCTCATCACCACCGGTCCGGTCACTGGGCGGAGGAGTCTGCCCCTCTTCCCCACCGGGCGGAGGAGTCTGATTGTTGTCCTCTTCCTCTTCCTCCTCCTCTTCCTCCTCTTCCCCGCCCTCACCGGGCGGAGGAGTCTGACCGTTGTCCTCTTCCTCTTCCTCCTCTTCCTCGCCCTCACCGGGCGGAGGGGTCTCGCCGGGCGGAGGGGTCTCGCCCTCGCCGCCGTCGCCCTCGTCCTCGTCTTCGTCCTCACCGGGCGGAGGGGTCTCACCGGGCGGAGGGGTCTCGCCCTCGCCGTCGTCGTCACCCGGGGGGTCGAAGACGGGCGGCAGCGGCAGGTCGACCGGAGCGATCTCGGGAAGCGTGGTGACCGCCTCCTCGACCGCGGGGGCCAGGTCGAGCACGGGGGTCTCGACGGCGGGGGCCTCGAACGAGAGGGGTTCCACCTCGGGGGTCTCGACCGCGGGGGCCTCGGCGACCTCGGGGGCGACCTCGGGGGCGATCTCGTCCACCGTGTCGGCGAACGCCGGACCGGCGGAGAAACCGGCCATGAACAGACCGGCCGCGGTAACGGTGAATACCCGCTTCTTAGGGGACATCCCGCTCCTTTCTTTCACTGGTGTACTGAACTATTCGGGGGGGATGGCATAGAGGTGGTCCTCACGGACCACGACGGCGCGGTCGCCGAGCAGCCCGCGCGGCGTCTCCGCGTCCTCGGGGACCTCGACGGTCTCGCCCGAGGCGTCGACCGCCACTCGGGTCCCGTCGAGTTCGCCGAAGATCCGCTCACCGATGGCGATCTCGGGTTCGAAACCCGGGAGCACGGTGGTCTCGCCGCTGCCGGGCTCGAAGAGCACCGGGCCGTAGGCGGCCAGCTCCGACCCCAGAGGTCCGGTGCGGTGGCGCACGTCCTCCAGGTCGTCCGGGTCGACCTCGGCGGTGCCGAGCACCGAACCGTCGGTGTTGTCGTGGAAGGCCAGGAGGAGGTCGTCGCCCTCCTCCATCTCCCAGAGGACGATGGCGTAGCCGCGGATGAAGGTCATGATGGAGTCCAGGTCGCCGGCGCCCTCGGGCTCCTCCGGCTCCACCTTCCGGGGGTCCTCGTCGGGGGCGACCCAGTGCCAGGGGCCTCGGAGCACGCCCGCCAGCGCACGGCCGTCCTCGGCGAGCATCGCCCCGGAACCGCCCGGGGTGTCGATCTCCTCGAGCTCGCCGTCGATCGGGACGTAGGCGCTGTCATCGCCGCGCACCAGCACCCCGGAACCGGCGTACTGGGCGGAGGCGGCCTCCCTGAGCTCGATGTTGCCCGCGTTGCCGCCCGTCGCGGGCCAGAACCACAGGGCCCCGGCGGTCTCGATCGCGATGTGGGGGGCTCCGTCGTACTCCACGAAACGGGGGCTGCCGAGGACCTCCGCCGCTTCGAAGGGCAGGTTCACCGACCATTCGCGCGACCCGTCGGCGTTGAGCAGGTTGAGGCGTTCGGCCGGGTCGATGTAGACGAGGTTCTCGCCGTCGCCGCTGACACCGGGGAGGGTGTCGGGGGCGAGTTCCTCGGTGATCTCGACCGTCGTGGCGTAACCGGGCGGGGCCGGGTGGTCCAGTATCGGCCCGTCGGAGGTGGGCTCGTCCTCCCCGGCCTCGGAGGCCGTGGTGGTGGAGTCCGGAAGGAAGCGCAGGACGACCGCGCCCACACCACCGATGAGGGCCAGGGCCAGCACCACGGCGCCCACGATGACGAACACGCGCTTGCGCCCGCCACCGGCCTTCGCCGGGACCGGCGGTGTCGTGTTCGGCGCGGGCCCCGGGGGCGGCGGATCGGCGGCCCGGACGACCCCGTCCGGGGTCGCGACCAGACGCCAGTAGCCGTTGGCGTCACGCGCGTCGATGAGCACCGGCCCGCCGATCCGCGCGGCGTGACCGGTGGCGACGTCGAGCGCGGCCCGTCTGGTGTCCTTGGGTGCCTGGCCGGACACGACCTGGCGGCGGCCCTCGATGACGATCTCGGCGGTGCGCTCGTCCGGAGCGATGACGATGACGGCGGTGGGTCCGGGATGTCCCGGACGGGACGCCCGGCTCATGGTGCCTCCGAAGGCATGTGGAACATGGACCTGTTCGTATACGGGAGCAGGGGAATCGTGGTCGGCGATGACGTTCGGCGGCGGCTCGGCGAGAAGACCGAACAAGAGGGTGCGGCGCATACGTCGTCGGTGCTGCACGCGATCATACTGATCCTCACCGGAACCGGCCGACTTGATCGGATGCCCGAGAATCGGTCATGGTTCGCACCTCTCCCATCGGTTTTTCGGCCACCTCTCCACTGACCTGCGAAAACCATCTCCCACCTGCGGATGGTCCCGTTCTCCCACATCCATCGACTCTGGTGTGGACACCCCAAAAGACACCTCGGTTCACGCCGAAATTGGCCGGATCCGGCCACCCGGAGTTTCCGAGGACCTACGGGCACGTCTGCGACGCCTCCACGGCACGGCCCCGAGCCCGCGCGGTCAGCGCCCGTTGTGGTCGTTGATCGTGTCGATGACCGCCTGCTCCCTGCGCTGGGCCATACGGTCCGCGCGTTCGAAGTGGCGGTTGGCGAGTTCGGCCCGGGCCGCCGCCGTCCGCATGGTCGGCCACATCGCGTCGATCTCGGAGTTGAGCGAGGAACCCACCAACACCGCGATGGCCATGACGTACAGCCAGGCGAGGATCGCGATCGGCGCGGCCAGGGAACCGTAGATGCTCACTTGACCGAAGGAGGCGTCCAGGTAGGAGCGCAGAAGCGCCGACCCGCCCAAGAGCACCACGGTGGCCAGGACCGCGCCCGGCAGGTGACGCCACAGCGGGGTGCGCACCGGCACGCTGAGCGCGTACAGGAGGGTGACGGCGGTCGTGACCAACAGACCCACGATCGGCCAATAGAGGAGGTTGAGCCAGCCCACGGTGACCGGCAACAGCTCATGGACGAGGTCGGGACCCGACACCATGATCGGCAGCACCAGGACCGCGAAGAACAGCCCGCCCAGGTAGGCGAAGAAGGCGAGCACCCGCTGCCCCATCCAGCCGCGCAGCTCGTCCAGCCCGTAGGAGATCGTGATGGAGCGGATGAACACGTTCATCGCCCGCGACCCCGACCACAGGGACACCAGGAAGGTCACCGACAGCAGACCGCCCTGGACCCCGCCGAGGAAGTCGTCGACCAGCGGTTCCACCACGGATTCGACGGTGTTCGGGGTCAGGACCCGCGCGGCCAGGTCCAGCATCCACTCGCGGATCTCCACCACGAGACCCTCGCCGAACACCGCCGCCAACGGCCCCAGGGCGCCCAACAGGCACAGCAGGAGCGCGGGCAGGGAGATCAGCGCGAAGAAGGCCGATTCGGCGGCCAGCCCGATCACGCGTGAACGCGACAGGGCTCGAAGGGTGCGCAGGATCAGCAGTAGACCACTGTGGAACACCGAATGCCGCCGGAACCACGCGTCGGTCGTACGCCAGAGACCCTCCCAGAAACCCACCACAAGGAGAACGTTATCGGGAGCCGCGGCGGCCCCGACAGGAGCGGACGCGTCCGCCTCCGGACGTGACCCACGTCTCCCTCGGGCGGGCACATCTGGACAAGGACACGGGGGCGTGACATTCTCGCTTCATGATCGCTGCTCTGGACCCCATGCTCCGCGTGCGCCGCCACGTGGACTTCCAGCGGGTCAGCAGCGCCATCTGTCGCAGCGTCGGTTAGTTCCTCGCCGCCTTTACGCACCCCTGTGAGCCAGTGGGTGCCGGCGGCCCCGGCGCTCCCCCCTCGAAACTCCTGTACACGCGGATCTCGTACCCGTAGCACCGACCACGACGACGTGCGGTGTCTACGGGTCTGCGGTGCGGGCGCCGGGACCCCGGCACCCCGCGACCCCATCGGAGACACCCGCGATGCCTCCCTCTTCCGCGCAGCCCGGCAAGGCCCCCGTGGCCGCCAAGCCCCGGCGCACCCGTGGTGAGGGCCAATGGGCCCTCGGTTACCGCGAGCCGCTGAACAAGAACGAGGAGAACAAGAAGAACGACGACGGGCTCAACGTCCGCGATCGGATCATCGACATCTACTCCAAGGGCGGGTTCGACTCCATCGACCCGGCCGACCTCCGAGGCCGGTTCCGCTGGTACGGGCTCTACACCCAGCGCGCCCCCGGCATCGACGGCGGCAAGACCGCCGTGCTGGAGCCCGAGGAACTCGACGACCGCTACTTCATGCTGCGCGTGCGCATCGACGGCGGCCGGCTGAGCGTCGCCCAACTGCGCGCGATCGCCGAGATCTCCCGCGACCACGGGCGCGACACCGCCGACATCACCGACCGACAGAACGTCCAGTACCACTGGATCCGGGTCGAGGACGTGCCCGCGATCTGGGAGAAGCTGGAGTCGGTGGGACTCTCCACCACCGAGGCCTGTGGCGACACCCCTCGGGTGATCATGGGCTGTCCGCTGGCCGGCGTGGCCGAGGACGAGGTCATCGACCCCACCGCGCAGATCCAGGAGATCTACGACGAGCACATCGGCGACCCCCGTTTCTCCAATCTGCCGCGCAAGTTCAAGACCTCCCTGTCGGGGTGCACCTCGCACTGCGTCAACCACGAGATCAACGACGTGGCCTTCGTGGGGGTCCGGAACGAGGCGGGCGAGGTCGGCTACGACCTCTTCGTCGGCGGCGGCCTGTCCACCAACCCGATGTTCGCCCGGCGGTTGGGGACGTTCGTGCGGCCCGAACAGGTCTCCGAGGTCTGGGCCGGAGTGTGCTCCATCTTCCGTGACTACGGCTTCCGCCGGTTGCGGACCCGCGCCCGGATCAAGTTCCTGATCAAGGAGTGGGGCACGGAGCGCTTCCGCGAGGTCCTGGAGAAGGAGTACCTCGGCTACGAACTGCCCGACGGTCCCGCCCCCGTGCTCGACCCGGGGGTGCGCCGCGACCACGTGGGCGTGCACCGTCAGCGCGACGGAAGGTACTACGTGGGCTTCGCGCCCAAGGTCGGCCGGGTCTCGGGCGGCTCGCTGCTCCGGGTGGCCGAGATCGCCGAGGAGCACGGATCGGACCGGATCCGTACCACCCCCGATCAGAAGCTCGTCATCCTCGACATCGAGGAGGACCGGGTCGACTCGATCGCCGCGGCGCTGGAGTCCGAGGGCTTCGAGGTGCGACCGAGCGTGTTCCGTCGTCAGACGATGGCCTGCACCGGCATCGAATTCTGCAAGCTGGCGATCGTGGAGACCAAGGATCGGGCCGCGACCCTGATCGAGGAGTTGGAGCGGCGGCTGCCCGACTTCGAGGAGCCGGTCACCATCAACGTCAACGGCTGCCCGAACTCCTGCGCCCGGATCCAGGTCGCCGACATCGGCCTCAAGGGGCAGCTCGTCCTGAACGAGCGGGGCGAACAGGTGGAGGGCTTCCAGATCCATCTGGGTGGCGGAATGGGGCTCACGCAGTCCTTCGGACGGAAGATCCGCGGTCTGAAGACCACCGCCGATGATCTGCCGGACTACGTCGAACGGGTCCTCCGACGCTTCCAGGAGCAGCGTAAGGACGACGAGAACTTCGCCGCGTGGGCCGCCCGCGCCGACGACTCCGACCTCAAGTGACCTCGGGTCCCCGGGCCCGCGCCCGGGGACCCTCCCGGCCCCGGATCGTCGGGGCCGGGCCCGATCGGAAGGAGAGGTGCGTCGTGTCCGAAAGGGCCGCACCTTACTACTGCCCCTACTGCGGCGACGAGGACCTCGTGCCCGAGGAGGGGGCCGCCGGCAAGGGCGAGGGCTACCCCTGGGCCTGCCTGTCCTGCGCCCGGGTGTTCCGGGTCAAGTACGTGGGCCTGCGATCGGCGTCGTTCTCCTCGGACGGCGCCGCGTCCAGACCGATGGAAGGGAACGTATGAGCACCACCATCACCCGCCCCGGAGGTCCCGAGTCGGCCGAGCGCGCGGCCCGGGAGCTGGAGGAGGCCACGGCCCGGGAGATCGTCCTCTGGGCCGCGGAGACCTTCGGCGACCGGCTGTGCATGACCTCCTCGATGGCCGACGCCCTCATGGTCGACATCGTCTCCAAGGCGGTCCCGGGGATCGACGTGATCTTCCTGGACACCGGATACCACTTTCCCGAGACCATCGGTACCCGTGACGCCGTCGCGTCCATCTACGACATCAACCTCGTCAACGTGGAGCCGGTGCGAACCGTGGCCGAGCAGGACCTGGCCCTGGGCCCGAGGCTGCACAACCGCGACCCCGGCATCTGCTGCCACCTGCGCAAGGTGGAGCCGCTGCGCAAGGCGCTGGAACCCTACTCGGCCTGGTTGACCGGGCTGCGCAGGCAGGACGCGGCGACACGACGCGATACCCCGGTCGTGCAGTGGGACCGGCGGCGCCGGATGACCAAGGTCAATCCGATCGCCCGGTGGACCCAGGAGGAGGTGGACGCCTACATGAGCGAACACGGTGTGCTGGTGAACCCGCTCCAGTACGACGGCTACCCCTCCATCGGCTGTGAGCCGTGCACTCGGCGGGTCGCGCCCGGCGAGGATCCGCGCAGCGGCCGCTGGGCCGGGACCGGCAAGACCGAATGCGGGATCCACGTATGAGCGCCCGGGGCGAGAGCACGGTCTCCTCGGTGCCGCTGTTGGCGGTGGCGCACGGCAGCCGCGATCCGAGGTCGGCAGCGGCGGTCGAGGCGCTCTTCTCCCGGGTGCGCGCCCTGCGTCCCGGGACGGAGGTGCGTCTGGCCTACCTGGACCATGTCGAGCCCGGTGTCGAGGAGGCCCTGGAGGGGCTCGCCTCGGAGGGCGCGGGCGAGGTCGTGGTCCTGCCGGCCCTGCTGACGGCGGCCTTCCACAGCAAGGTGGACCTGCCCCGGGCCATGGCAGGGGTCCGGGAACGGAGTCCGTGGCTGCGCGTCCACTACGCCGACACGCTGGGACCTCATCCGCTGTTGCCGGAGGCGGTGGAGCGCCGGTTGGCCGAGGCCGGGGCGTCCGCCGATCCTGGGACGGCGCTGGTCCTGGCCTCGGCGGGTTCGAGCGATCCGGAGGCCGACGCCGTGGTGGCGAAACTGGGCCGCCTGCTCGCCGAACGGGGGCCGTGGCGCGAGGTGCGGGCGGCCTACGCCTCCGCTTCCTCCCCCACTCCGGACGAGGCGGTCGCGGCACTGCTGGCGGACGGCGCCGAACGGGTGGTGGTCTCCACCTACCTTTTGGCCCCGGGGTACTTCGCCGACCGAGTGCGCGAACGTTCGGTGGCGGCGGGGGCCTCCGTGGTCTCCGAGGCCCTGGGCGACGCTCCGGAGCTCGCCGAGGTGGTGTGGGAGAGGTACGACGCCATGGTCACCTCTCCGTACGGCGTGACCTGAACCCTCTTCGGGGACGTCCCTCGGCGGGACGTCGGACGGGCGGCTCTTCCCCGGCCGCCCGTTCGGCGTCTCCGGAGCCCGAGCGCAGGGCGGTGACCGAGGCGATCAGCAGGACCCCGGCGGAGAAGAGCAGGGCTCCGGGAGCCCCCACCGCTCCGGCGACCCCCGCCGCCGCGGCGGGGATGGCCACCTGGCCCAACCGGTTGCCCCAGACCCGCAGCGCCAGGACGGCCCCGCGAGAGCCCTCCGGGGCCAGGGTGGCGACCTCGGCCATCGTCAGGGGCTGTCCCAGGCCCAGAAGGAACCCGCCCAGGACCAGCACCACCGCCAGGACCGCGAAGCCTCCCGTGGGCAGGGCGACCAGGGCCAGGGCGACGGCGGCGACGAAGGTGCTGGTCACGATGAGCGTCCCGCGCGACCAGCGGCGCAACAGCGCTTGCAGGATCAGGCGGGAGAGCAGGGAGGAGCCCGCGCGCAGGCTCAGCAGGACGCCGACCAGCATCGGGGAGATGCCCCGACTCTCCGCGATGAGCGGCAGGAAGGCGGTGAGGATGTCGACCGCCGACAGCAGGGCCAGGCTGGTGAGCAGCGCGGAGGGCATGCCGCGCTGTCGCAGCAGGTCGCGGGTGGGCACCGGCGGGGTGTCTCGCCGGTCCGCGGCGCGCCGTGACGGTCTCAGCCGCGCGAGCGGCAGCAACGGGAGGACGCCCAGCGCGGCGGTGACCCCGGCCACGACCAGTGCGACGGAGGTGGCCGAGAGCAGGGCCGCGCCGGAGGTGTCTCCGAGGACGGCGCCCGAGATGAGGGGACCGACGAGTTGGCCCAGGGAGGCGGCCGCGGTGAACCAGCCGAAGTCGCGGTCCAGGTGGCCGGGGCGCGAGTATCGGGCGATGAGGCCCTGTCCGGCCACCATGCACAGCAGGTGGCCGACGCCGACGATCGTGCTCGCCAGGGCGATCCCGAACAGTCCGCCGGAGAGCGCCAGGGACAGCCCGCCCAACGCGAGGACGGCCGCGCCCAGGCCGACGATCCAGGCGATGCGCGCCGAGCGGTCGATGGAACGCCCCAAGGGGACCGCGATGAGCAGGGGCAGGAGCGCGTAGGCCGCCGTGACCAGGCCGACCTCGACGGCGTCGCCGCCCACCGCGATGGTCCGATAGGAGATGAGGGGTCGGGCGAGGTTGAGTGCGGTGTGGGTGAGCACGACGCTGCCCAGGAGGGACCACAGCCACCAGGAGCGTTCGGGAGGTTCCGCGTCCGTCATGGTCTCCTCTTCCCGCTCCGATCCCCACGCCGGTCGTCCCGTCACCGGATGTCATGGACCGAGACGCCACGGCCAGGGCATCGTATCGAGGACACGAGGTGCGAAACCGGGCGGGGTCGGCGCCCCCGGCGGCCGCGTGGAAGGACGGTCGAACGCCATGTCGTCGACGTTCGAGCGAGGCGGGCACCGCCCTTCCGGTGATTCACCACTCGCGGGGCGCGATGAGCTCCTCGGGATCGGCGTCGTGGAACCCGTGTGCGGTGGCCACCCGCCGGAAGGACTCGCCGATCTCGTCCCTGGCCACGGTCTCGATCTCGCTGCCGGCCGCTCCGAACTCCTCCTCCAGGTCGTTGAACTCCTCGGTGGCCGCGTGGGTGAGGACGTACAGCGCGTCGAGGTCGGCGGGGCGTTCGGCCTCGATCCGCGCGCTCAGGCGCAGCAGGATCGCCTTGCCGCGGTCCACGAGGTGGTCCGGGAAGTAGGGGTCCCGGTACATCCCGACGAGCAGGGAGTCCGGGTCCGGTCCCGTGGGGGCGGTGGTGTCGCTGTTCATATGTGTCTCCTCGTGGTGCGAAGGGTGCGAGGGGATTCTTCGGGACGCCTACGACACTTCCGTCACCGAGGCCTCGATAGGTTCGACGGACGGACATCGACCGGACGGAAGGGGCACGATGGGCGAGGGGATGCGGGACCTGCTGCGGGGGCTGAAGGTGTTCGCGGGGCCGTTGGGCTCCTTCGATCCCGGCTCGGCGCCGGAGGATCCGCTGGAGCTGTTCCGGGAATGGTTCGCCGACGCGGTGGCGACCGAGGTGGACGAGCCCCACGCGATGACGGTGGCCACCGTCGACGCGGACGGGGTCCCCTCGGCGCGGGTCCTCATCCTGAAGGACCTCACCGACGAGGGCTGGTGGTTCGCCACCACCACGACCTCGGCCAAGGGGCGCGACCTCGCGGACGACCCGAACGTGGCCCTGTTGTTCTTCTGGGGTCCGCGAGGACGCCAGGTGCGGGTAACGGGTCGGGCCGAACTCGCCGACGCCGAGGCCCGGGCGGCCGACTTCCGGAACCGGCCGTTGGAGGGCAGGGTGGCCGGTCTGCACGGACGGCAGAGCGAACCCCTCGACGAACTGTCGGAGATCCACCGCACGGCCGAACGCAGCCGTGAGAGGTTGAGGGCCGACCCCGACCTGGCGCCCGACGACTGGGGGCTGTACCTGGTGCGTCCGACGCGGGTGGAGTTCTGGCAGGCCGATCCGGACCGTCGGCACACCCGCCTGCGGTACGAGCGGGCGGGGTCGGGTTGGCGGCGCGGGCTGCTCTGGCCGTGAGCCGGCGAGGCGTCTCCCCCACATGACCGAACCTGATTCGGGTTCACGGGCGGCGGACGGATAGGATGCCCGTCACCCGTCCGCCGCCCGACCCAGGAACGGAGCCGGTATGCCCGCCACTCACGAGGTCTTCAACCAGGCCGCCCCGCTCGGCGACTACGACGCGGCCGAGGATCCGGCCCTGCTGGAGGGGCTGCGGCGCGAGGGCGCCGGTTGGGCCGAACCGGACGTGCGCCGCGTCGGCGTCGCCGCCGGATCCGAGCGGGTCCGTGCCTGGGGCGAGGCCGCCAACACCTACACGCCGGTGCTGCGCACGCACGACCGCTACGGCAACCGTGTGGACGAGGTCGACTACCAGCCCGCCTACCACGTGCTCATGGACCAGGCCGTGGAGAACGGTCTGCACGCCGCGCCCTGGGCCGAGGAACGGGAGGGCGCGCACGTGGCCCGGGCGGCGAAGTTCTTCCTGTGGTCGCAGCCCGAGAGCGGGCACGGGTGCCCCATCTCGATGACCTACGCCGCGGTCCCGGCGCTGCGTCACGCCCCGGAGCTGGCCGAACGGTACGAGCCGCTGCTCACCTCCCGCACCTACGACTTCGGGCTGCGTCCCCCGGCGGGCAAGAGCGGTCTCATCGCCGGCATGTCCATGACGGAGAAGCAGGGCGGCTCGGACGTACGCGCCAACACCACGCGCGCGGTGCCCACCTCCGAGGGGCACCACCTGCTCACCGGGCACAAGTGGTTCACCTCCGCGCCCATGAGCGACCTGTTCCTCACCCTGGCGCGGACCCCCGAGGGGCCCACGTGCTTCCTCGTGCCCCGGGTCCTGGAGGACGGTACCCGCAACGCGCTGTTCGTGCAGCGGCTCAAGGACAAGCTCGGCAACCGGTCCAACGCCTCCGCCGAGCTGGAGTACGAGAACGCGGTCGCGTACATGGTGGGCGAGCCGGGACGCGGGGTGCCCACCATCATCGAGATGGTCAACAGCACCCGGCTGGACTGCGTGATCGGTTCGGCCTCGGGGATGCGCGCCGCCGTGGTGCACGCGCTGAACCACGCCCGCACGCGCGGCGCCTTCGGGGCGCCTCTGGTGGAGCAGCCGTTGATGCGCAACGTGCTCGCCGACCTGGCACTGGAGTCGGAGGCCGCCACCGCCTTGATGACGCGTCTGGCGGGCGCGGTGGACCGCTCCGTGCGCGGTGACGAGCGCGAGACCGCCTTCCGTCGCCTGGGGGTGGCCGTGGGCAAGTTCTGGGTGACCAAGCGCCAGCCCGCCCACGCGGCCGAGGCCCTGGAGTGTCTGGGCGGCAACGGCTACGTGGAGGAGTCCGGGATGCCGCGACTGTTCCGCGACTCGCCGCTCAACTCCATCTGGGAGGGATCGGGGAACGTGGCCGCGCTGGACGTGCTGCGCGCGATGTCCCGCTCCCCCGAGGCGGTGGAGGCCTTCCTCTCCGAGCTGGGCGAGGCCGAGGGGGTCGACCGGCGCTACGACGACACGTTGAAGCGGCTGAGGCGGACCCTGGGCGACACGGAGGAGATGGCCTTCCGGGCGCGTTCGGTGGTGGAGCTGATGGCGCTGGCCCTACAGGCGTCGGTCCTGCTGCGCCACGCGCCGTCCCCGGTGGCCGAGGCGTTCACCCGCAGCCGGTTGGACGGGGAGTGGGGGCACGTGTTCGGCACCCTGCCCCGGGGTGTGGACACCGAGGCGATCCTGGAGCGGGCCAGGCCGCGTTCCTGATCGAATCGCATCGAACGGAAAAGGCGATTTCCTTTTTCTCTTAGGAAATCGTCCATCATTCACATATAGGACACAAAACCCGGAACGGTCGTCGAAGAAGATCATCGGCCCAGTTCGGCATACTTCCGTGCTCAAGGCGGAAGGAAGATGTCGCAACTGAAAACGCCCATCCAGGGCCCCGACACTCAAGAGACTGACGACGCCTATGGTGGAAGTCTGGCCTGGTAGCCCCTATCCGCTCGGTGCTACCTACGACGGTTCCGGGACCAATTTCTCCCTCTTCTCCGAAGCGGCCGAACAGGTGGACCTCTGCCTGTTCGACGACGAGGGGACGGAGACCCGAATATCCCTGACCGAATACGACGGTTTCGTATGGCACGGTTACCTGCCCGGCGTGGGGCCGGGCCAACAATACGGATACCGCGTACACGGGCCCTACGCGCCCGAGCACGGACTGCGCTGCAACCCGAACAAGCTGCTCACCGACCCCTACGCCAAGGCGCTCAACGGCGAGCTCACCTGGCACGAATCTCTGTTCAGCTATCACTTCACGGATCCGACCCGTAAGAACACCGCCGACAGCGCCCCCTACGTGCCCAAATGTGTGGTGGTGAGCCCGTTCTTCGACTGGGGGAACGAGTCTCGCCCGAGCACCCCCTACCACCGGACGGTGATCTACGAGACCCACGTCCGCGGTCTGACCATGCGCCACCCGGGCATCCCCGAACACCAGAGGGGGACCTACTCCGGGCTGGCCCACCCGGTGATGATCGACTACCTCACCTCGCTGGGGGTGACCGCGGTCGAGCTCATGCCCGTCCACCACTTCGTTCCCGAGCACGCCATGGTGGCGCGCGGGCTGACCAACTACTGGGGGTACAACACCCTGGCCTTCCTGGCCCCGCACAGCGGCTACGCGGCGCTCGGTTCCCGAGGGCAACAGGTCCAGGAGTTCAAGGCGATGGTGAAGTCGCTGCACGAGGCGGGCATCGAGGTGCTGCTCGACGTGGTCTACAACCACACCGCCGAGGGCGACCACATGGGGCCGACCCTGTCCTGGCGCGGTATCGACAACCTGGGCTACTACCGGGTCTCCGACGAGGACCAGCGCTACTACCTCGACTACACCGGCTGCGGCAACAGTCTGAACGTGCGGCACCCGCACTCGCTCCAGCTCATCATGGACTCCCTGAGGTACTGGGTCCTGGAGATGCACGTGGACGGGTTCCGTTTCGACCTGGCCTCGGCGCTGGCCCGAGAGTTCCACGACGTGGACCGGCTGAGCACGTTCTTCGACATCGTCCAGCAGGATCCGGTGATCTCCCAGGTCAAGCTGATCGCCGAACCCTGGGACGTGGGGCCGGGCGGCTACCAGGTCGGCAACTTCCCGCCATTGTGGACGGAGTGGAACGGCAAGTACCGCGACACCGTGCGCGACTTCTGGCGCGGCGAGCCGGTCAAGGGCGAGCTGGCCTCCCGGTTGGCCGGCTCCAGCGACCTGTATCAGGACGACGGGCGTCGCCCCGTGGCCTCGATCAACTTCATCACCTGCCACGACGGCTTCACCCTGGCCGACCTGGTCTCCTACGACCACAAGCACAACGAGGCCAACGGCGAGGAGAACCGGGACGGGACCGACGACAACCGGTCCTGGAACCACGGGGTGGAGGGACCCACCGACGACCCGGCCATCCTCACCCTGCGCCGTAGACAGGTGCGCAACCACCTGGCCACCCTGTACCTGTCCCAGGGCGTGGTGATGCTCTCGCACGGCGACGAGATCGGACGTACGCAGAAGGGCAACAACAACGCCTACTGCCAGGACAACGAGATCGCCTGGATCGACTGGGAGGGCGCGGGCCTGGCCGGGGAGTACCCGGAGAACGACCTCCTGGACTACGTGCGCGGGCTGGCCCGACTGCGCAGCGAACATCCGGTGTTCCGACGCCGCCGCTTCTTCCGGGGCAGCCCGATCGAGAGCGGGAGGGCCGGCTCGGACGGGCTCCCCGACATCTCGTGGCTGCGCCCGGACGGGTCGACCATGGAGGGGCCCGACTGGAACGATCCGGAACGGGCCCTGGGCGTGTTCCTCAACGGGGACGCCATCACCGAACCCGACACACGCGGCCGCCCCATCCGGGACGACTCGTTCGTACTGCTGCTCAACAACGGTCCCGAGCCGGTGGAGTTCAAACTGCCGGGGACCGCGTACGGCATGAGCTGGGAGACGATCCTGGACACCGCCGATCCGGACGTGGTGGGACGTCCGCCGATCCCCGCCGGTGGCCCGGTCCGGGTGATCGACCGGGCCCTGATCCTGCTGCGTCGGGCCGCGCACCGCAGGGCCTGACCCGTCCTCGCCCCTCCGGTGCGCCCCGTGCGCCCCGGAGGGGAGGGCCTCCCCGTTAGCCTGGGTGACCATGTCGAGCACACACGACGCGGGGGGCGCCTCGAGCCCCGCGAGCCTTCGCGAACTCCTGCCCGTCCCCGGCCGGGTCGACGTCGATCCGGCCGAGGCCTACGCCTATCCGCCGGTCTCGGACCGGCCCTGGGTCCGCGCCAACATGGTCGCCAGCGCCGACGGTGGTGCCATCGGACCGTCGGGGCGCAGCCGCGACCTGTCCTCGGCCCCCGACCGTCGGATCATGGGCGTCCTGCGCGGTCTGTGCGACGTCGTGGTGGTGGGCGCCGCGACCGCCCGGCAGGAGGGCTACCGTCCGGTCCGCCCCCGCGAGGTGTGGGAGCGACTCCGGGCCGGGCGTCCGGCGACCCCGAGGATCGCGGTGGTCACCCGTTCGCTCGAACTGGACGACGCCCTGTTGGAGACCGCCCCCGAGGACGCGCGCACCATCGTGTTCACCGTCGCCGACGCCCCGATCGAACGGTTGGAACGCGTCTCTGCGCACGCCGACGTCGTGATCGTCGACGACGTGTCCGTACGCCCCGCCCACATCGTTCGGGCGTTGGCCGAGCGGGGTCTGTACCGGGTGCTGACGGAAGGGGGCCCGCACCTGCTCGGGGAGTTCGTCGCGGCGGGTTTGTTGGACGAACTGTGTCTGACGACGAGCCCGCGTCTTCTGGGCGTGGGTTCGCCCCGGATCGTGGCGGCCCCTCCGCCGGCGGCCGGGGAGGCCGGACACCTTTCGCAGGAGAACGTCCCTCTGCGTTTGGCGCACCTTCTGGAGAACGAGGGGAATCTGTTCGCCCGTTACGTCAGGGAATGATGTATTCCCCTGAGAACACCTCCATCACCACTCCGTTCCGGTCGTCCCACAATGACGCATGAACCCTCCCGCAATCGGACATACCCGTGGTGTGCCGTCCACCCGAGAGCTGTTACTGGGCGCGCCGCATCGACGGGGCTCACCGGTGTGGTCCCCCTGGGCGAGAGGATGAACGTGGTGTCGACGTCCGAAAACGGATCAGCCCCGGTCTACAGGGAGATAGCCGAGGAAATTCGAGGACGGATCCGCTCCGGACAATACGCCGACGGCGACCGTCTTCCGGGGGAGAACGCCCTCATGGAGCGGTACGGGATCGCGCGGGCGACCGCTCGACAGGCGCTCTCGGTGCTCACCAACGAGGGGCTGGCCGTGGCCGTGCGCGGTTCCGGCATCTACGTGCGCCTGTTCCGTCCTCTGAGAAGGCACGGCGCCCGTCGCCTGTCCAAGGAGAACTGGGGGTCGGGACGGGCGATCTGGAGGACCGACAGCGACACCCGCGGCTACGAGGTGGAGGGGTTGATCGTCGACGAGGTGGTACCCGAGGATCACGTGCTGCGCGCCCTGGACCTGCCCGGGGCCAGCAGGGTGATCCGACGCTCTCGGCGCTATCTCGTCGACGGCCGTCCCGTACAGAGCGCCGTGTCCCACCTTCCGCGGGCCCTGTGGGAGGGCGACGAGGACTCCGAGTCCGCGCGACGGGTACGCGCCCACGACAGCGGCCCCGGCGGGATCTACGCCCGGCTGGCCGAGGCGGGGCACGCGCCGGCCCGCTTCACCGAGGAGATCCGGGTCCGTATGCCCACCCCCGAGGAGGCCCGCGATCTGACCCTGTTCCCGGGGACGCCCGTGTTGGAGATGGCCCGGACCGCCCTGACCGACGACCACCGGCCGGTGGAGTTCAACGAGATCGTCATGGACGGTTCGGCGTACGTGCTCCAGTACGACTTCGACGCCTGATCCCGCTCCCCCTCGCGCGAAGGAGGGGCTCCCCTCTCGGGAGGCCCCTCCACCGCGCTCGTATCGTCTTTCCGTTCCTCGGTGCCGTCGTTCGTACGTCCTGCCCTATCGGCGGCCCCGCCGTTTGGAGGCGAAGACCAGGTAGGCCAGCGGCAGGAGGACGACTCCCACCGCCACGGCCCCCGCCGCGGCGAACAGCGTGGCACCGGACGAGGTCATCGCCCAGTGCGCCATTCCGAACCCCAGGAGGACCGCCACCGCCACCGCGGCGATGGAGATGCCACCGAACAACCAGAGGAGACCTCGGTCGCTCCAGGGTTCGGGTCTGACGTGGTCGACCCCGGCCAGTGTGCTGCGGGCGCTGAGCTCGGCGGCCCAGCGCAACTCCCGCCCCACGGCGGCGGTCCCCCCGGTGACCGCGCGCGCCCGATTCCGAACGCCCACCGTCGCCTGGTCCAACCACCACAGCCCGTAGCGGACCCTTCCCACACGCAGTGGTCGCCTGTTCACTCCGAGTGCCTGTTGAGCCGTAACAGCCATGTCACCTGCCCCGTGTGCTTCGGCCACTGTCCCCTGTGCGAAGCCCGTACCCGCATGAATCACCAGCGAACGTCACCAAAGGTGAAGTTAGGCGTATGTAGCCGCTAAGGATGATTTACCTTGGTCTGAACTGGTTGACCCTTTTCACACCAATTGACAGCGGGTCGGCATCCGGACCCGATTCCGGGTAGCGTCTTCTCCATGGCTGACGCATCGGACCGGGCCCCGCACGAGAACGGCGGGGGACCCGAGGACCTGCCCAGGACCGACGAGCAGTGGCGGGAGCGCCTCGACCCGATGGAGTACGCGGTACTCCGTCAGGCCGCCACCGAACGTCCCTGGACCGGTGAGTACGTCGACACCAAGACCACCGGTGTCTATCGCTGCCGAGGGTGCGGGGCCGAACTGTTCCGCTCGAACGAGAAGTTCGACTCCCACTGCGGGTGGCCCAGCTTCTTCGACCCGGCCGACACCGACGCCGTGACCCTGCACGAGGACATCTCCCTCGGCATGATCCGCACCGAAGTGCGATGCGCCACCTGCGACTCCCATCTGGGACACGTCTTTCGCGGTGAGGGGTACGACACCCCCACGGACGAGCGCTACTGCATCAACTCCGTAGCGCTCACCCTCGAACCCACGGAGTAGGCTTACCATCCTGGTTCGGCGGGTATCCCCGTGGCCACGGCCGCGATACGCGGGATACCCGGGACCTCCCCGGCTCCCCCGCCCCGAGTGATCGGGGATAATCTCACCAGCGCACCGACGTTCGGCCCTCGTCGACCGGAGGGCGCGCGGAGAGAGCGCCCCACCGGAGAGAGACCCACGCGCCGGCGGACCCGCCCCGGCAGGGCCCACCCCTCACAGCGAAGACCGATGTGCGGGCGACCAGACCGACCCGCGACGAAAGTGCCCGATGACCGACGACTCACCTTCCTCCTCCGCATCCCCCCGCCCGGCGGCGCGTCCGCGTCTGGGCATGGCCCAGGGGTCGGCCCCCTGGTTGATCCCGGCTCTCGGCGCCGCGGGAGCGGCCGCCATCGCCGCCCGGGGCTCCCGTACCCGCGCGCTGATCGCCGCCCCGGTGATCGGCCTCGCCGCGGGGATGACCTGGTTCTTCCGCGACCCGAACCGCGGCCCGGCGACCGGCCGGGTCCTGTCCGCGGCCGACGGTGTCGTCCAGAGCGTCGACCACCGGTCCGACGGGCGCACGCGGATCGCGGTCTTCATGAACCCACTCAACGTGCACGTCAACCGTGCCCCCCTCGCCGGAGTCGTGACCGGCGTCGAGCACCGCCCCGGGGGTTTCCGGCCCGCCTTCGACAAGGACAGCGAGCGTAATGAGCGCGTCATCTGGACCCTTGAAACCGAGATCGGTGAGATCACGGTCGTTCAAATCGCCGGCGCGATGGTCAGGCGTATCGTCCCGTATCTCGCTGCGGGGCAGAAGGTCGAGCAAGGCGAGAGGATCGGGCTCATCCGGTTCGGGTCACGCGTCGACGTCTACCTTCCGTCCGGTGTCGCCCCGGCGGTGGAGATCGGCCAGAAGGTCCGCGCCGGGGAAACCCGCCTTGACGCCGACTGACACCGCTCGCGCGCCCGAACCCGCCGAGGTGTCCGAGGAGGCCCCCCGGCTCCGCCTGGGGATCGCCGACTACCTCACCCTGGGCAACGCCCTGTGCGGCTTCCTGGCCGTGTGCGCGCTGGCCGCCGCGCAGAGCGCGCACCTGGCGGCCGGGGCGTCCGGCCCTCTGCCCAAGACCGCCATGGCCACGGCCGTGGGTCTGATGATGATCGCCGCCTCGCTCGACGTGCTCGACGGACGGGTCGCCCGCAAGTTGGGCGGCAGCGGCATGGGCGCGGAGTTGGACAACCTCGCCGACGTGATCAGCTTCGGTGTCGCCCCGGCGTTCTTCTTCGTCGTGTGGGGCACCATCTCCGGCGGTACCTGGACGCTGCCGGTGGCGGCGGCCGGCGCGATCCTGCTCGCGGTGATCGTGCGACTGGCCCGGTTCTCCTGTCAGGCTCCGGGCGCCGACTACTTCACCGGACTGCCGTGCCCCTTCGGGGCGATGGCCGTGGTGACGATCGTGCTGCTCGACCCGCCGCTCCTGGTCGGCGTGGCCGCGGTGCTGCTCGTGGCCTGGCTGATGGTCAGCCGGATGGAGTACCCCAAGCCCAAGGGGCGCAAGGCCTACGTGGTGCTGGGCATGCTCGGCACCGGTGTGGTCCTCATGGTCGCCTGGGGTCTGGGGCTGCCGGCCGGAGACGCGCTCATCTACCTCATGAGCGCCCTGGTGCTGCTGTTCATCGTCACGATCCCGTTCTACGTGATCGCCACCCGTCGGGAGGCGTCCCGGGTCGAGTGACCGCCCCACGGACCCGAACGGCCCCCGCGCTCGATGAGCGCGGGGGCCGTCGTCGTACCCGGTGGTGGCCTACGGCAGGGAGTCGACCAGCTCGGCCACGCTCTTACGCCGACCGGTGTAGAACGGCACCTCCTCGCGCGTGTGCAGACGCGCCTTGGCACCGCGCAGATGACGCATCAGGTCCACGATGCGGTGCAGCTCGTCCGCCTCGAAGGCGAGCAGCCACTCGTAGTCGTTGAGCCCGAACGAGGAGACCGTGTTGGCCCGCACGTCCGGATACGGGATCGCCATACGGCCGTGCTCGGCGAGCATGGCGCGACGCTCGTCGTCGGGCAGCAGGTACCACTCGTAGGAGCGCACGAAGGGGTACACGCAGATGTTCTCGCGGGGCTCCTCGCCGGCCAGGAAGGCCGGCACGTGGCCGCGGTTGAACTCGGCGGGCCGGTGCAGACCCACGACCGACCACACGGGGGTGGCGGCGCGACCGATGAGGGTGCGACGGAAGTCGGAGTAGATGGACTGCACCTGCTCCGGGGTCCGACCCACCCACCAGAACATGATGTCGGCGTCGGCGCGGAAGCCCTGGACGTCGTAGGCGCCGCGCGTGACGACGCCCTGCTCGGCGGCCTTGTCCAGGAGGGCCTGGAGCTCCTCGGCCGCGGCGGCGCGGTCCACGCCCTCCAGGGAGTCGATCTTGAAGACCGACCACATGGTGTAGCGGATGAGTTCGTTGAGGTCGGTGCCGTCCTGGGCGACCGCCTCGTTCTGCTGGCCCGTCACGGGTTGTCTCCTTGCTGGTTCGTTCCCTCGGCGCCCGAGGCGTCGAGACCGGTGTTGCTGTGGTCGATGAGCGTGTCGGCCAACCGCGCGGCCTCGCGGCCCGCGTCGGCGACACAGGCGGGGATGCCCACCCCTCCGTAGGCGGCGCCGCAGACGCCGAGCCCGTCGTGGCGCTCCACGGCCGTCCGCACGCGTTCCACCCGTCCCGCGTGTCCGACCCCGTACTGGGGCAGTCCGTCGGTCCAACGGGTGACGCGGGTCTGCACGGGAGCGCCGTTCAGGCCGGTGACCACGGCCAGGTCGGCCAAGGCCGCCGCGGCCAGTTCCTCGTCGGAACGGCGCAGGACGGTCGTGTCCCCGAAACGTCCGATGGAGCAGCGCAGGACGACCAGGTCGGCACCGGGGTCGACCCTATCCAGCTCTCGGGCGAGCCAGGGCCACTTGTTGCTGGAGAAGGTCGCGGCCTTGATGGTGAGCCCCTCCCCCGCCGGCACCAGGAAGCCGGTTCCGGTGAGGGGCGCGGGGAAGGCCGAGGCGGGCAGGGCGAAGGTCACCAGGGCCATGCTCGCGTACTCGACCCCGCGGAGGTCTCGGGCGGCGGCGGGCTCGGTGTCGGCGAGCAGGCGCGCGGCCTCCGGGGCCGGGCAGGCCAACAGGACGCCGTCGCACTCGATCCGCCTCTCGGCGCCCTCCAGTCGAACGCTCCAGCCCCGGGAGGTCCGTTCCAGGGCCCGCGCCCGAGTCCCGATCCGCAGGTCCTTCTGGCGCTCGACCAGGGCGTCCACGAGTGTGGCGACGCCGCCGCGCAGGGAGGCGAACACCGGACCGGCCTTGGTGGGGGCGGCGCCCCGCCCCTTGAGACTGGTGTGCACGGCCCGCATGAGGGAGCGATCGCTCCGCGCCATGGGGGCGATCTGGGGCAGGGCCGAGTCGAGGGAGAGTTCGTCGGCTCGGCCGGCGTAGACACCGCCCAACAGGGGCTCGACGAGTCGGTCCACGACCTGCCGGCCCATCCGGATCCCCACGTAGGAGGCCACCGGCACGTCCGAGCGCACCGGGGTACCGGGCCAGACCAGGTCCAGGGCGGCGCGCAGGGTGCCCGCGGGCGAGAGCACCCCGCTCCGGGCCAGGGCCCTCAGATCGCCGGGCACGCCCATGAGCTGCCCCTTGGGCAGGGAGCGGATCCGGCCCCGGCTGTAGATGGCGGCCGAGCCGGGTCCGGGGTGCACGACCCTGTCGTCCAGACCGAGTTCGGAGAACAGGTCCACGGCCTCGGGCCTGCGGGCGAGCACCGCCTCGGCCCCGGCGTCGACCGGCACCCCGGCCACCGGCGAGGCGCGCAGCTTGCCCCCCGGAACGTCGGCGGCCTCCAGCACGGTGGTGGTGATCCCCCGGGCGTTGAGACGGTGTGCGGCGGTGAGTCCGGAGACCCCGCCCCCGACCACGACGACATGCGGTGCTTCAGGCATGTCACCAGCTTCCCAGATGTCGGCGGTCACAGTGCTCCGGCGTCCACTGAGAGGACCTCCGGCCCGTGACGAGGGGCGAAGGGCCGGCCCCCATGTGTGCCTTCGACCCGTTGCGCCGGTGTTATCGAAGGGGCCGAACCCGTTCGAGAGCGGCCGCGTCCAAGGCGCATGGACACTTCACCACCCTCTCGGACGGCCCGTGCCGTCGGATCCCTGATCGCCGGAGGGCTGACCGCCCTCCTCCTGACCTCGTGCGGGGCCTCCACCCTGGAGATGGACGCCTCCGCGCCCGCCGACGGCTCCGCCGGTTCCCCCGAACGGGCCGCCCTCGACTCCTACGACGGGGAGGGCGCCGAGGCGGACGAGGCCGCCGACCCGATCGGCACCGACATCGAGGTCGACGAGCGCGCCCTCGTCCACACCGCGTACATGACCGTCCGTGTGGAGGACGTCTCCGAGGCCGCCGAGCTGGCCAAGGAGCTGACGGTGGAGGCCGACGGTCACGTCGCCTCGGAGCGCGTCTCCACCCCGAACGGAGAACCCCCCGAAGGTGAACTGACCCTGCGCGTCCCCGTCGACGGCTACGAGGAGGCCCTCGAAGGGCTGGCCGCCTTGGGCGACCGCTCCGACCTCGAACGATCGGTGGAGGACGTCACCGAGGAGGTGGCCGACGTCGAGAGCCGCGTCGCCTCCTCCGAGGCCGCCCTGGAGACCCTGAGAGGACATCTGGAGAAGGCCGAGGACGTCGACGACCTACTCCGGGTCGAGCGCGAGATCCAGGATCGTCAGGAGTCGTTGGAGGCCTTCCAGGCCCGCCTGGAGGCGTTGCGGAACCAGACCGCCTACTCGACGGTGCACCTGTCGCTGCGCCCGCCCGCCACCTACCTGGAGGAGCGGCCCTCGGGCGAGTCGATCGGCTTCCTGGGCGGTCTGGAGCGCGGTTGGCGCGCCCTGGTCGGGGTCGCCGGAGGCCTGGCCGTGGCCGCCGGCTGGCTGCTGCCGTTCGCACTGGCGGGAGCCCTGATCGGGGCCGGCCCGCTGTGGTGGTGGCGTCGCCGTCGCGCGGCCACCCCTTCCGGTGAGGAGGCGGGCGCTCGCCCGGCCGCACGTGGACGCTCCGGGTCCCCCTTCCGCCGACGGGCGAGGAAGGGCGCCTCCTCGGAACCGGTCTCGGCCGAGACCACCCCGGGCCGAGAGGACCGCGACACCGAGGGCCCCGAGGACACGACCGGAGAGACCGCCGAACGCGGGTGAGACGCGCCTCGGCGCCCGGCCCCTTCGAGGGGCGGGCGCCGAGGAGGCGGAGGAGGGCCGTCGGTCAGACGGCGGTCTCCTCGTGCACGAACGCGGTGAGGCGCTCCAGCATGGTCGGGTCGGTGGTGGGCAGCACCCCGTGGCCCAGGTTGAAGATGTGGCCCTCGGCGGCGCGGCCCCGGGACAGGATGTCGCGGGTGCGGTCGGCGACGACCTCCCAGGGGGCGAACAGGGTCGCCGGGTCCAGGTTGCCCTGGAGGGCGATGCCCGGCTGCACCCGCTGCGCGGCCTTGTCCAGCGGCACCCGCCAGTCCACGCCGACCACGTCGGCGCCGGCCTCGCCGAGCAGACCCAGCAGTTCACCGGTCCCCACGCCGAAGTGGATGCGCGGGACCTCGTGGTCGGCCAGCTGGCCGAAGATCCACGAGGTGTAGGGCAGCACCGAGGCGCGGTAGTCCTCGGCGCTCAACGCGCCGACCCAGGAGTCGAAGAGCTGGATCGCACTGGCACCGGCCGCGATCTGGGTCTTCAGGAACCCGAGGGTGATGGAGGCCAGACGGCGCATGAGCTCGTCCCAGAGCTCGGGCTCGCCGTACATGAGCGCCTTGGTGTGCTCGTGGTTCTTCGACGGACCGCCCTCGATGAGGTAGGAGGCCAGGGTGAAGGGGGCGCCGGCGAAGCCGATCAGCGGCTTGTCGCCGAGTTCCTCCACCAGCCGACCGACCGCCTCGGTGACGTAGGGAACGTCGTCGGGTTCGAGATCGCGCAGACGCTTGATGTCGGAGGCGTCGCGGATCGGCTCCTCGACCACCGGGCCGACCCCCGGCTTGATGTCGAGGTCGATACCGATGGCCTTCAGCGGAACGACGATGTCGCTGAAGAAGATCGCGGCGTCGACGTCGTACCGGCGGACCGGCTGCATCGTGATCTCGGTGATCATGTCGGGGCGCGCGCACGCTTCGAGCATCGGCACGTCGGCGCGGACCCGTCGGTACTCGGGCAGGGAACGCCCGGCCTGGCGCATGAACCACACCGGGGTGTGGGACACGGGAAGACGCCGGCAGGCGCGAAGGAATGGAGAGTCTTGAAGCGTCACACCTTGATCGTGCCATGCCCGTCGCGGTGCTCTCACTCGGATCACCGAGGAAGGCCTCCCGGCCCGGGGGACGTTCGGGTGCGAACCGGGGTGGTTGACGCTCCGGCGGTTCCAAGAACATCACAAAACCCCGACACGCCGGGGGATCTGCGCCCCGGCACCGGTGACTCGTGCCACGGTCGAACCCGTGCCCACCATCACATCATCGGCGGACCACGTTCGAACGACCCCCGCCAGGACGTGATCACCACAAAATGAAGGCTGACGTTTCCACCATGCCCGATGTCGGTAGCGCCGAGAACGCACAAGAGACGTTCCGGCGAGCGGTCGAGGCCCTCCGCTCCCCCCTGCTGCGCCCCGAGATCACCGTCGGGGAGATCCCCGCGCCCCAACGGCTGGCCCCCCACACCGCCGCCGTGTCGGCCGAGGTCGTCGTCCAGGGCGAGGAGGTCGCCTGGGGGCGACTGATCGTCCTGTACGACCCCGAGGGCACCCGTGACTGGCCCGGCCCCTTCCGGGTCGTCTGTCAGGCCAACTCCGAGCTGGAATCGGAGATAGCGACCGACCCGCTGCTGGGGCCGGTCGCCTGGAGCTGGCTCACCGACGCCCTGGAGGCCAACGGGGCCGCCCACCACACCCTGAGCGGCACGGTCACCCGGGCCACCACCGAGGGGTTCGGCACCAAGGCCCACGAGGGCGCCACCACCGAGGTCGAGATGCGCGCCTCGTGGACGCCGGAGTCCGAGGACCTGTCCGGTCACGTGAACGCCTGGCTGGCCCTGTTGGCGTCGGCGTCGGGGCTGCCGCCCCGGGACGTCACCGACATAGCCCGGCAGCGCTCACGTCCCTGACCCCGGACCGGGGTCGGAAGGCGGTGGGCGCGCGCTTCCATGAGCGTCGAGGACGGGCCGCCCACCGCGTCGGGTGGCCACAGCGCATACCGTAGTGGTGTGGCGAACGCGTTGAACTCCAAGACAGACTCCCGCGAACCCGACCATGACGACTCGGAGAGGGCACCTCTACTGCGGGAACCACGCGAGGGTCTTCCCGAGGTCACCTCCGACCCCGGCACTCTGGCGGGTGTGATCGCGGCCCTGGGCGCGGGCACCGGCCCCGTCGCCGTGGACGCCGAGCGCGCGTCGGGGTACCGGTACGGCCAGCGCGCCTACCTGGTGCAACTGCGTCGGGAGGGTTCCGGTTCGGCCCTGATCGATCCGATCGCCTGTCCCGATCTGAGCGGGGTCGACGCCGCCATCGGCGAGGCCGAGGTGGTGCTGCACGCCGCGCACCAGGACCTGCCCTGTCTGGCCGAGGTCAACCTGCGTCCCGGTCGGCTCTTCGATACCGAGCTGGCCGGACGCCTGCTGGGCTATCAGCGGGTCGGACTGGGCTTCATGGTGGAGCGGTTGTTGGACATCCGTCTGGCCAAGGAGCACTCGGCCGTGGACTGGTCCCAGCGGCCGTTGCCGGAGGACTGGCTGCGCTACGCGGCGTTGGACGTGGAGATCCTCATCGAACTCCGGGACCGTCTGGAGGCGGAGCTGGAGGAGGCGGGCAAGCTGGAGTGGGCCCGTGAGGAGTTCGCCGCGATCCTGGCGGCCCCGCCCAAAGAGCCGCGCGCCGATCCGTGGCGACGCACCTCGGGGATCCACAAGGTGCGTAAGCAGCGTTCCCTGGCCGCCGTGCGCGAGCTCTGGTACGAACGCGATCGCATCGCGCGGGAGCGGGACACCTCTCCCGGCAGGGTCCTGCCCGACGCGGCGATCGTGGAGGCGGCGACGACCATGCCGCGCGACGCCAATGAGCTGAACCGGATCCGCCAGTTCGGCATCAAGCTGGCGCGACGCTATCCGGCCACGTGGCTGAAGGCGATCGATCGGGCCCGGGACATGGCCCAGTCGGAGCTGCCGCGCCCCAACGCTCCGGGCGACGGTCCTCCGCCGGTGAACCGTTGGGCCGACCGCGCGCCGGAGGCCGCACGGCGGCTGGACGCGGCCAAGTCGACGGTGGCGCGGATCGCGGAGGAGATCACGATGCCGACCGAGAACCTTCTGCTCCCCGACACCGTCAGAAGGTTGGCCTGGACGCCTCCCGAGACCGTCGATCCGGACTCGGTGGGCGCCTTCCTGCGGTCCCGAGGGGCCCGGAACTGGCAGGTCGGGTTGACGGCGGAACCGCTGACGAAGGCCTTGCGGGTGCCCGAAGAGGGGTGACCTTTACCCCTTTCTCACACTTTGAATCCAAACGTGATCGAAGTCACCGGCATTCAGGGGCGGTTCACGCCTGTTCCATAGCCCGCTGTCCGATTAAGTTATAGAAACGTGCCCCGGATCGTCAGGGGCTCGTTATCTCTACGACGGGTGTGTACCGAACCGTGGGCTCACAAGGCCCCGGTACGTGATCAGGGAAATGTGGTGAGTCTGCTTGTCGTTCTGGCGTGCGCTGCTACGCGGGACCGGGTTGACGCGTTCCGCCGAGGTCGAGTCGCCCAAGACCGCCTTGCCCACTCACATGGACCATGTCGAGGAACCGTCCGCGCCCATCCCCGAGCAGGTGTCGGCACCCGTGGCGAGCGTCCCCGCCACGGTCCCCGCCGCCCTGTCCGAGGGCGCACGGCCCGGCACCGGGTCCTCCGGCTCGCGTGTGCCCACGGCGGGCATGCGCGCGGCCGCTCTGGAGCGCACCCTCCAATCCCTGGTCGAGCGTCTGGGCACCGAGCACCCGGACACCATCACCGCGCGCAACAACCTCGCGACCAAGTACGCGCAGATGGGGCGTCGCCAGTCGGCCGTGCAGCAGTTCGAGCTGGCCCTGGGCGAGGCGGTGGCGGTCTACGGTGACGACCACCCCAGGACCGAGATCATCCGGGAGAACCTGGCCTGGGCCTTCGAGGACGCCGGTCGTCCCGCGGACGCCGCCGGCCAGTGGGAGACCCTGCTCGGCCAGCGGGAGAGCCAGTTCGGCCCGGCCGACGAGGACACCGTCGAGGCCCGGACGCGTCTGGCCGTCTGCTACCGGCGCAGTGGTCGTGTGGACGCGGCCATCGCCCACTACGAGCGGGCGATCGAGGACGTGGCCTCGACCGAGCGCCGAGAGGACCTGCGCCTGGGGCTGAGCGCCGCGCTGAGCATGACCGGGCGCTACGAGGAGGCCGGGTCCCAGCTCCGCATGGTGCTCGCGGCCCGTCGTCGCCGACTGGGCAAGGGACACCTGGACACCCTGACGGTGCACCACCGTCTGGGCCGGGCCCACACGCAGGCCGGACGGGCCGACGAGGCCGTGGAGGTGCTGCGCGAGGCCTACCGGATCGCGCTGAACTCCTCCGGCGACCCCGAGGTGCGACGGCTGACCCTGCGACTGCGCCGCGACCTGGCCGGCGCCTACAACGCGGCCGGGCGGCACCGCGAGGCCGACGCCCTGCTGTAGAACGGAACACACGACGGTGGGCCGGGACCCGTTCGGGTCCCGGCCCACCGTCGTCTCCACACCACATCGTCGAAAGGGACGGACACACCGTGCGCGAGGCGACCGCGGAAGAGATGCGCTCCTCCTTCGTCAACTGTTCCAAGGGTGAGACCCGGAGGATGAACCTCCCCCAAGAGGCTCCCCCGCTGCCCTGGGAGGAGATGGAGTTCCTCGGGTGGCGGGACCCGCGGGCCCAGGAGCACGCCTACCTCGTGACCGACTCCGAGGAGGGTCTGGTCGGTATCGCCCTGCGCCTGTCCTCCGGAGGGCGCGGGGGCGGCTTCTTCAGGACCATGGCCTGCTCGCTCTGCCTGACCGTCCACCCCTCCGGCGGCGTCCGCCTGTTCAACGCGCCCAAGCGCGGGGCGGCGGGCCGCAAGGGGGACTCGGTCGGTCTGTACGTCTGCGAGGACCTGGCCTGCCCGCTCTACGTCCGAGGTCTGCGGACCTCTCCCCTGATCCAGCCGGCGGAGACCATCACCCGCGAAGAACGGGTGGAGCGGCTGCGCGACAATCTCGCCCGTTTCGTGACGGGTTTCCTCGTCTCCTGAGGGGAATCCCCTCTGCGGGGATCGTGTCCGCGACCGCCACCGCGGAGCCCTTCCGGCTTCTTTCGATGTGTTCGGCCCCGCCGCTCGCACTATTTGTTACTGGCGAGTAGCATGGACGCATACAGTCCACCCAACGCTTGGAGAAGGAGGGGCCATCGTGTCGCGAACTGCCCGCGATGTCGTGTTTGTCGATGGGGTCCGCACCCCGTTCGGCAAGTCAGGCAAGGGCCTCTACGCCGAGACCCGCGCCGACGACCTGATCGTCCGCGTCATCCGCGAACTGATGCGCCGCAACCCGGGCCTGCCCCCGGAGCGTGTCGACGAGGTCGCCATCGCCGCCACCACCCAGATCGGCGACCAGGGCCTGACCCTCGGGCGCACCGCCGCGATCCTCGCCGGGCTGCCGCGCAGCGTCCCCGGTTACTCCATCGACCGCATGTGCGCCGGCGCGCTCACCGCCGCGACCACCGCGGGCGCGGGCATCTCCTTCGGTGCCTACGACGTCGTGATCGCCGGTGGCGTCGAGCACATGGGCCGCCACCCCATGGGCGAGGGCGTCGACCCCAACCCCCGGATCATCTCCGAGAAGCTGGTCGACCCGTCCGCGCTGGTCATGGGCAACACCGCCGAGAACCTGCACGACCGGTACCCGACCATCACCAAGGAGCGTGCCGACGCCTACGCGGTGCGCAGCCAGGAGAAGGTCGCCAAGGCCTACGCCGACGGCAAGATCCAGCCCGACCTGGTGGAGACCCTGGTCCGCTCCGCGGAGAAGGGCTTCGGCCTGGCCACCCAGGACGAGCCGCCGCGCCCCGGCACCACCATGGAGTCGCTCGCCGGCCTCAAGACCCCGTTCCGCGCGCACGGCAACGTGACGCCCGGTAACGCCGCGGGCCTCAACGACGGCGCCACCGGCACCCTGCTCATGGCCGAGGAGGTCGCCGAGGAGCTGGGCCTGGACGCCAAGATGCGCCTGGTCGACTTCTCCTTCACCGGTGTCGAGCCCGAGGTCATGGGTGTGGGCCCGGTCCCGGCCACCGAGAAGCTCCTCGCCCGCCAGGGCATCGGCATGGACGACATCGGTCTCATCGAGATCAACGAGGCCTTCGCCGTCCAGGTGCTGGCCTTCCTGGAGCACTTCGGCATCGCCGACGACGACGCCCGGGTCAACCCGTGGGGCGGCGCCATCGCGATCGGCCACCCGCTGGCCTCCTCCGGCGGCCGCCTGATGATGCAGCTCGCGCGTCAGTTCGCCGAGCGCCCCGACGTCCGTTACGGCATCACCACCATGTGCGTGGGCCTGGGCATGGGCGGGACCATCCTGTGGGAGAACACGAACTACGAGGGGGGCAAGTGAGCACCGCCATCGAGCAGGCCCGAGAGCTCTTCAAGGACGAGGTCGTCACCAACGCGATCTCCCGTGACGTCGAGCTCCCCTACGGTGCGGGCACCGCCGTCCTGATCACCCTGGACAACGGGCACGACCACACCAAGCCGAACACCTTCGGCCCCGGCGGCCTACTGAGCCTGGACGCCGCGATCGAGGCGGCCAAGGCGCGCACCGACATCGTGGCCGTGGCCGTCACCGGCAAGCCGTTCATCTTCGCCGTCGGCGCCGACCTCACCGGTGTCCCCGCGATTCGGACCCACGAGCAGGCCGAGGCCATCGGCAAGCTGGGCCACGACACGTTCCGCAAGCTCGGCGAGCTGGACGTGCCGACCTTCGCCCTGGTCAACGGTGCCGCCATGGGCGGCGGCGTCGAGGTGGCGCTGCACTGCACCTACCGCACCATCTCCTCCGGCGTCCCGGCCTTCGCCCTGCCCGAGGCGTTCCTGGGTCTGGTCCCCGGCTGGGGCGGCACCTACCTCCTGCCGAACCTGATCGGCGCGGAGAAGGCGCTCAAGCTCATCGTCGACAACCCGCTGGCCCAGAACAAGATGATCAAGGGTCCGCAGGTCTTCGAGATGGGGATCGCCGACGCGATCTTCGACCCCGCCGACTTCGTCGAGGAGTCGCTGCGCTGGGCCGCCAAGGTCCTCAAGGGCGACGTCACGGTCGAGCGCCCCGAGGTCGACAAGGGCGAGGCCTGGGACAACGCGGTCAACATGGCCCGGTTCGTCGTCGAGGGCAAGCTGCACGGCGCCGCCCCGGCCCCGGCCCGCGCCGTCGAACTGGTCGCCGAGGCCAAGAACCGCAGCCGTGACGAGGGCTTCGCCGCCGAGGACGAGGCGCTGGCCGACCTGATCATGAGCCCCGAGCTCAAGGCCGGTCTCTACGCCTTCGACCTGGTCCAGAAGCGCGCCAAGCGTCCCGCCGGCGCCCCGGACAAGTCCCTGGCCCGCAAGGTCACCAAGGTCGGCGTCGTCGGCGCCGGTCTGATGGCCGGCCAGCTCGCCCTGCTGTTCGCCCGTCGCCTCGACGTCCCGGTCGTCATGACCGACCTGGACCAGGAGCGGCTGGACAAGGGCGTGGCCTACGTCCACGGAGAGGTCGACAAGCTCCTGAAGAAGGGGCGCGTCAACCAGGACAAGGCCAACCACCTCAAGGCCCTGGTCACCGGCTCGCTGACCAAGGACGCCTTCTCGGACGCCGACTTCGTCATCGAGGCCGTCTTCGAGCGGATGGACATCAAGAAGCAGGTCTTCGCCGAGGTGGAGGCCGTGGTCTCCCCCGAGGCGATCCTGGCCACCAACACCTCCTCGCTGTCCATCACCGAGATGGCCTCGGAGCTTCGCCACCCCGAGCGGGTCGTGGGCTTCCACTTCTTCAACCCGGTCGCCGTCCTGCCCCTGCTGGAGATCATCCGCGGGGACAAGACCGACGACGCCTCCCTGGCCACGGCCTTCGCCGTCTCCAAGAAGCTGAAGAAGACGTCGGTCCTGTGCAAGGACGCCCCGGCGTTCGTGGTCAACCGCCTGCTCACCCTGTTCATGGGCGAGGTCCTGGGCGCCGTGGCCGAGGGCACCGAGCCCGAGGTGGCCGACCGCGCGGTCGCTCCGCTGGGTCTGCCGATGTCGCCGCTCATGCTGCTCCAGCTGGTCGGTCCGGCCGTCGGTCTGCACGTCGCCGAGACCCTGAACGAGGCGTTCCCCGAGCGTTTCGCGGTCTCGCCGCAGCTGAAGGCCGTGGTCGACGCCGGCAAGACGGCGATCTTCGCGCCGGACCTGTCGATCGACCCCGAGGTGAAGGCGCTGCTCGCGGGCGGGGACTCCCCCTCCGAGGAGAGCGCCATCCTGGACCGCGCCCTGCGCGCGCTGGCCAAGGAGATCCACCTGATGCTGGAGGAGGGTGTCGTGGCCGAGGCCGCCGACATCGACCTGTGCCTGATCACCGGCGCGGGCTGGCCCTTCCACACCGGTGGCATCACCCCGTACCTGGACAAGGTCGGCGTCTCCACCGCCGTGAACGGCAAGCCGTTCCACGAAGGCGACCCGAAGGCCTTCTAGCCTTCCGAGGGACACACGCGACGGGCCCGCTCTCTCCGGGAGAGCGGGCCCGTCGTCGTTCGGCGAGGGCGGGAGGTCACACCCCCGAGGTCATCCGCTCGCGCTCACGTTCCCGTTCCGGAAGCGCGTCGGAGGGCTCGTCGTCCCCGCCCTCGGAGATACCGATCCGGTCGTGCAGCCATCGCAGTGGACGGGGCAGCCACCAGTTCCAGTCACCCAGGAGCCTCATCGTGGCGGGGACCATCACCGCCCGGACCAGGGTGGCGTCCACCAGGACCGCGATCGCCAGACCCACGCCGATGATCTTCAGGAAGAGCAGACCCGAGGTCCCCATCGCCAGGAGCACCACGCCCAGCAGGAGCGCGGCGCTGGTGATGATCCGCCCGGTGCGCTGCAATCCCAGGGCCACCGACCTCGTGTTGTCCCCGCTGCGCAGGTACTCCTCGCGCACCCGGCTGAGCAGGAACAGTTCGTAGTCCATGGCCAGCCCGAAGGAGACGATCGTGATGAGGACCAGGTAGGTGGGGTCGATGGTGCCGACCGCCTCGAAGCCCAGCAGGGCGGAGAAGTGCCCCTCCTGGAAGCCCCACACCACCACGCCCAGGGAGGCGCTCAGGGACAGCGCGCCCATGAGCACCGCCTTGATCGGCAGGACGAGAGAGCCGAAGGCGAGGAAGAGCAGCGCCAGCGTGGAGCCGACGATGAACGCGACGGTCTTGGGGGCGTTGTCGACGATGGCGTCCAGGTTGTCCCACTGCATCGCGGCCACACCGCCCACGAGGGTCTCCTCCGCCCCCTCCGGCCCCGGTTCGGCGCGCACGTCGCGCACGAGTTCCTGGACCTCGGGATCGTCGGTGGCTCCCTGGTAGACCACCTCCACGTGGGCGATGTCCTCGCCCGTGCGCTCCAGGCCGGAGCGCACGGTGCCGGGCAGCGCGTCCAGGCGTTCGACGTACTCCTCCAGCGCCGCCTCGTCGGGGTCGCCGACGACGGCCACGTGCAGCCGGCCGACCTCTCCGGCGGGGAAGTCCTCCCCCAGAGCCTCGGTGCCGATCCGGGCCGGAGCGTCGACGGGGAGGTAGCGCTGATCGGTGGAGCCCAGGTTGGTCGCGGTGAGTCCGGCCCCGAAGGCCACCAGCACGCAGGCGACCGCCACCAGGGAGACGGCCGGTCCTCGCATGACGGCGCGGGCCAGGCGGGCCCAGGCCCCGGCGTTCTCGTCGACGATCCCGGTGACGGTGCGGCGCGGCAGTGGCAGCCTGAACCGGTCGATCCGATGGCCGACCACCGACATCAGCGCGGGCAGGAAGACCAGGGCGGCGATGAGGTCGAAGACGACGACGGCGATCCCGCCCCAGCCGATGGACTTCAGGATGGGCTGAGGGAAGAAGAGCAGGCCGGCGAAGGCGATGCCGACGGTGATCCCGGAGAAGGCGACGGTCCGCCCGGCGGTGTCCACGGTGCGCCGCACCGCGTCGGCGATCGCGCGCCCCTTGTTCAGCTCCTCGCGGAAACGGCTGACCATGAACAGGCCGTAGTCGATGGCCAGTCCCAGCCCCAGGAGGGTGGCCACGTTGATGGCGAAGACGGAGACCTCGGTGACCTGGGTGAGCAGGCGCAGGACCGTGAGGGAGCCCAGGATGGCCAGCCCGCCGACGGCGAGGGGGATCAGGCCGGCGACCAGGCCGCCGAAGATCAGGACGAGGAGGAAGAGCAGGAGGGGCAGGGTGACGAGTTCGGCGCGGACGATGTCGCTCTCCGCCGTCTCGGACAGCTCGTGTTCGACCGCGATGGAGCCGCCCAGGTGGGTTTCGAGGGGGCCGGACTCCAGGACCTCGGCGACCTCGTCGAACTGCTCGAGGCGCTCGTCGTGGGTCCGTCCACTAAGGGTGATCGGGACGTAGGTGGCGTGCATGTCCTCGGAGACGAGGATGCCGCGCTCGATCTCCTCCAGGTCCTCGTCGAGGTAGAGGTCGCGGTCGGCCACGGAGTCCTCGGGGAGGGCGTCGACGACGCGTCGGACCGCCTGGGCGAAGGTGGGGTTGTCCACCTTCATCTCGTCGCTGCGGAAGACGGCGATGACGTCGATGTCGGTGTGGCCGAGCTCCTCTTGGAGGACGTCCATGGCCCGTGAGGACTCCGAGCCCGGATCCTCGAAACCGCTCTGTCCCACGTCCTTGAAGACGCCGAGCCCCCACACCAGGGAGAAGACCGTGAACAGGACCGTCAGGGCCAGGATCCACCGTCTCCCCCGGTGCGCGCCGAGTCCCAGCCGGCCGAAGAACCCCGTGTTCGTCGACATACACGCCCCTTCGAGCGAACATCCATCATGTTGGTTAACGGTGTTCACTAAAGCGTGCGCCCATTACGCTGTCAATGTCGTCGGCGGGCACCGAACAGTGCCGACGCCACGGAGTCGAGACGGGATGTACCTCTGAAGATGACGAAACCGCCGGTCACCAGCGACCCGAAGACAGCGGGCGCGCCCAGCCGTCGCGAGCGAGTGAGGGAGGCCACACTCGGCGAGATCAAGGGGATCGCCCGCCGACACCTCGTGGAGCACGGGGTCGCCGGCGTCTCCCTGCGCGCGGTCGCGCGCGAGATGGGCATGACCGCCCCGGGCCTGTACCGCTACGTCTCGGGGATCGACGCCCTCCTGGTGGCCATCACCGCCGACATGTTCGACGAGCTCGCCGAGGCCGTCGCCTCCGCCGACGCCTCGGCCCCGCCCCAGGACACCGAACTGCGGCTGCACCGGGCGTTGCGGGCCCTGCGCGCGTGGGCGATCGCCCACCCGGCGGAGTTCTCCGTCATGTTCGGCCCGCGCTCGCGTCTGGACCCCGACGCCGACATCACCCCGGCGTTGGAGGCGGGCAGCCGGTTCGGCTCCACCTTCTTCGCCCTGTTCGAGCGCCTCCTCCAGGAGAAGGACATCCCCTTCCCCGCGGAGGAGGAGATCGACCCCGATCTGCGCGTGGAGTTGAACAGTTTCGCCGACACCGTGGGTCTGGCCGTCCACGACGTCCCCGTGGGGGCCGCCCTGGTGTTGACCACCTGCTGGGTCCGCGTCTACGGCGTGGTGTGCATGGAGGTCTTCCAACACCTCGACTTCGTGATGCGCGACATGGAACCGCTCTTCGAGTCCGAGCTTCAGAACATGATGACGGGCCTGGGTGTGCGCTACCGGCCGGTGGAGGAGGGCGAGGGGACGAGCACTCGCACGGCCGGTTGACCCCATACTGGGGATAAGCGGCACTCGCCGGATTCGTGGGTACGAAACCGACATGCCCTATCCCTGTTGGAGCGACGACGAGGACGGCACTGTGGACGACCGAACCGGTGACACGGCCGCCCAGGGCCCCCTTCCCGGCCCGGACCGGCACGGCGACCACCCCGCCCCGCCCTCTCCGGCGATCTCTCGCGCCCAGGGAGACACACCCACCCCCGAGGCCACATGGGCGCCCACCGACCCCGCCACGGCCGTTCCAGGGACGTACGGGCCCCATCGAGGGACTCCGGTCGACCCACGCGCGGTCGCCCCCGCGGGCCCCCCGCCGGCGGGTCCTCCTCCGGCCTTCCCTCCCCCGTTCCACGGAGCGGGCGCCACCCCTGCCCCCGGGTCCGGATACCCGACCGGACCGTACGCCACGTACCCCCACCCCCATCACGCCCCCGCGCCCTGGACGGGGCCGCCGGGCGGAGGCCCCCCTCCGCGGGCCTGGTACGGCCTTCCCGCCCAACGGGACCAGAGCGGAACGATCCTGTTCCTGTCGTGCGTGGCCGCCGTGGTCGCGGTCGTCTCACTCGTCGCCGGGGTGTCGATCGTGGTCGTGGCCCCTCGACAGCCCGACACGCCGAACGGGGTGGACGTGGCCACGGTCAGGAACGACGACCTGCGCGCGCGCCCGAACCGGGTCGACGTCGACCTGATCGACCATCCTCTCTACGGCGTCGCCATGCCCCCGCCCGTCGACTGCGCTCTCCCTCCTCTGGACGTCGACTCCGACGCGTCCTGGGAGGCCTTCGCCTCCGAGGCGGGGACCTGCCTGAACGAGCTGTGGATCCCGGTGATGGACGAACTGCGACTGTTCCCCGACCTGCCCGAGATCACGGTGACCGAGGAGACCTTGGACACCGACACCGAGGACGCCTTCACCCTGGCCTACTACGAGAGCGACCGGGGGCTGATCACCGTCGTCCTGCCCAACGTGCGCGAGGTGTCGGAGTTCGTCCCCGAGGACGAACAGGAGATCGTGTGGCTCGCCCTGATGGGCCACGAGTACGCCCACCACGTCCAGCACGCCACCGGCATCCTGAACGTCTCCCACGAGCTGCGTCGGACCGCCGGGAGCCAGGCCGACGAGTTGGAGACCCTGCGCCGCACCGAACTCCAGGCCGAGTGCATGGCCGGGGTCGGACTGCGCGGCCTGACCGACCCCGACGGTGACGCGCTGGACGTGGTCAACCGCCACTTCAACGAGGGAGGCGACCTGGACACCCACGGGAGCGCCGCCAACCGCGACCACTGGTTGCGGGCCGGTTGGGAGGGCACGACCGTGGCCGGGTGCAACACCTACGACGCCCCCGTGGAACGGGTCGCCTGAGCGGGGCTCAGTCCTCGCCGAGCGCCCTGCGGTGGGCCTCCCAACCGCCCAGCTTGACGCGTTCGCCGCGCTCCAGTTCGGCGGCCAGGCGTCCCTCGGCCTCGTCGATGCGCAACCAGCCCTCGTAGTCCCCCACGGTCAGGCCCCGGTCGGCCAGGACCTCGGTCAACTCGACCGGCTCGGGCAGGGCCGAACGCAACGCGTCGGCGTCGGAGAGCAGCGAGCGCACCGTCCCCGCGGCGTCGGACTTGTTGGTGCCGATCACCCCCGTCGCACCGCGCTTGATCCATCCCGCGACGTAGTCCCCCGGGACGGCGTCTCCATGCTCGTCCAGGACCCGACCGTCCCGCTGCGGGACCGTACGACCGTTCTCGTCGAAGGGGACCCCGCTCAGGGGGACGCCGGCGTAGCCGACCGAGCGCAGCACCATTCCGACGTCCAGCACGGTGTGCTCCCCGGTGCCCTCCAGCCGGCCCTGGTCGTCCAGACGGGTGCGCTCCACCCGCAGGCCGCTCACCCGGTCCTCGCCGAGGACCTCCTCCGGGCGGGACCAGAAATGGAACTCGACCCGGCGGGGCCTGCCCTCCGGCGTACGTTCGGCGCACTCGCGCAGCAGTTTGAGGTTGGTCCGCGCGGCGCGCGAGACCGAGCGCGTGGCCGGGTCGCCGGTGCCGACCCGCGCCGGGTCGATGTCGACCTGTTCGGGACGGACCACCACGTCCACGCCGGGGAGCTCCAGCAGATCGCGCAGCTCCGGCGCGGTGAACTTGGCCTGGAGAGGGCCGCGACGGGCCAGAACGTGGACGGTGCGCACCCGACTCCGGGCCAGCACGTCCAGGACGGGCTGGGGGATGTCGGTGTGGCGGAGCTCGTCTGCGGTCTTGACCAGGATGCGGGCGACGTCGAGGGCGACGTTGCCCGCGCCGACCACGGCGACCTCCTCCGCGTCCAGCACGAACCGCTCCACCGCGCTGTCGGGGTGTCCGCAGTACCAGTTGACGAAGTCGGTCGCGGCCACGCTGCCGGCCAGGTCCTCGCCGGGCACGCCCATACGACGGTCGACGGAGGCCCCGGTCGCGTAGACCACGGCGTGGTGGGAACGGGCCAGGTCGGCACGGGTCAGGTCGGTGCCGAACTCGACCCCGCCGACGAAGTCCACGTCGGGATGTTCGAGGATCCGGCGCAACGCCCGGGCGACGCCCTTGATCTTGGTGTGATCGGGGGCCACGCCGTGGCGCACCAGTCCATAGGGGGTGTAGAGCCGGTCCAGGACGTCGATCCGGACCGGTACCCGACGCTGCCGGGTCAGGGCGTCGGCGGTGTAGACCCCGGCCGGACCGGAGCCGATGACGGCCACCCGGAGCGGGGAGGCCTCCTCCGTGTCGGTCCGGTCCGGTCGCTGCTGCTCGGGTTCGGGAGAGGTCATACGACCATTCTGGCAGCACCGGAGGAACACTCCGGTGCCGCCGTGAAAAGCGTGGTCAGGCCGTCTCGTCGGCCAGTTCCCGCGTGGTCCGGGTGCCCTCGCCGCGACGGGAGACCGTCTCGGTGAGCCGGCGCGACAACTCCTGCGGGGTCAGACCCTGCCGCTGGAGGATCCGGTCGCGCTTGGCGTGGTCCAGGAACTCCTGCTCGATGCCGAAGGTGCGCACGGGCACGTCGACCTCGTGGTCGCGCAGCAGACGGGAGACCGCGTCGCCGACCGCGCCGGTCCGGCCGTTGTCCTCCACCACGGCGACCACCGAGTGCTCGGCGGCCTCGGCCACGAGGGCCTCGTCCAGGGGCTTGACCCAGCGCGGGTCGATGACGGTGACGCCGATGCCCTGGTCGGCCATCCGGTCGGCCACCTCACAGGCGACCTGGGCCATGGTGCCCACGCCCACGATCAGCAGGTCCTTGGACAGGCCGCCGTCGGCGGGCCGACGCAGCAGGTCCATGGTGCCGACCCGACCGATCTCGGGCAGTTCCTCGGCGACGGCGCCCTTGGGGTAGCGCACGACGGTGGGGGCGTCCTCGACCGCCACGGCCTCCCGCAGCAGGGAGCGCAGTCGGGCGGCGTCGCGCGGGGCGGCCAGACGCAGACCGGGAACGACCTGGAGGATGGACAGGTCCCACATGCCGTTGTGGCTGGCGCCGTCGTTACCGGTGACACCGGCGCGGTCCAGACAGAAGGTGACGCCCTGCTTGTGCAGGGCCGCGTCCATGAGCACCTGGTCGAAGCAGCGGTTGAGGAAGGTCGCGTAGACGGCGACCACCGGGTGCAGGCCGTTCATCGCCATACCGGTGGCGGCGGTGGCGGCGTGCTGCTCGGCGATACCGACGTCGAAGGTCCGTTCCGGGTAGACCTCGGCGAACTTGTTCAGACCCGTGGGATGGAGCATCGCGGCGGTGATGCCGACGATGTCCTCGCGCTCGCCGCCCAGCTCGACCATCGTGTCGGCGAAGACGGAGGTCCACTTCTCGACCTTGGGGCCGGGCTTGGCCTTACCCGTGTCGACGTCGAAGGGACCGGGGGCGTGGAACTGGTCCTCGTCGTGGTTCTCGGCCGGGGTGTAGCCCTTGCCCTTCTGGGTGATGACGTGGACGATCGCGGGGCCGCCGAAGTCGCGGGCCCGGCGCAGCGCCTTCTCCAGCGCCTGCTCGTCGTGGCCGTCGATCGGGCCCAGGTACTTCAGCCCCAGGTCCTCGAACATGATCTGCGGCTGGATGGTGTCCTTGATGCCCTTCTTGAGGCCGTGCAGGGCCTCATAGAGGGGCTGGCCGACCACGGGGGTGCGGTTGAGGGTGGTCTTGGCCAGGTCCAGGGCCTGCTCGTAGCCGGGGTTCATCCGGAGCGAGGCCAGGTGGTCGGCGAGACCGCCCTTGGTGGGCGAGTAGGAGCGGCCGTTGTCGTTGACGACGATGACCAGACGCCGGTTCTTCTTCTCGGCGATGTTGTTGAGGGCCTCCCAGGCCATGCCGCCGGTGAGGGCGCCGTCGCCGATGACGGCCACCACGGTCCGGTCGGTGCGGCCCTGGACCTCGTTGGCCTTGGCCATGCCGTCGGCGTAGGACAGGGCGGTCGAGGCGTGGGAGTTCTCGATGAAGTCGTGCTCGGACTCGGCACGGGAGGGGTATCCGGACAGACCGCCCTCGGACTTCAGGTCGGTGAAGTCGTGACGGCCGGTGAGGACCTTGTGCGCGTAGGCCTGGTGACCGGTGTCGAAGAGGATCGGGTCCTTGGGGGAGTCGAAGACCCGGTGCAGGGCGATGGTCAGTTCGACCACGCCGAGACTGGGGCCCAGGTGTCCGCCGGTCTGCGCGCAGGACTCGATCAGGAACTCCCTGATCTCCCGGGCCAGCACAGGGAGCCGGTCGGCCGAAAGCCTTTTGAGAGCTTCCGGATTGTGTATCGACTCGAACAGTGTCACTGTCTCGTCAGTCCCCTCGTCCCGCGTGTCCGCTTACGTTTGCCGTGAACGGCCTCTGACATGGGCCGCACTTGGCCACCGGCAGGTATACATACCCGAGTTTATGGGCCTTCGTCCACGGGTCCCACATGGAACCCCCGAGGCCGAGGCCCCGACGGTATCCGAAGGAAGGCGCCCGTGTCCCCCGGTCGAAGTACCACGAACGTTCCCGTCCACCCACCGGTTTCGGCGTAGATTACTCTCTTTTGCCGTCACCGTTACCGATGGGATGGACCAGAGCGGGACGAACCCTCCCCTACCGGCCCCGATATCGCGCTGTGAGGCTTCGCACCACACGAGCGGCCGGCACCGGGCCGTCTCCTAGCCGAACACGGCCTGCGCGAGGAGACCGAGCGCGGAGAGGGTCACCACCGTCAACAGACCGATCCGCAGGCGGGCCGGATCCACCCAACGCCGGACCCGGTTACCGAGGAAGAAGCCCAGGCCCACGAAGGGGATCGCGACGATCCCCGCGGCGACGGTGCGGGTGTCGATCTGACCGCCCGCCCCCAACGCGACGAGCGAGATCAGCCCGCCGCACAGGAAGAAGGCCGCCAGGGTGGCGCGTACCCTTTCGGGCGGCTCGTTCTGGTAGACCAGCGCCATCGGCGGGCCGCCCACCGAGGTCGCCGTGCCCGCGAACCCCGAGACGAGCCCGGCCGTGACCAGGGAGACCGGGGTGACGCGCACCTTGAAGGCCCACACGGTCAGGATCACGGCGAGCAGCACCATGACCCCGACGAACCCGGCCAGCATGCGGGGTTCGAGCACGGCCACGACCCAGACGGCCAGGACGGTGCCCGGGACCCGGGCCGGCAGCCCCCAGACCAGACCGCGCCAGTCGATGTGACTCCGGTCCTGTACGAGGGTGAGCACCGGCAGGACGATGACGGTGATGAGCAGGGACCCCGGCATGAGCGTGGGATCGAGGAAGGAGATGACCGGCGCGGCCACGAGGCCGAGGCCGAGACCGACCATGCTCTGGACGGCGGCCCCGGCCAGGACCGCGACCGCCGCGACGAGCAGGAAGACCCAAGGGTCGATCTGACCGAACAGGGCATGGTCGGTGGGTGTGAGGAGATCAGCGAACATGAGGAGGCGAGGCTATATCCCGCCCTACCCGATCGGGATCAGGAGATAGGAAGGTGGGACGAACCGGTCGCGCACCGCACCGAATCCACGTACTCCATCGCCCGCTCGGGGTGCAGGAACCAGTCGATGAGCCCGCCCGGATCGCTGAAGGAGTCGGCGAACCGGTCGGCCGTGGGCCGGTGCCGCTCGGCCAGTCGGTACAGCTCCCACACATGGGGCGGACCGGACAGCATCACCCGGCTCCACGCCGTGACCTGACGGGCGTGGTGCCAGTAGGCGGCGAAGGCCGAGCGCATGAACGTCTCATCGAAGGGGCGCCGACCGTGGTCGACGATGGCGCGCCGGTAGACCTCGGCGCACAGCGACGCCATGTTCGCCCCCTGCGCGGTGATGGGGTCGTTGGCGACCACGGAGTCGGCCATGCCCAGGACGACGTTCCCTCCTCGCAGGTGGGCGACGGGTTCGCGCACCGTCGGCGCGTAGCCACCGGACAGGGTCGCCCCGGAATCGGCCGGGCGGGCCTCGGCGAAGCGCTCGTACTCCCAAGGGGCGTGGTGGCGCAGGACGTCCAGGATCCCCGCCAGGATCTCCTCTCCGCTCGCCCCCGCGCCCGGGATCCGGTCGAGCGGGCCGCCCGGCACCGCCTCCACCATCACCGCCTGACAGGGGCCGACCAGGGAGAGGGTGGGCAGGGAGAACACCTCCCCCGCGCCCGGCACGGCGGTCCGGGACAGGACCCCGCCGACCGGATGGGCCTCGGCGCCGGTGACGTAGGCCAGGGACAGGGAGCGCTGCGGCGCCCGGAAGGGGGAACGTCGCTCGTCCCGGGGGAAGATCCGCGCGAGCTCGCCCCGTCCCGCCGCGACCACGACCAGCTCGTAGTCCCACCCCACCGTCGCGAGGTCCTCCACGGACACCCGGTGGCGGAGGAAGCGGCCTCCGCCCTGGACGAACACCCTCAGCCAGGCGGCCAGCTTCAGTCGCTGGTCCACCGACTGCGCCGGCTCCTCCAGGCGGCCCACCCAGTCGACCTCGGGTTCGGGGTCGCCGTCGGGGCGGGCCACCCGGACCCCCACACCGGTGATGGCGGGGGCCCGGTCGTCCCAGAAGGACAGACCGTGGCGGCGTTCACGGCGTAGGGCCGGGCCGAAGAGGCACTGGGTGGACATCACCCGTCCCGTCTCGGTCTCCTCCGGCCCCCTCGGGTCGACCAGGGTGACGTCGTAGTCCTCCGCGAGCAGGCCGATGGCCAGCTGGAGTCCGGACTGTCCGGCTCCGACGACGAGGATCCTGCGCATCTCTCTCCTTAGTACCCCCACCCCGTCGAGCCGCGGCCTCATGTGCCCGGCCCGCGGGTTCCGGGCATGACCGACCGGAGGTCGTCGTGATCGTGTACGACGTCCCCGTGTCGGCCGGTGGCTTTACGGGGCGAAGCTAGCAGCGCCCTCTGAGGCGCGGATTCCGCCCCTGACCTCGGGACTCTCGCCTCTACGGTGGCCGGGACCAAGGACCCGGGACCTCGTGGCGCTCCGCCCGTCTCCCGGTTACGGAGGTCGAGGGCGGCCCTACGCGGTGTTCTCGCAGGTGGAAGGCGCCGCAGGCGCTTCCCGAACCCCGCCGGGCGGAGAACGGGGAACGAACCCGAGGGAACACGGTCCCGACCGGAGGGTGTCCTCGACGCGCACACGGACGTCGTCCGCGAAAAGCGACACGGTTCACACCGGCACCCCGGGCCCATGATGTTCCCTAGGCTTCGGGCATGGAGAAGGTGAGCACCGATCGGGACGGCTGGGCCGTATGGACGGCCGACCTCGTGACCGGAGCGCCCCGCCGGGAGGGCTCGGTCCGGATCGTGGCCGTGGAGGGCCGTTCCGGCTCGGGCAAGAGCACGGTCGCCGAGCGGTTGCGCGCCGCTCTGGTCGCCCGGGGAGAGCCCGCCGCAGTGCTGACCATGGAGGACCTCTATCCGGGGTGGGCGGGGCTGTCCCGGGCCTCGGAGCTGCTCCGGGAGTGGATCCTGCTGCCCTTGGCGGAGGGACGCCCGGTGGTGTGGCGGCGTTACGACTGGGAACGGGGCGGGTTCGGTCCCCCGATCCCGGGGCCTCCCGAGGAGGTGGCCGGGGGCGGCACCCTCGTGGTGGAGGGCTGCGGGTCGGGAACCGGTGTCGTGGGCGACCTGGTGGACGTCCTGCTGTGGGTGGAGGCCCCCACGTCCGAACGCGAGCGCCGGCTGGCCGCCCGTGAGGACTCCGATCTCTACGCGCCCTACCGAGGAATGTGGGCGAGGCAGGAGGAGGACGTCTACGCGGTCGATCCGCCGCGCGACCGGGCGGATCTGGTGGTTCTCAACCGCTGACGTGGGAAGGGATACCCCGAAGAGCCTCCCCCGCTATGGTCACACCATTGACCCGGTCATGGTTCACTGTCACCTGCACCACAAATGCGTTTCGAGACATTTGACCACACACAGGCCACTTGTCGGGTTCCCTCGCGCGTGTCCCGCCCGAGCCCGTTCCCGTGAACCACAAGGCCTCTGGCCTTCTTAGGAAGACCGTTGACCACAACACAGAACGGGTCTCCCAAGACCCCCACCCGCAGGATGCGACTGACCCTCGGCGTCCTCTCCGCCATCGAACGCGTCGGCAACAGGCTGCCCCATCCGTTCTGGCTCTTCGTCATCATGGCGGGCCTGGTCGTCCTGGCCAGCGCCCTGCTCGCCGCCCTGAACGTCTCGGTCGTCTCACCGGCCGACGGCTCGACCATCGCGGTCCGCAGCCTGCTGAGCCCCGAGGGCCTGCACTTCATCGTCGGCGACGCCGTCGCCAACTTCGCGGCCTTCCCACCACTGCCGCTGATCGTCTCGGTCATGATCGGCGTCTCGGTCGCCGAACAGAGCGGCCTGGTCACCGCGGCGCTGCGCGGCAGCGTCACCCGGGTACCCAAGAAGCTGCTGACCTTCGCCGTCGTGCTCACCGGCATCAGCGCCAGCGTCGCCTCCGACGCCGCCTACGTGGTGTTCATCCCCTTGGCCGCCATGGTCTTCAAGGCGGTGGGACGCAGCCCCGTCCTCGGCCTCGTCGTCGGCTTCGGCTCGGTCAGCGCCGGATACAACGCCGCGCTGACCATCACGCTCACCGACGCCCTGATGTCGGGCATCAGTACGAGCGCGGCCCAGATCATCGACCCCGGCTACGTGGTCAACCCGCTGTCGAACTTCTTCTTCACGTTCGTCTCGGCCCTCTTCCTCGCGGTCGTCATCACCCTGCTCACCGAGCTGGTCCTGGTGAAGCTCACCGACAAGGTCCAGGAGGACGGCGACGGCGAGACCGGCGACCTCGGCTCCATGCTCCTCACCGACGAGGAGCGCAAGGGCATGCGCCGCGCCGGCCTCGCGCTCGTGCTCTACCTCGGCGCCCTGGCCGCGATCGTGCTCCCCCCGTCGTCGCCGCTGCGCGGTGAGGACGGCGGCCTCCTCAGCTCCCCGATGCTGACCGGCGTGGCCGTGGTCCTGGCGGTCGGTTTCCTCATCGTCGGCATGGTCTACGGACGTACCGTCGGCACGATCCCCACCATGGCCTCGGTGCCGCCCGCCATGGCCGTCGGGGTCCGGGAGCTGGCCCCCGTCCTGGTGCTGTTCTTCGCCGCGGCCCAGTTCATCGCCTACTTCTCCTGGTCGGGGATGGCCGACGTGATCGCCGTCTCCGGAGCCGACATGCTCGACTCCCTCGGCGTGCACCCGGTGCTGTTCTTCATCGGCTTCCTGCTGCTGGCCACCACCCTGAACATCTTCATCACCAGCGGCTCGGCCCAGTGGGCCCTCATCGCCCCGGTGTTCATCCCGATGTTCATGCTCATGGGCGTCAGCCCCGAGACCACCCAGGCGCTCTACCGGATCGCCGACTCGGCGACCAACATCATCAGCCCGATGAGCGCCTACTTCATCCTGGTCCTCGGGCTGCTTCAGAAGTACCGCAAGGACGCCGGGGTCGGCACGATGATCTCGCTGACCCTGCCGATCAGCATCACGGTGTTCGTGAGCTGGTCGCTGTTCTTCTTCCTCTGGTGGGGGCTGGGCATCCCCCTCGGCCCGGGCACCCCCTACACCTACTAGGGACCGGCCGCCGCACGAACGAGCCCCCTTCCGGAAGAGGTCCGGGGGGGCTCCTCGCGTTCGGATCAGGCCCCGGTGTGCGGCCGGGAGCAGATCCGGCGCGCCCTCTCCAGGTCCTGATCCATCCTTCGCAAAGCCTGCCCGGTGTGGCGCAACACCGTGGGCAACACGTTCGACCTGCGCCGTTCAGCGCTCCGGACACGGCCGTCCTCGGCCATGCGGACGACCAGCAGGACCATGAACGCGAAGCCCGCGAGGGCCGCGACCGTCAAGAGGAACCCTCCGAGCCCCGGGCTCGGCCCGGCCGCCGCACCAGCGCCGACACCACACGAGGCGATCGCCAGGAGGGGCAGGCACAGCAGAGCCGTGTCGTGCCTGGATCGCCAGGTGTCACGCTCCACCAGGTGTCGCTGCTCCCCCTTGCGCGCCTCGAGTTCCCTGAGCAGTTCACGGCGTTGTCCGGTCATGGAGACGATGACCCCCAGCACACCGTAGACGGCGGCGGCGCTTCCGGCGCGGTCCGCGCCGGAGGTCGCCTCCACACGTGACCACAGGGCCCGGATCCACGCTCCGGTCTCGGGGCCGGCCCCGGCCCCGGGATCGGGGGCGAGCACGGTCTCGGGACGTAGGAGGAACACCAGGGCCAACGCCGGATCGACCCGGGCCGGCACATCCCGCCAACCGTCCAGGTTCTCGATGAGTTCCCGTTGAAAGTCCAGCCCCGCGCGTTCCGCGCGTTCGACGTCACGCGCCAACGAGGCGAGGTGGGCGGAATCCCCGCCCCCGTGCCGGGACATTTGGAACAGGACCTGTGGCCGGGCCGTCATGATCAGTTCGTTGGCCCGAGGGTCCCCGCTGACCAGGGGTGTCGGGTCGTGGAAGAGCGCCGCCAGCCCCTTGATCGAGGCGTCGTGACCACGGAACCTCGGCGGCAGCTCCGGGGCCGCCTCGGCGATGAAGGTGGCCAGGGCGAGGTTGACGTCGCGTACCTCACGACGGAACAGGGCCCGGTCGACCCTGGTGTCGCCCAGGTCGTGCATCACCCAGGAGCCCAGGGCCGCGAACTCCTCGGGGTCGGCGAAGACCCGCAGGGCCTCGACCCAGTTCCTCTGGAAGGCCGCCGCCAGCTCCTCGATACCGACGAAGCGGGTCCCGCCGAAATGGTAGGGCGGCACCCCGCCCCGAGGGCCGCTCGAGGCTCCCCACGCCCCCGAATCGGCCCTTCCCTCCCCATGCGGGGGCCGCGGGGTCGACCGTTCCTCCCTGGGCGGCGGGGTCCGGTGTCCTCCGGACGGGGGAGGCGGGGCCATATGCGCCGCCTCCGGCCCGGCCACCGGGTCGGGCCGCTCCATCCGGGTATAGGACAGGGTCGGGTCCGGCCGGGGCGCCCCCTCCGTCTTCGTGGGCGCGACACCGCTCGGCGCCGAGCCCGCGACCAGGTGTCCGAGCAGGTCCCGGGCCTGCGGTCGTGCCTTGGGGTTCTTGCTCAGGCAGGCCAGGATCGTCTCCAGGAGTGGCCCGGACAGGTCGCCGGTGTCCGGTTCCCCGGACAGGATCCGAGTGATCCGGGAGGCCTGGGTGGGGCCGGGGAAGGCCTCCCGTCCGGTCGCCGCGAAGACCATCACGGCGGCCCAGGAGAACACGTCGACCGGGGCTCCGATCCGCATACCCTCCAACTGTTCCGGAGCCATGTAGCCGACCGTTCCGACGATCCCGCTCGCGGTGACGGAGGTGGACTCCACCGCCCGGGCGATCCCGAAATCGATGACCCGGGGGCCGTCCGGCGCCAACATGATGTTGTCCGGCTTCAGATCACGGTGGACCACGCCCACCGCGTGGATCGCCGCCAACGCCGTCGCCGACGACACCGCCAGACGCTGAAGGTCCGCTCCGGTGCGGGGTCCGTCCTCGGTGACCGCCTGTTGAAGGGTGGGACCGTCGATGAACTCGGTGGCGATCCAGGGCTCGTCGGCGTCGGGATCGGCGTCCAGGATCGCCGCCACGCAGAACCCGCTCACCCTCCGGGCCTGCTCCACCTCCGCGGCGAAGCGGCGCCGCATGTCCGCGTCGGCGGCCCAACTCGCGTGCAGCAGCTTGACCGCCGCCCTGGCTCCGTCCTCGTCCTCGCCGAGGAACACCTCACCGAACCCGCCGCGGCCCAGCCGCCGGAGCAACCGGTAGCGACCGACCGTACGTCCGGGGTCGACCCTCTCCGTGGTCTCGTTCACGAAGCGGCCTCTTCTCCTGTTGTGCTCTTTCAGGGGGGACCGCGCGAGAGGGTCGCGCGGCCGAGCGCCTTCGGAGGTTCCGGGCGTCGTCTCCCGTCCGTGCTCCAGGGGGACACCGACCGACGCGGAACCGTACCGGGCGCTCCGATACGAAAGGTCCGAGAGGGCCGACCGAAGGAACACCCGCCCGAACGGTGTTCGGGCGGGTGTCGTGGTCAGCCTGAGGTGATGCGCCTGGCCCGTTCCAGGTCGGCGCGGATGCGTCCGACCCCCGAGTCCAACTGCGGCAGCTGTTGGCGGGAGTTGTGGAGTTCCATGACCCGCTGGGCCCGCCGGGCGGCGTTACCGCACATGACCGCGTTGGTGACGTTGATGCTGAGGGACGCCACCAGGGCGAGCAGTCCGAGCCCGAAGAGGAACTCTCCGAAACCGCCGCCGTCGGCCAACTTCAGGACGAAACCGATCGGCAGGGCGACGATGGCGTACTTGCACCAGCGCGCGGCCCGCTGCATCCGCTGTTGGAAGAGCACCTTCTCCTCCAAGGCCTCATGGGTCCCGGAGACCTGGGAGTGGCGTTCCTCCCAGTACCTGCGCTGGCGGGCCAGCGCCTGGACGGTGCTCATGGCGCCGTGGACGGCGGCGGCGTACCCCGCGGAGTCGGGGAGGTCGGCCGCGATCACCCGACGCCAGAGGATGTCGATCCACTCGGCGACCCCGCCGTCACCGCCGTCGGCGGGCTGGACGATCAGCTCCGGGTGGAGCAGGAAGGCCATGACCAGGGCCGGGTTGACGGTGGAGTGGGTCGAGCGCCACCCCTCCAGTTCTCGGGAGAGCTCCTCGTACAGGGCGGTGCCGACCCGTTCGGCCCGGTCCAGGTCCTCGGCCAGCCTGCGGTGGGCGCCCGCCTCGGGGCCGGTGTGGGCGTCGAGGATCCGCAGGAGTTCGGGGCGGGCCAACAGGGCCATCTCGTTGGCCAGCGGAGCCCCGGTGAGCAGGGGGCGCGGGTCGGCGAACAGGGCGCGCAGGCCCTCCATGGAGGCGTCCCGCCCTCGGAAGGTCGGGGGCAGGTCGGGGCGGCTCTGCGCGATGAAGGAGGCCACCGCGAGGTTGGCGTCACGGACGTCCCGCCGGAACAGGGCCCGGTCGACGGTGGTGTCGCGCAGGTCGTCCATGATCCAGGCGCCCAGGACGGCGCGTTCGGCCGGGTTGTTGAAGATCTGGACCGCGGCGCCCCAGTCCTCGCGCATGGCCTCGGCCAGGGAGCCCGGGTCGTGGAAGCGGGCTCCGGCGAAGTGGTAGGGCGGAAGCGTCCCGCCCCGGGCCGGGACCGGGGTGTGGGACCGCGGGGCCGAACGGTAGGGCTCGGCCGTGTCCGGGGCCCGCTCCGGGAGGAGGGGCGGCCCCGAGGGCGGCGGCGCCTGGGAGAGCGAGCGCGGTGGTGCGGCGTGGGCCGCGGGGACGTCCGCTCCCGCGACCCTGGTCGGGTCGACCCGCGCCACCCGGGTGGGGTCCACCGGCGCGGCGTCGGCGTTCGAGGGCGGGGCGACCCGCGTGGGGTCGACGCCCACCCGGGTGAAGGCGTCGGGTGAGGGGGTGACCGTGGTGGCGTCGTTCCCCTCCGGGCCCCGGGTCGGGTTCCGGTGGCCGCCGTCCACGAGCGGGCCGGCGATGAGTCGGCCCATCAGGGTGGCGGCGTCGGGCCGGGCCTCGGGGTCCTTGTCCAGACAGTCGCGGAGGATCTCGGCGAAGGGGCCCTCCAACCCGTCGAGGTCGGGGCCTCCGCTCAGGATGCGGGCGATCCGGGAGGCCTGGGTGGGGCCGGGGAAGGCCTCCCGCCCGGTCGCCGCGAAGACCATCACGGCGGCCCAGGAGAACACGTCCACGGCCTCGGTCAGGCGGGCCCCCTCCAACTGTTCGGGGGCCATGTAGCCGATGGTCCCGACCACGCCGCTGGCGGTGACGGAGGTGGCCTCCACCGCCCGGGCGATCCCGAAGTCGATGACCCGGGGGCCGTCCGGCGCCAACATGATGTTGTCCGGCTTCAGATCACGGTGGACCACGCCCGCCGCGTGGATCGCCGCCAACGCCGTCGCCGACGACACCGCCAGACGCTGGAGCTCCACGCCGGTACGCGGCCCGTCGGCCTCCACCGAGGCCTGGAGAGTGGGACCGTCGATGAACTCGGTGGCGATCCAGGGCTGCTCCGCCTCTGGGTCGGCGTCCAGGATCGCCGCCACGCAGAACCCGCTCACCCTCCGGGCCTGCTCCACCTCCGCGGTGAAACGGCGGCGCATACCCTCGTCGCCCGCCCAACTCGCGTGCAGCAGCTTGACCGCCGCCCTGGTGCCGTCCTCGCGTTCACCGAGGAACACCTCACCGAACCCGCCGCGCCCCAGGGACCTCAGCAGCCGATAGCCGCCGACCACGCGCTCCCGCGTGTCCTGGTTCTGGGGATCGTCCACAGCCCGCCCCGTCTCTCGATCGTCACCGTCGCCCGCCCGTCATCGCGGGCCCTGCCAGGGTGTCACAGGAGTGTGACCACCCGTACCCCGAAGGGGTTCCGTCCGAAGGGGAACCGATGTCGGCCCGTTATCGCCGTCCGGAGCGTTCGCCGCGCAGAATCCGTTCCACGAGGTCGTCGGAGAGGGAACCGAAACCGGTGGCCGCCCAGACGCTCTCCTCCGCGGGCACCTCATAGTAGGGAACGGAACGTCCTTCGTGTTCCACTTGCAGGGCCGCGAGCCGGGTCCGCGTCCGCACCGCCTTGGCGCATCCGCCGCACAGCGGGACCCGGACGCTGCGTGTGGCCCCCAGTTGGCGCCATTCCGTGTCGGTGGTCCCGGTCCCGTGGAGCGGGTTGGCGTAGCAGTGCCGTCGCCGGTCGGCCCCGCTCCACCGGCGGCCCTTGCCCGCAGCGGCGAGACCGTCCTCGGCCAGGTCGAGCAGGACCAGCACACCGACGACGTCGGCGAGGGACCCCTCCCCCAGGTGTTCGGCGACTCTTCGGGCCGCGTCGTGGGCGTCCAGGGCCCGCCCCAGGGAGAGGGCCGCGTCGGTGCCCGTGGCCGGTTCCATCGCTCCGAGACGTTCTCCGACCTCGATGAGCTCCCGTTCGACCTGTCTTTCCAGACTCTCCCGTCGCGCCTGGGAGGCGTTGGCGAAGGCGGCGTGCTGCGGCATGCTCGGCGCGGTGGGTCGCCGGGTCCACAGCAGGTATCCGCCTCCGAGCAGGGCCAGGAGGGCGACCGTCCCCAGGGCCCAGGGCCACATCGCCGCCGTGCCCTCCGGGCTCTCGGTGTCCGACGCCTCGGCGTTCCCCGCCGGTTCGGGGGCCGCTTCCCGAGAGTCCTCGTAGGCGCTCACGTACTCCTCGTAGACGGCCTCGGGATCGTCGGAGACGGCGAACTCCACCGCCCGTTCCATCCGTTCCCCGACGCTTCCGTCGAACTCGGTGGCGTAGGAGGAGGCCAGGGCCGCGTAGTGGGCGCGCAGATCCGGGGAACCGTCGGCCGACGGGGGCAGGTCCTGTCCCCGGAACGAGTCCCCCTCCAGTACGAGGTAGTGGCCGACCCCGCCCATACGGTCGTGGACGGCGGCGGCCAGCGCCGAGGCGTCGCCGTCCCAGTCGTCGCCCGCCAACAGCGGCGTCAGGACGACGCGCACCGGCAGGCCGCTCTCCTCGATGGTCGCGACCGCCTCCGCCCCCATCTCCTCGGGCACGACCGTCGAGTAGACGGGGTCCACGTACACGGGGGACTCGCGGAGCGCGTTCGCGATGATCTCGGCCGAGGATTCCGCGGTGCTCTCGGCGTGGGCGGGGGCGGGCGCCAGGCCCGACAGGACGATCAGCAGCGAGGTGAGGAGGCCGAGCGGTCTCCGGATCCCCGGTCGGGTGTCAACGGGCACGGCTCTCCTCCAACAGACTCTCTCCGGACAATCGCCTCTTCGTGCCGTAGCGCGAGGAGACCCAGGTGCGCTCCCGCAGCGTCAGGTGGGGGACGAAACGTCTCCCACCGGCGCGCACACGGAGCGGGACGCGCCGTTCGGGGCGCCTGCGCAGACAGCCCCGGCACAGGGGCAACGGATTCCCCCCGTCCCAGCGGGGCAGACGCCCCCTTCCCTCGGCAGGCCCGTGCAGGGGGTCGGCCATGCACACGGGTCCGTCCGCGCGCCCCTCCGCCTCCTCCAGGCGTCGAGCGGCGCGACGAGCGAGGACGATCACCCCGACCAGATCCAGTTCGTCCGGGCTCTCGCCCAGAACCACCAGAGCGGTGTCGAGGTCCCGGACCGCCCGATCCGCCTCGGGGTGGTCGCCTGCGGCGTCGAGCGCGGCGACGGCACGGTCGGCCGCGCGCCGGGCCATGGGGCGCAGACGCCGACCGGGGGTGGCCCGCGTCCACCGGACGGACCAGGGCAGGAGCAGGGCCACGCCCGCGCACACGAACCAGAGGAGCGCGCCCATCATGGGCCCGAGGATGAGCAGTCCGGGCCATAGCCCCTCCGCGTGGTAACGCTCCGCGCGTGTGGAGGGCTCTCCATCGTCGGCGGCGTCCGCGTGGAACTCGGCGGCCAAGGGCACCGTCGGTGCCACGCCGGGGGCCGAACGCGCCTCCCCGAGGCGGTCCAGCAGTTCCAGGGCCGCGGCGGTCACCGGAGCCCCTTCCGGGAGCTCGCTCATCGAGACGTTCAGGTCCCACACCTGAACACCGGCGTCCACCCCCAGCAGAGCCGTCCCGACCCCGCCGTGGAGACCGTCGACCACCACGTAGACACCGCCCCGGCCCGAGGTGTGGGCGAGCGCGTGGGCCAGCACCTCGGCGTCCCCCTCGGACTCGTCGTCGCGGTCGAGGGGGACCACGGCCGTGTACACCGGGACGCTCGCGTCGGCGACGGCGTCCGCCAACTCCTCCCCCGCCTCCGGACTCAGCGGGGTGAGGGGATCGACGAACACCCGCGTATCGTCGTCCCACCCATCGACCACCCGGTCGACCCGGTCGGTGGCGAGGACATAGGGCGGGGACGACAGGGCCTCGTCGAGCGCTTCCGAGGCCCGTTCACGAGGTCCGGCCTCGGGCAGCACGGTCAGGAGCAGGCCGGTGACGGCGATGGCCCCGGCGACCGCGACGGAACCGCCCGCCCACCACAGGGAGCCCACGGGCGGCCTTCCGGTGCCCCGACGTCGCCACACCAGGACGGCCCAGGCGCCGCCCACCCCGAGGACCGTCCCACCGAGCATCCCGGCCAGGGTCCCGGCGTTCTCCGGCCCGTTGACGGAGTCGGGGTCCATGTCATCGACGAACTCGCGCCATTTCGAGGCGCGGTCCTCGCTCGTCGACCCCCCGTCCTCGTCGTAGGAGGCCTGGCGGGCCCGCTCCGCGTGCTCGGCGACCTCGGGGTCCAGGAGGGCGTCGACATAGGCCTTGGCCACCACGGGGAGGGGATCGGAGTACTCCGGGCCGTCGTAGACCATGACCGTGTTCGCCTCGTCCATCGGCAGGTCGACACCGGCCGTCGTGGAGGCGTCGACGATCACGCTCCCCTCGCTCAGGTAGGCGTAGAGCCCCGCCTCGCCCACCCGGTCCTGGAGGGCGGCGACGAACCCCCGCTGTCGCAGGTTCACCAGGTCCGTGCCGACGAAGACGTGGTAGGGGACGTCCAGCCGATCGAACTCGGCCCGGACCTCCTCCTCCAACCGCTCCAGGTCGTACTCGCCGGCGAGCAGGTCGTTCACCACGACGGCCCGACCCTCGGGCTGCTCGGCCATGAGGTCGGCGACGTACGCCGCCGGAGAGGCCGGTTCGGTATCGGTCATCGCGGCGGTGGGCCAGCCCACGAGGAACACCAGGACGAGGGCCAGGGTCGTGAGGGGCGCGGCGAGCAGGGCGCTTAAAGAGGGTTCGGAGGGTTTCGTGGGGACTTCGGGCATGCGCAGAGCATACCGAGGGGCCATCCGCGACCGTCCCTCACCTGCCCGAACGCACTCGACCCACCGTGGATCCGGACGACTCCGACCGTCTCACCGTCGGGTCCGGTGCTCCCCTCTCCGGATCCGCTCGACCAGATCGTCGGCCAGAGCCCCGTAACCGGTCGCCGACCACAGGCTCCGCTCGGCGGGCACCTCGTGGTAGGGGACCCTCCCCCCCTCGTGCTCCACATGCAGGGAGTCGGGGCGCCGTCGCTCCCGCACCGATTCCACGCAGGAGGGGCACAGGGGCACCCGGAGCGTCTCGTTTCCGCCCAACCCCCGCCAGTCGGTCTCGACCGTATCGGTACCGTGCAGCGGATCGGCGTAACAGTGGCGCGGTGCGAGAGCATCGGGCGGGCGCACACCGCGGGCTCGAGCCAGGGCGTCCTCGGCCATGTCGAGGAGGACGAGCACGCCCACGAGGTCCTCGATCGCGGGTTCCGTTCCGGCCCCCTCCAGGATCGTGCGGGCGGCGCCCCTCCGTTCCAAGGCCCTCTCCAGGAAGGTCAGACCGACCTCGCCTCGGGCCCTGACCCGGGTGATCCGCTCGCCCACCTCGACCAACTCCCGTTCGGCCCGTTCCGCCAGGACCTCGTGTCGGGTGTGGGCCGCGTTGTCGAAGGAGGCGCGACTCGGAGGGACGAGCGTTCTCCGCCGGGAGCGGTACAGCAGACCGCCGGCCAGAAGCGACGCCCCGACGACACCCGCTCCCACGCCGATCCAAGGCCCGCGCGGCATCGTGGACGTGTCGTCGACCGGGGCCGGAGGCTCCGGAGGAGAGGGTTCCAGAGGAGAGGCCGCCTCCTGCTCATGGAGGCGCGTCTTCTCGTAGAGCTCCTCCGGGTCCGAGTGCACGGCGTAGTCCACCATCTCCCACAGCCGATCGTCCAACGAGAGCGACGTGTAGAAGCCCTCCTCCGCCATTCTGACCGCGTAGTACGCGTGCCCGAAGGGCTCCCTGAGCTCTCCGACGTAATCGATCCCGACCGACCTGTTCTTCTCAAGGAACAGGTAATGGCCGTCGTCACCGATCAGTCCGTGCACGTCGGCGACCAGCCGCTCGGCGTCACCCTGCCAGTACTCCTCCCCCTCCACCCCCAACGGGATCGCCAGGACCCGGATCGGCAGACCGCTTTCGAGGATGAGCCGTTCGATCTCCTGGATCGTTCTCCCGGAGACGTCGTCGGCGTAGGCCGGATCGATGTGCACCGGACCGTTCTCCACCAGACCTCGGGCGATCCGTTCGGCCTCGTCCACGTCGGCCGCCGCGGCGACCGGCGCCCCGGACAGCAGTACGACCATCGACAGGACGGCCAGGGCCCGTTCAACGCGCAACGCGTTCCTCCTCCACCATGTGCCTTTCCAGTACTTCCCGCGTGCCGTACCAGGTCCGGCCCCAGACGCGCTCGGCCGTTCCGTGGAAGACGATCCGCGACCCGATACGGAGGAGAAGAGGGACCCTCTCCTCCTCAGGAAGCCGTAGACACTCGGCGCACAGCGGAATCCGCCGCCTCGTGTGCCGGGGCCTCCCTCGACCCTCGGCGGGGCCGTGCAAAGGGTCGAGCATGCACACGGAGGGGCGGGAGACCGTCCCCGACAGACGTCCTCGGGCACGTCGCGCCAACACGATGACACCCAGAAGGTCGAGGTCGTCCGGGTCTCCATGGAGAGCCGCCAGGGCCACGTCCGCCTCGGCCGTGGCCTCCGAGAGTCCCGGGGTCCGATTCGGCACCCGTTCCAGGTCCTCCAGCATCCGTCGGGCCTCACGCTCGGCCTGGGCGCGCAGGCGTCGCCCCCGGACCGGCACGGCCCTTCGCACGAGCCGTGTCCCGAAGAGGTGGGCCGCGCTCAGAGCCGCTCCGAGGAGCGGACCGACGACGAACAGCCCGGGGAGCAGGCCGTCGGAGAGGAACCCCGGTCCGGGTCCCCTCGGAACATCGGGTGAACGGGCGATCCGCTCCTCCACCTCGGGCGGGACCCTCGGCTCCACCGTCGGGTCGGGCACGGTGTCTCCGAAGGCGTCCGCGAGGCCGTGAAGGCTCTCGGCGAGGGTGGCCCCGTCCGGGTCGCTCGGCCTCGGAGGCGACCAGTCGAAGCCCTCCCCCGTCGGCCTCGCGCCGACGAAGGCCGTTCCGACCCTCCCGCCGATGACGTCCAGGACCACGTACACGCCTTCCTCCCCATAGGTGTGCGCCAACGCGTAGGCGAGGACATCGGGCACGCCGGCGGACTCGTCGGACCCGTGCTGGACCATCAGAGCCGCTCGAACGGGAACCGTCCCCTCCTCCAACCCGGCGCCGATCCGCGTCAGCCCGATACGGTCCCCCCGCACGTGGGGGTCGACGTACAACGGTGTGTCGCCCCACCCCTCGACGATCCGGTCGATCCGCTCCGTGGAGGTGACGTGGGGAGGGGAGGAGAGCCTCCGGACGGACGCCGGGTTCTCCGACCGCCCGAGCACGGCCCCGGACGTCGCCGCGCCCGCCCCGATGGCGAGGACGGCGGCGACGGCGACCGCTCCCACGACGGCGCCGGTCCCGGGAAGATCCTCCTTCGACGCGCGATAACGACGCCGGAGGACACGGACCCGCACCACGGCCAGGATGATCAGGGCCCCTCCCACCGTCCCGACGAGGAGACCCGCGTCGGCGGAGGCGCCGGGGCGATCCGGGTCGAGGAGACCCGACGAGGAGCGGTCCCCGCCCTCCTCATCGAGCGGATCTCGAGGTGGGACGTGCCAGGGGTTCTCGGCCCACTCCTCCAACGCCGGGTCCAGGAGGGTCTCCACATAGATCTCGGCGATCGTCTCGATGGAGGAATGTTCCTCGTCCCTGGCACGCGCCCCGACGAGGCCGTCCACGTCCTCCACCGGCGTGTCCACCCCCACCGCCACCGTCCTGACCCTCGGGGAACCGTCGGCGATGTGCACGTAGAGGCCGTCGGCTCCGACCCGCTCGGCCACCTCCGACAGGAACGCCCTCCCCTCATAGGTGTAGGGCATCGACGGCGAGGCGTAGACGTGGAAGGGGACGCCCAGGTCGGAGAAGAGATCACGGACATGATCGGCCGTGTCCTCGAGGTCGTGGGTACCGGCGAGCATGTCCCCGATCACGACCGCTTCGCCCTCGGGCTCCGCGATCAGGAGGTCGGCGACGTATTCGGCCGGACCGATGTCATGGAGGGCCTCCGCCCTCGCGTCGGAGGGTCCCGCGAGAAGGGACAGGAAGGCGCACGACACGATGATCGAAAGGCGACCGGACCGGGGGATGAGGGTCGGGGGCATGACCGGATCTTAGCCACCCACATTGGTCATATGAGGACCAAGGGTGCGAAAAGGGCCACCGCCGTCGGTGTGACGGCGGTGGCCCGAGGATCCGATCCGGTGCCCGAGGGCGCCGGTGGAGCCGAAGGGACTACTCGGCGATCAGCTGACGCAGCACGTACTGGAGGATGCCGCCGTTGCGGTAGTAGTCCGCCTCACCGGGGGTGTCGATCCGCACCACGGCGTCGAACTCGACACCGGTGTCGGTGGTGACCTTCACCGTCTCGGGGACGCGGCCCTCGTTGAGCTCGGTCACGCCGGTGATGGAGAAGGTCTCCTCACCGGTCAGGCCGAGGGAGTCGGCCGAGGAGCCCTCCGGGAACTGCAACGGAAGGACGCCCATGCCGATCAGGTTGGAGCGGTGGATGCGCTCGTACGACTCGGTGATGACCGCGCGCACGCCCAGCAGGCGGGTGCCCTTGGCCGCCCAGTCGCGCGAGGAACCGGAGCCGTACTCCTTGCCGCCCAGGACGACCAGCGGGGTGCCCTGCTCGGCGTAGTTCTGCGCGGCGTCGTAGATGAACGACACCGGGGCGTCGGCCTGGGTGAAGTCGCGGGTGTAGCCGCCCTCGGTGCCCGGCGCGATCTGGTTGCGCAGACGGATGTTGGCGAACGTGCCGCGGATCATCACCTCGTGGTTACCACGACGGGAACCGTAGGAGTTGAAGTCGCGACGCTCGACACCGTGCGCCTTGAGGTAGTCGGCGGCCGGGGTGCCCGGCTTGATGGCGCCGGCCGGGGAGATGTGGTCGGTGGTGACCGAGTCGCCCAGCTTGGCCAGGACGCGGGCCCCGGTGATGTCGGTGACCGGCGCGGGCGTGTCGCCCATGCCCTCGAAGTACGGGGGCTTGCGGACGTAGGTCGACTCGCCCTCCCACTCGAAGGTGTTGCCGGTCGGGGTGGGCAGCGAACGCCAGCGGTCGTCACCGGCGAACACGTCCGAGTACGCGTCCTGGTACATGTCGGAGGCGATGGCGCTGTCCATGACCTCCTGGATCTCCTCGGCGGTCGGCCAGATGTCGGCCAGGTAGACCGGCTCGCCGTCCTTGCCGTGGCCCAGGGGCTCGGTGGTGATGTCCACGTCGAGCGAACCGGCCAGCGCGTAGGCGACCACCAGCGGCGGCGAGGCCAGGTAGTTCATCTTCACGTCCGGGTTGATCCGGCCCTCGAAGTTACGGTTGCCGGACAGGACCGCGGTGACCGCGAGGTCGTTGTCCTGGACCGCCTGCGAGATCTCCTCGGGCAGCGGGCCCGAGTTGCCGATGCAGGTGGTGCAGCCGTAGCCGACCAGGTTGAAGCCCAGCTTGTCCAGGTACGGGGTCAGGCCGGAGCGCTCGTAGTAGTCGGTGACGACCTTGGAGCCCGGGGCCATGGAGGTCTTGACCCACGGCTTGCGGCTCAGGCCCTTCTCCACCGCCTTCTTGGCCAGTAGGGCGGCGCCCAGCATGACCGAGGGGTTGGAGGTGTTGGTGCACGAGGTGATCGCGGCGATCACCACGGCGCCGTGGTCGATCTCGGTCTCGGTGCCGTCGGCCAGGGTGACCGGGACCGGACGGTGCGGACGGCCGCCGTTGGCGCTCTGCGCCGGGGCATCGGAGGCCGGGAAGGACTCCTCGCCCGCCTCGTCGGCCTCGTCGGCGACGTAGTTGCGGACGTCGTGACGCCAGGTCGGCTTGGCCTCGGACAGCGCGATGCGGTCCTGCGGGCGCTTGGGGCCGGCGATGGAGGGGACGACCTCGGCGAGGTCGAGCTCCAGGTACTCGGAGAACTCGGGCTCGTTGGCCGGGTCGTGCCAGAAGCCGTTGGCCTTGGCGTAGGCCTCGGTCAGCGCGACCTGCTGCTCGGAGCGGCCGGTCAGGCGCATGTAGCGGATGGTCTCGTCGTCGATCGGGAAGATCGCGGCGGTGGAGCCGAACTCGGGGCTCATGTTGCCGATGGTGGCGCGGTTGGCCAGCGGCACCGAGGAGACGCCCTCGCCGTAGAACTCGACGAACTTGCCGACCACACCGTGCTCGCGGAGCTTCTCGGTGATGGTGAGCACCAGGTCGGTGGCGGTGGTGCCGGGCTTGAGCTCACCGGTCAGCTTGAAGCCGACCACGCGCGGGATGAGCATGGAGATCGGCTGGCCGAGCATGGCGGCCTCGGCCTCGATACCGCCGACGCCCCAGCCCAGGATGCCCAGGCCGTTCTGCATGGTGGTGTGCGAGTCCGTGCCGACACAGGTGTCGGGGTAGGCCTGGCCGCCGCGGTCCATGGTGACGCGAGCGAGGTGCTCGATGTTGGCCTGGTGCACGATTCCGGTGCCGGGCGGGACGACCTTGAACTCGTCGAAGGCGGTCTGGCCCCAGCGCAGGAACTTGTAGCGCTCGTAGTTGCGCTCGTACTCGATCTCGACGTTGCGCTCGAAGGCGTCGGGACGACCGAAGAGGTCCACGACGACGGAGTGGTCGATCACCAGCTCGGCGGGGGCGAGCGGGTTGATCTTGTCCGGGTCGCCGCCCATGTCGCGGACGGCCTCGCGCATGGTGGCGAGGTCGACGACACAGGGGACGCCGGTGAAGTCCTGCATGATCACCCGGGCGGGGGTGAACTGGATCTCCTGGTTGGGCTGCGCCTTGGCGTCCCAGTTGCCCAGAGCGGTGATGTGCTCGGCGGTGACGTTCGCGCCGTCCTCGGTGCGCAGGAGGTTCTCCAGCAGCACCTTCAGGCTGTAGGGAAGTCGGTCGGCGCCCTTGACGGCGTCCAACCGGAAGATCTCATACGACTCGTCGCCAACGCGCAACGTGTCACGGGCGCCGAAGCTGTTCGCGGACACGGTGTCTGCCTCCTGATCTCGCCACTTTGTCCCCAGCATCCTGCCCTATGGCAAAGACGCGGGACCTACTGAGGCCGCCCTGACCGGGTTCCCGGAGAACGTGGAGCGCCCTCCTGCGCCCTACCCCTTCGAGAACCCCTCAGGGCCGCTTTGACCTGCGGCGACGCCACATCGCCGCCGGTCGCGCGGCTCGCTGGCCGCGCACGCCCACCCACTCGGGCCCGTGTGTCGAAACGCGGTCGACCTCACACGCCCGGGTCGGGAGCGGGCCGGGGGAGCCCCGCTATATCTTGATGTCAAGGTATCCAACTTGTATCTCGATATCAAGTTATCGGGTGCCTCCCCGAAGCCCTCCGGCACCCCCGGTTCCGGAACCGGTTCAGTCCAGCCGCGGAGCCACCGCGGAGGCCACCAGCTCCAGGTGGTCCAGGTCGGCCATGTCCAGGACCTGTAGGTACATCCTCTCCGCACCCGCCGCCGCGAACCGGCCGATCTTGTCCACCACCTCGTCCGGCGTGCCGGCCAGGCCGTCACGACGCAGGTCCGAGACCTCGCGCCCGATGCGCTCGGCGCGCCGGGCCACCTCGGCCTCGTCACGCCCCACGCACAGCACCTGCGCCGCCGAGTAGACCATCGGAGCGGCGCGTCCGGCCGAACGGACCGCCTCCGCCGTACGACCGAAGGCCGCCGCGGTCTCCTCCACGGAGCAGAAGGGCACGTTGTACTCGTCGGCGAACCGGGCCGCCAGACGCGGGGTCCGCTTGGGCCCGGTCCCCCCGATCACCACCGGAGGGCGCGGCCCCTGCTGCGGTTTGGGCAACGCCGGCCCCTCCGCCAGCCGATAGTGCCGCCCCTCGTACCGGAAGGTCTCCCCCACCGGGGTCGACCACAACCCTGTGATGATGTCGAGCTGCTCCTCGTAGCGGTCGAAACGCTCACGGGCCGAGGCCGGGAAGGGGATCCCGTAGGCGGCGTGCTCCTGCTCGAACCATCCGGCGCCGAAGCCGAACTCGACCCGCCCACCGCTCATGCGATCGACCTGGGCGACGGCGATCGCGAGGGGGCCGGGATGACGGAAGGTCGCCGCGGTCATGAGGGTGCCGAGACGGATACGAGAGGTGTCCCTGGCCAGTCCGGCCAGGGTGATCCAGGCGTCGGTCGGGCCGGGGAGCCCGCTCACGTGATCACCCATGTGGAGGTAGTGGTCGGACCGCGAGAGCCCGTCGAAGCCCAGGTCCTCCGTGGCCCTGGCGACGGCGAGTTGGTCCTCGTAGGTGGCCCCCTGTTGGGGCTCAAGGAAGATACTCAGACGCATACGCCCCATTTTCTCCCACCCTGACCGGCAACTTCGGAACCGCCGCGCGGGTACCGTCGAAAAGGCGTGGTCAGGACGGTGCGAACCCGACCTCGCTCCGTCTGAACCGTTCTCCCTCCTTCCAGCGATAGCCGACCACGTGAAGTTCCTCCGCCGCTCGCGACGCCGCGTTCCCGACTACGACCCCGACAGCCCCGACCCGGTGCTGTTGACGGCCGTGGCCGCCGGGGAGACCGACGCCCTGGAGATCCTGCACCGCAGGCACGCTCCCTGGCTGCGCGCCCGGTTGCGCTACCGCTGTTCCGACTCCGACCAACTCGACGCCGCCCTCCAGGAGACCTTCCTCGCCGTGTGGCGCAACGCCGGTTCCTTCCGCCCCCGTCCCGGAGACACCGACGCCGGGGCCTGGCTGTGGACCATCGCGATCCGCCAACTCATCTCACAACTGCGCAAACGCGCCAACCGGTGGATCGCCGAGAGCGAGCCGGAGCCGTACGAGACCATCGGCGACGCCTCCGCCGAGGACACCGTGCTCCTCAACATCGAGCACGGCCCTCTGGGAACCGCCCTGCACGAGCTCTCCCCCGAGCTCCGCTCGGCCCTCAAGGCGACCGTCCTCGACGGCCTGACCGTCCGCGAGGCCGCGGAGATCCTCCAGATACCCGAGGGGACCGTCAAGACACGGGTCATGCGCGCGAAGGCTCGGCTACGGGAGGCACTGACCACATGAGCTGGCACCTGGACCAGGACCAACTGCACCGCTACGCGAACCACACCGCCGACGACGTCACCGCCATGTCCGTGGAGGCCCACCTGACGCACTGCGCCCACTGCCGAGACCGTCTGCCCACCGACGACGCCTGGCTGGAGAGCAGCTGGGCCGACCTGCGCGACATCGTGGACCGCCCCCGCCTCGGGCCGGTCGAACGCCTCTTGGGCGTGATAGGCGTGCGCGAGGGCACCGCCAAGCTACTGGCCGCCACCCCGGCGCTCTACCGGGCCTGGCTGATCGCCACCGTGGTCGTGCTCATCGCGGCCCTCACCCTGGCCCACGAGGTCCCGCGCGGCACCCTGCTGTTCTCCTTCACCGCGCCGATCGTCCCGCTGATCGGGGTCGCCCTCGCCTACGGACGCGGCGTGGATCCCGCCCACACCCTGACCTCGGTCACCCCGTGGGCCGGCTATCCGCTACTGCTCATGCGCACCTGCGCGGTCCTGGTCCCCGCCCTGCTCCTGTGCACGGTGGCGGCGATCCTGATGCCCTCGTCCGCCACGCTCTACGAGGCCGTCTTCTGGCTGTTGCCCGCACTGGCGATGGTCGCCGGTTGCCTGACTCTGAGCCGCTGGATGCATCTGAGTCTGGCCGGTGGGATCGTCGCCGTCGGATGGGTGCTCACCGTGGGGATCATGGCGTTGGAGGGCGTCGATCCGCTTCTGCTGTTCTCCTCCACCGCGCAGGGCTGCTGGGCCATCGCCCTGGCCCTGTTGACCGTGGCGATCGTCCTTCGGGTCAGGACCGCGTGAGCGGCGTGGAGGGCGCCTCCGGGGTCAGCGCCCGAGGACTGGTCCGCACCTACGGCACCCGGAGGGCCCTGGACGGGATCGATCTCGACCTGGGCCCCGGGGTGACCGGCCTCCTGGGACGCAACGGGGCCGGCAAGACCACCCTGATGCGCTGCCTGTCCACCGACCTGGATATCAGCGACGGCGAGCTGCGGGTCCTGGACCGCTCCCCGGAACGCTCGACCGAGCGCACCGAGATCCGGCGGAACATGGGCTACCTGCCGCAGAACCCCTCCTTCTATCCGCACTTCACCGCGTTCGGCCTGCTGGACTACATGGCCGTCCTCAAGGACCTGGGCGGACGCCGGGAACGGCACGAGGAGGTACGTCGCGCGCTGCGTCGGGTGGACCTGTACGACCGAAGACACAGTCGGATACGGCGTCTCTCGGGAGGCATGCGCCAGCGGCTGGGACTGGCCACCGCCCTTCTGGGAGACCCCCGCCTGCTCCTGCTCGACGAACCGACCGTCGGCCTGGACCCCGAACAGCGCATCCGCTTCCGCGATCTGGTCTCGGAGCTCGCGGTGCGCAGTACCGTGGTGCTCTCCACCCATCAGATCGAGGACGTCGCGGCGCTGTGCCGCCGGGTGGTGTGTCTGGACGGGGGACGGATCATCTTCGACGGCTCACCGGGCGAACTCGTCGACCGGGCCCGAGGTCGTGTCTGGGAACAGGACACGCGCCCCGAGGAGGGCGTGACCTCTTGGCGTCTGGCCGATGGCCGCCATCGGGTCCTGCTCCCCGTGGGCGCGCCCGCTCCCGAACCCGCCCCGCCCGGGAGGGTGGCCGTGGAGCCGTCCCTGGAGGACGCCTACCTGCTTCTGACCGGAGCCGTGGGAGGCGGGCGTTGACCAGGGCCTCCATCTTCTGGCGGCTGACCGGTCTCAACCTGCGGCACCTTCTGATCAGTCCGGTCTTCCTCGTCCTGATGCCCTTGATGCTCATCTGGCTGTGGCTGACGACGAGCATGCCCGCCCTGCCGACCCTGAACGACTTCTTCACCGACTCGGTCCTGAAGGTCGCCGGGGTCGGCGCGGTCATGTTCGCGGTCACGACCTTCCCGGCGCTCCGCGAGGTCCGCCATTCCCACGATCTGGCCCTGCCGTTGTCCTCGGCGCTCCGGCTGCTGTCGCTGACGCTCGCCTCGGTGACGGTCACCTCGGTGATCATGGGCTCGGTCGCGGCGCTGTACCCGCTCTTCGCCCCCGTCCCGCCGGCGGGGGTGTTCCAACCGATCGCCCTGGTCGGGGTGATCCTCCTGAGCTGGTACGGGCCCCTCTCGGCCGTCGTCTCGGCCGTCTGGACCCGCTCCTTCGTGCCTCTGGTCGCGGTCGGTCTGCTCTTCCCGACGTACCTGCTGTACACCGCTCTGGCCCTGGTCACCCCGGCCGATCTGGTGATGGAGCAGATGAGCCGCTTCATGTACCTGGCCCTGTCGCCGCTTCCCTTCTACCCGGACACCTTCGAGACCGCGCTGATCTACCTGACGCACACCCTGCTGATGGTGCTCTGCCTGACGCTGCTGGTCCTGGCCGCTCGGCGAGGGGCCCGCCTGAGACGCGTCGCCTGTCTCGGCGTCGTGGGCCTGTCCCTGGTGGGGCTCGTCGGCCTCCAGGCCTATGCGAACGACGTCTACATTGCTCCCGAGCGGTCTCCGAGCCCTCTGCCTCGGGACCTGGCGGCCGAGGGGTGCGTCGAGATCGGCAGGATGACCTACTGCCCGCTGCCCGGGTACGAGCCGTGGGTCGAGCACTGGAGCACGGAGCTGACCCCCGTGGTGGCCCGGATCCCCGACCGGGCACCCCTGCCCGTGATCTGGCAGGCCAATCCCACCCGACGTTCCGACACCCTCTACACCCCGCCCGACGGCACCGCCCCGGTCGGGGAGTACTGGGACCCCGAGAACCCCTACCACGGCATGGACCTGGATTCCTCCGTCGTCGCCTACTCCCTGGGGCTCCCGCCGTACCTGTACCACCTGTGCTCGGCGACCGGTCAGGCCCGGGTCGTGGTGGGCTCCTGGCTGGTGAGCAGGGGCGCGGTGCACGAGGACGCGTCCACGCGCTTCACGGCCGCGGAGTGGTTCCTGATGGACTACCGTCCCGACCTTCCGGACCTGAGCCTGGCCTACCTGTTGACGCGCCTTCCCGAGGAACGCGTGGCCGCGGTGATCGAAGAGCACTGGGAGACGTTGACGTCCCCCGAGGCCGACCTCGACACCCTGACGGAACTGCTCGATCTCCCGCCGGCGGACGAGCTCCCCGAGCCCGACTGGGAGCAGGCCATGATCGAGCCCCACAAGCTCCCCTACGAGATGGGCGAGGACACCCCGCTCTGCCCTTGAGGCCCCTCCTCTCCTCGCACGCCCCTCTCCTCCCGAGGCTCCACTCCCCTTTCGAACGACCACACCCCATTGACCACCCCCGGGGGGGTATGCCACGATCTTCATATACCCCTTGGGGGTATCGGACAAGGCTCGAAGGAGACGCATCATGTGCGGCATCGACGGCAGGACCACGACCACCGGAACCGACGGCCACGGACACGGCCTCGTGGAGGGCATCGAGGCACGGATCGCCGGCACCGGAACGACCACGACCGCCGAGGACCCGACGACACCGGACTGGCACCTGCGAGGCGACTGGTTCGACGTCTGTAGCTGCGGACTCCCCTGCCCCTGCACCTTCGCCCAGGCGCCCACCCACGGAAGCTGCCTGTTCACACTCGTCTGGCACATCGAGGAGGGCCATTACCGGAACACCGACCTCGGTGGGCTGAGCGTCGTCGCGGTCGGCGAATTCGAGGGCCACATGTGGATCGGCGACCCCGGGGCCATGATGAGGCTGATGTTCTACATCGACTCCGCGGCGGACCCCGACCAGCGCCACGCCCTGGAACGCCTCTTCACCGGAAAGGAGGGCGGGTGGCCCGGACGGTTCGGCTCGCTCATCGGTGAACTGCGCGGCATCGAATACGCGCCCGTCCGCTTCCACGCCGCGCACGATCTGGCCCGCTGGGAGGCCGAGATCCCCGGCCGTGTGAAGGTCGGGGCCAAGGCCCTCACCGGCCCCACCGCCGACCCCGACCGCCGTGTCCAGCTGATCAACGCACCCGGATCCGAGGTCGGACCGGGCCAGGTCGCCACCTGGGGCGTGGTCGAGGACGACCACGCCACCGGTTTCGACTTCTCCCGCCCCTACCGAGGCGGTTCCAGCAAACACTTCCCCTTCGACTGGAGCCCCCGCTGATCGTCGCTCCCGGACCCGCCGCCCGACCGGCGGGCCCGGGAGCCCACCCCGCCGTCCTCTCCACCGAAGACCCCGCGCTACCGTGGCCCCATGAACCACTACCGGCACAAGGTCCTTCCGCCTCCGAGCGCCTGACCGGGCGCCCGAACCCCCTCTGTCCAGGCCCCGCCGTCACGGCGAGCGGCCGGTCCGTCGTGCGCCCGCCCCGCAGATCACCCAGGCGTCGAGACGGAAGATACGAACGTGCCGGAACACACCTCGTCCACGACCCCTCAGCGGTCGAAGCGTCCCTTGAACCACCGGGTCGGCGGTCCCCTGCCGATCCTCGGAGCGGCCGTCCTGTGGGGCACCACCGGGACCGCGGCCTCCTTCGCCCCCGAGAACGCCCACGCCGCCGCCATCGGATCGGCCGGACTCGTCCTCGGCGGACTCCTGCTGTTCCTGACCGGCCGCGGCTCCACCGCCCTGCTCCGCCACTCGGACCGGCGCACCCGGGGAGCCCTGCTCCTGGGCTCGATCGCGGTCGCCGGCTACCCGCTGTCCTTCTACCCCGCCGTCGCCCACGCGGGGGTGGCGGTCGGCACCGTGATCACCCTGGGCTGCGCCCCGGTCTTCGCGGGCCTGGCCGCCTGGGTCCTGGAACGGGTCCGCCCCGACCTGCGCTGGACCCTCGCGACGATCGCCGCCGTGCTCGGCTGCGCGGTCCTGGTCCTGGGCCCCGACCTCGTCGGCACCCCCGCACCGGTCCACCCCCTGGGCGTGCTCCTGGCCCTGGTCGCCGGGTTCTCCTACGCCCTCTACACGATCATCGCCCAGCGTCTGATCCGCCGCGGCCACCCCTCCGGGGCGGTGATGGGCACGATGTTCGCCGGCGGCGGCCTCCTCGTCCTCCCCGTGGTCGCGGCCACCGGGGCCGCCTGGCTGGCCACCCTCGACGGCGCCCTCGTCGCCCTCTACCTGGCCCTGTTCACCGTCTTCCTCGCCTACCGGCTGTTCGGCCACGGACTGCGCCGTACCTCCGCCACCACCGCGACCACGCTCAGCCTCGCCGAGCCCGCCGTCGCCGCGGTCCTGGGCGTGGCGCTGGTCGGCGAACGACTGCCCCCGATCTCCTGGTCCGGACTGGTCGTCCTCGCCCTGGGCCTGGCGATCCTGAAGGCCCCCTCCCGATCGAAGCGCCCCTCGCCCTGACGGCCCGAGGGGCCTCGGGACCTTCCGAGCGGAAGGTCCCGAGGCCCCTCCCCTACGCTCCGCCGACGGGCTCGGTGCGGACGCGGGCGGGGTCGAAGGCGACCAGGCCGGCGATGGCGGCGACGCCGGGGTAGGGCTCCTCGTAGGCCCACACCGCGTCGGTGAGGACGGTGCCGCCCTCCGGGACCAGGTCGTAGTAGGAGGCGGTGCCCTTGAAGGGGCAGTAGGTGGTGGTCTCGCTCCGGCGTAGCAGGGCCGGGTCCACGTCGGTGAGCGGAACGTAGTGGACGGGCGGATATCCGGCCTCGCGCAGGGTCGACGCCGAGGTGGTCTCGGCGATCCGCCGGCCGTCCACCTCCACCCGCACCGGGCGCCCGGTGGGTTCGACGGTGATCGGGTGGTCCTCGTTCGAGAACCCGCCGTGCTCGGCCATGATCCACGCTCCCTCGTCGGTCTCCCAGGTCGTGGCCCCACTGTAGGACCTGCGGGGTTATCGAAACGCTTATGGTCCCGCCTCTGGAACCCACGACACGAAGGTCAGTACGCTTCCGAGGCAGTTCCCCCGAATCGAAGGACCCCTCCCTTGCGCGGTACCGCGGCGGCCTTGGCCGCCCTCTCACTCATGGCCACATCGGCCGTCCTCCTGCCTTTCGAACGGACCGCCGAGGCCACGACCCTCGACGGCGCCGAGGTCGTCCCGGTCCAGGTCACCGGCGACCCCTCCGAACGGTTCAACCTCGTCCTGCTGGGCGACGGCTACACCACGGAGGAGATGCCGGACTTCCACGAGCAGGTGGAACGGCACCTCAACGTCCAGTGGAGCATCGAACCCTTCCGCTCCTACCGCCACTACTTCAACGTCTACGTGGTGGAGACGCCCTCCGCCGAGTCCGGCGTCGACTGCGACCCCGTCCATGGGTGGGAGCGGCGCGACACCGCGTTGGGGATGGGCTTCTTCAACGGCTGCGACGAGTCCGCCCTGGAGCGGCTGCTCACCGTGGACGCCGCGTCCGCGAACGCCGCCGCCGACCTGGTCCCCGGGGTGACCGAGGACAACCGGCAGATCCTGGCCCTGGCCAACAGCGAGACCTACGGCGGGGCCGGTGGACGCCTGGCGACCGCCTCCTCCGACAACGCCCTGTCCGCGCTGATCAGCCCGCACGAGCTGGCGCACTCGCTGGGACGGCTCCAGGACGAGTACCCCTACTACTTCCGCGACACCAGCCTGGGCCGCTACGACGCTGGCGAACCCGACTCGGCGCACCACACGCTGATGACCTCCGAGGAGATGCTCGCCCAGGAGGCCAAGTGGTGGCGCTGGCTGGGCGAGGAGAGCGAGTCCGGCGGCACGATCGCCGCGGCCGACCCCGACGGCCACGAGGGCGGCCTCTACCACTCCGAGGGGATCTGGCGCCCCAGCGACCACTCCATGCTCAAGACCCTCGGGTACTACTTCGACCAGGTCGGCCGTGAGGTGATGACCCACCGGATCTCGGGCCTGCGCGACCAGGCGACCCTGCCGGTGGCCTCCATCCCCGAGGGCGAGGTGGGCCCGGAGAACGTCGTCTGGGCCGAGGGACCGCACCCCGTCCGCCACGAGCTGGCGTACACGTGGTCGGTCGGCGGAGAGGAACTCCCCGACGCCGAGGGCGCCCGTGCCCTGGACCTGTCGGCCCTGGACGTGTCCGCCGGCGACGAGGTGAGCGTGACGGTCACCGACCCCACCGACTTCGTCCGCGATCCGCTCATCCGTGCGTCCGATGCCATGACGCGGACGCTCACCTGGACCGTCGGCGCACCGCTGGAGCCGGTCGAGACCGAGGTGGGCTTCGAGAGGTTCCGGGACACCGAGCGCGCCGTCGGCGGCGACGAGGTCGTCTACGTCGAGACCACCCACCCCACCGACCGGATCCTGGACGTGACCTGGGAGCTGGACGGTTCCCCCGTGTCCACCTCGACCGACGACCGCACCCTCGACCTGGGAGCGTTCGACCTTGTCTCGGGCGACCACACGCTGACGGCGACGGTCACCGACCCCACCGGGAAGGACGAGGCGTCGGAGAGCCTCACCTGGGCCGTGGACGCCACCGCCCCGACCGCCCCGCGCGAACTGTCCGAGGCCGCGGCCACCGCGGCGGACGGGGAGCACCACCTGTTCCTCAACGGGTTCTCCATGAAGCTGTCGCCCGAGGACGACCGGGACGGACACGTCGTCGGAGAGTTCCGGGTCGACGGGGACGGCTGGCACCACTACTACGGCTGGCCCGAGGACTCCGAGGCCCCGTTCCGGTTCACCCCGGACGGGACCGAGGTCGACGACCTGGTCTACGGCAGCCTCGGCACCGGTGGCCTGTCCATGGCCGTGTTCGAGGTCGACGGCCACGAGCCCGGCTGGGGTACCCACACCGTGGAGCACCGGGCGATCGACGCCGCCGGCAACATCGGCGCCCCCGAGTCCTTCCGGGCCACGGTCGTTCCCGGCGACGACCTGGAGTGCGCCGAGACCGTCACCGGGACGATCACCGGCGGTCTGAGGGTGGACGAGGGCGTCGTCTGCCTCGACGGGGCCGACGTGCGGGGCGGGATCACCGTCGCCGAGGGCGCCTCGCTCCTGGTGGACGGCGGTTCGGTGCGCGGCGGGATCGACGCCGCCGGGGCGCACACCGTCCGGCTCTTCGGTGCCGAGGTGCGCGGCTCGGTGTCGATCGCCGACACCACGTCGGAAGTGACGATCCTGGGCTCCACCCTGGCGGGTTCGGTGTCCCTGACCGGCAACACCCAGGCGCCCGCCTCGACCTGGACCGGCCCCGAGGAGGGGTACGGCCCCGTCCTGGCCGGCAACCGGCTGAACGGCGCGCTCGCCTGCTCGAACAACAGCGGCTCGGCCACCGACTTCGGCGCGGCCAATGAGGTCAAGGGTTCCGTCTCCGGACAGTGCTCCGGCCTTTGACCTCCCCGTCCGCGCGCTCCCCAGCGCACGGACCACGGACGCCCGGGACCGATCGGTCCCGGGCGTCCGTGTCTCTTCGTCTCTAGTCCTGCTCGCCCTCGTCGAGGCGCTCGCGGTGACGGCGGGCGAGCTTGACCGGCTCCAGCACCGCCAGGCACTCCACGTGGTGGGTCATCGGGAAGGCGTCGAAGGCGCGCAACCCGACCAACCGGTATCCGGAGCGGTCGAACGCGGCGATGTCACGGGCGAGCGTGGCCGGGTCACAGGAGACGTAGGCGATGCGGCGCGGCTTCATCCCCGCGACCTTGCGAACCACCTCGGCGCCGGCGCCCGCGCGCGGCGGGTCCAGGGCCACCACGTCGGCGCGCACGTCGGCCCACTCGCGCATCTGCTTGGCCACGTCGGCGCGTTCGATGCGCACCTGCTCCAGGTCCTTGAGGTTGTAGGTGGCGTCCCGGACCGCGGTCTCGCCGTTCTCCACACCCATGACCCGGCCTTCGGCGCCGACCGCCTCGGCGAGGGCACCGGTGAACAGGCCGGCGCCGCAGTACAGGTCCAGGGCGGTCTCGCCGGCCTCCGGCTCCAGAGCGTCCAGGACGGCGGCGGAGAGGGTCTCGGCCGCGGCCGGGTGGACCTGCCAGAAGCCGCCCGCGCCGACCCGGTACTCGCGTCCGGCCACGTCCTCGCGCACGCCCTTGCGGCCGCGCACCGACTGCACACGGCCGCCCTTGAAGCGGCGCAGCACCGCGCTGGAGGCCTTGAGGTCGGGCAGCGCGCCGAGCTTGGCGGTGGTGGGGGTGACCACGATGGCGCGGTCGGCGCGGGTGGCGGAGGCCACCGCCTCCACGTCCGAGATGTTCTCCCAGTGGACCTCGGTCACGCCCAGCTCGTCGACCCCGGGGTGGGCGATCAGGCACCGGTCGATGGGCTCGATGTCGTGGGAGCGGTGACGGCGCAGTCCGGCCCGGCCCTCGGAGTCGACGGAGAAGCGGACCCGGGTGCGCCAGCCCAGACCGTCGGGGGTCCCGGGAAGCTCCTCGACGTCCACGTCGAGGTCCAGGCCCGCGATCCGGCTCAGCTGGTCGGCGACGACCTTGCCCTTGAGCCGGCGCTGAGCCTCCAGGGAGGCGTGCTGCCAGTCGCAGCCACCGCACATGCCGGGGCCCGCGAAGGCGCAGGGGGCCTCGACCCGGTCCGGAGAGGCGGTGAGGACCTCGACGGCCTCGCCCCTGAGGAAACGGCTGGTCCGCTCGGTGATCCGTACACGGACGCGCTCGCCGGGCAGCGCGTGTCGAACGAAGACGACCTGGGAGTCGTGACGTCCCACGCACCATCCTCCGTGGGCGACGTCCTCGACGCTCATCTCGATCTCGGTGCCGACTGTGATCATGGTGGATGTCCTTCGGTGGTGGGTGGGCGGGTCCTTCGGGTGACCCTGCGCGCACAGCCACCGACCGCCCCCAATCTACCGGCCTTCACGTGCCGCCCGTACTGCTCGCGGACGTGCCACCGGGGCGGACGCGCGTGTCACATCGATCTGTGCCAAGGTGGAGACGCGGGCCACGGGACACGATCCGTGCGCCCCGAGGTGGACGGGGAGTGCTGACGACGTGCACATCGTGATCATGGGGTGCGGCCGGGTGGGTTCCACCCTGGCGCACACGCTCGTGGACCTGGGGCACAGCGTGGCGGTGATCGACCAGGATCCCGACGCGTTCCGCCGGCTGCGCGGTTCGGTGGCCAAACACGCCGTTCGCGGTGTGGGCCACGATCGCGAGGTCCTGCTCTCGGCCGGGGTGGACCGGGCGTCCGCCTTCGCCGCGGTCAGCAACGGCGACAACTCCAACATCATCTCGGCGCGGGTGGCGCGCGAGGCGTTCGGGGTCCAGAACGTGGTGGCCCGTATCTACGACCCCCGCCGGGCCGAGGTCTACCAGCGGCTGGGCATCCCGACCGTGGCGACGGTGAGCTGGACCTCCGACGCGATCCTGCGTCGGATGATCCCGGGCGACGGGCGTCTGGACACGGCCCCCGAGTGGCAGGACGCCTCGGGCAGTCTGAGCATGCGCGCCTTCCCGCTGACCGAGGCGTGGTCCGGTGTGACCGTCGCCGAGCTGGAGGAGCGGGTCCCGTTGCGGCCCGTCTACCTGGTCCGTGGGGGACGGATCGTGCTGGCCGCTCCGGGGGAACCGCTCGCCGAGGGCGATGTTCTGCACGCGGTGGCGCACGGTCGGGACATGGCCGATCTGGCCGAGCGGCTGGAGGGGCCGCGCGAGGACGAGACGGGGCGTGGGTGAGATGCGGATCGCCATCGCGGGCGCGGGAAGCGTGGGTCGTTCGATCGCCACGGAGTTGGCGGGCAGCGGCCACGACGTGCTGTTGATCGATCGGGACACCAAGGCGATCGGGGTCGACGACCTGCCTCAGGTGGAGTGGCTGCTGGCGGACGCCTGCGAGCTGGCCACCCTGGAGGACGCCCGGCTGGGCGACTTCGACGTGGTGATCGCCGCCGGCAGCGACGACAAGGTGAACCTCGTGGTCTCGCTGCTGGCCAAGAAGGAGTTCGGGGTGGAACGGGTGATCGCCCGTATCAACGACCCGGACAACGAGTGGCTGTTCGACGACTCCTGGGGCGTGGATCTGGCGGTCTCGCCGCCCCGTCTGATCGCCGACCTCGTGGAGGGGATCCCCGAGGAGGAGTACGCCGAGGAGGGCATGCCTCCCCCGCTGCCCGGAGCGGAGATCGCCGAGTCCGTGCTGCACGCGGGGAGCCCGTTCGTGGACAGGCGGGAGGGCGAGTTGATCGCCGCGCTGCCCGAGGGTGTGGCGCTGGTGGCGATCCTGGGTTCGGGAGGGGTGTGCCCGCCCGACCCGGAGCGGACGTTGACGGCGGGCGACACCATGGTGTTCCTGGCCGAGACGGACGTGTTGGGCACTTTGGAGGAGGTCCTGGGACCGGTCGACGAGTCGGACCCGGCCTCCCTGGACTGAGTCTCCCCTAGTCGGTCTCGGGATCGCGGGCGACGGTCCCCGTCTCTTCGCGCTTCTCCTCCGCCAGCGGGGTACGGCCCCTGGCCAGCACCCACACCATGCCCGCGAAGGCGGCGACCTGGAGCGGCCAGCCCATGGCCACCTTGGACAGGCCCAGCAGGGCGAAGGCGTCGAACCAGCCGTTGCTGTCGGCGAGCCAGAGCGGGTACTGCACCAGGACCCGGATCACACAGGGCAGGACCAGCAGCCAGGTGAGCCGGGAGGCCAGCTTGACCACGGCCGGGTTGGCCCGCCAGGAGGTGAAGTCCTCCTTGTTGCCGATGAACGGGCCGATCATCAGGCCGATGGCGGGCCAGCGCACCAGGACCGACAGGCTCAACACCACCGCGTAGACGGCGTTGTAGATGATGCCGGGCAGGAAGGCGTCGGAGGCGTTGCCGCTGCGCATGGCGAAGAGCGCGGCGATGCCGATGCCGAACAGGCTGGTGACGACGTACTGCACCGAGGAGCGTTGGAGGAGCCGGACCACGCCCAGCAGCAGGGCCGCGCCCACACCGAGCATGATCGACAGCTTCAGCTCGGAGAGGACGATGTAGGAGATCGTGAAGGCCAGGGTGGGGATGGCCGCCTCGACCATGCCGCGCTTACCGCCCAGCGCCTCGGCGAGTTTGGCCCTGACCAGCGCTTCGACCGTGCCCTCGGTGACGACGGTGGACCGTTCCCGATCATCGACCCGGTCCGTCTCGCCCGAGGCCCTCTGCTGCTCAGTCACATCCCGCTCCCGCTCCGGTCTCGCTGTATGGGGTCCGACGGCCGCCGGTCATGATGCACCACCCTATGCCAACCGTCACAGGCCGATCCCCCCTTCCGGCCTCCGAGAACCGGGTACCGGACGTACTCGTCCGCTTTCGCCCCGCCTTGTCGCGTGCGGCTTCTCACGTCCTCGCCACCGTCGTCGGCGACGCCCGATCCCTGGCGTCGACCGGTCCCCTTCCGTACCCTGGCGGCCCACCCGCTTCGACGAGGAGGACCGCTTGAGCGCCACCGGAGGAGACCGACCGCCCAACGAGGACCACGCCCGTTTCGCCTCGGCCCTGGAACGCCTGTTGTCGGCGAAGGACCGTTCCCACGTCTGGTCGCCGTACTCGGTCGGCTCGGTCCTGGCCCTTCTTGCCGAGGGGGCCGCCGGACGGACCCGTGAGGAGCTGGCGGCCCTGCTCGCCCCGGTCGGAGGCGACCCCTCCGCCCACCTGGCGGCCCTGGACGCGGCCGTCGAGTCGGCCGACGGCCTGGACCTGGCCGTGCTCAACGGTCTGTACGTGCCCGACGACCTGCGACCTTACCCCGGGTTCGAAAAGGCCGTCCGGGCCCGGGCGGGCGCGGAGGTGGAACGGGTCGACTTCCGCGGCGCCTCGGAGGAGGTCCGCCGGTCGATCAACGGGCGGGTCTCGGAGGTCACCCGAGGGATCATCGACGAGCTCCTCGCACCGGGCACCGTCCACCCCGACGTTCGGATGATGCTGGTCAACGCCCTGTGGGTGAAGATGGTCTGGCGTGACCCCTTCGAGGTGGGGCTGACCGGGCAGCGTCGATTCCACACCCCACGAGGGGCGCGCAAGGTCCCCACCATGCACCGTTCCGGTCGTATGCCCTACGCCGAGCGGGACGGATGGCGGATGGTGAGCCTGGCGGGCGAGTACGGCCTCGCCCTGGACGTGTTCCTCGGCGAGGGCGATACCCCACCGGACCACCGCACGTCGCGCGCGTTGTACGAGGCCCTGCGCCCGGAGCGGGTCGACCTGGCCCTGCCCAGGTTCGCGGTCGAGAGCGACCTGTCCCTGCTCGAACCGTTGGCCGACGACTCGATCGGGGTGCGGACCCTGGCCACCGACGAGGCCGACTTCTCCGGGATCGCCGACGCGCGACTCAAGGTGGACGCCATCGTCCACCAGTCGGTCCTTCGCGTGGACGAGCGGGGCGCCGAGGGTGCGGCCGCCACCGCGGCCGTGATGTTGACGGCGGCGCTGCCGACCAAGGCGAAGCGGTTCGTGGTGGATCGGCCGTTCGGTTTCGCCCTGCGCCGAGGCGAGGCCGTCCTGTTCACCGGAAGGGTGGTCGATCCGGTCGATCCCGGCCCCGCCTCCTGAACCGTCCCGCCCCTCCCCCGTCGGTCCTCTCCGCCCAGGCTCAGGGGACGAGGAAGTCCGCCGTCGTCGAGGCCAGGGTCATTCTGGCCTCCTCGTCGGTGATCTCCGGCCGACCGTCCCCCGGCTGGTCGCCGTAGGCGCCGAACTGGGCGTGGTTCATGCCCTCCACGGTCATCGTGACGGCCGAGTCCGGCAGGGCGGGCCGGTGCCCCTCGACCTCGTCGGGGGACAGGAGCCCGTCCCGTCCGCCGGCGACGGAGAGCACCCTCAGGTCGTCGCGGTCGGACAGCTCCGCGGACTCCGTCGCGTAGGAGGCCCACAGCACCAGTCCGGCCCAGTCGACGTCGGTGTCGTCGGCCAGATGGCGGGCGGCGAAGGCCCCTCCCATCGAGTGCCCGCCCAGATACCAGGTCTCCACGTCGGGGGCCAGACCCACCACGCTCTCGGCCCGGGCCCGGTCGAGCAGGGCCAGGTTGAGTCTCAGATCGGGCACGATCACCGTCACCCCGGTGGCCTCCACCACCGGGGCCCAGGAGGCCACGTAGGCGTCGGCCTCTACCCGGGCGCCCGGGTAGAAGACCACCCCGACCCCCGAGGGGTCGCCCGCGGGGGCGATCGTCACCGCCTCCTCGCCCCGGGTCACGTCGACGTTCGGCAGGGCCGTGGCCCGTTCGAGGGGCCCGGGTTCGGCCCGGTGCGGATCGAGCGCCCAGGCCAGGAAGAGGAAGACCCCCGTCGCCACCAGGACGAACAGCACCGCAGCCGCCCATACGAGGGGCCGGGGCCCACGTGACCGCGCCCCTCCACCTTCGCTCATCGTCCCCTCATATCCCTTCCGTGTATCCGTCAGACCTCGAAGACCTCGAACGAGGTGGCCAGCGGGACCCCGGCCCGTTCACCGGCCAGAACCGCCGCCTCGCGCAGGAAGGTCCGCTGATCGAACCCCTCCAACGCCGCCAGGTACACCTCGTGCGCGTCCAGGGAGGCGATGCCCGCGGCCAGGTCGTCCTCGCTCAACTCGACGAAGTGGGTGGGGTCCGGCGCCGCCCCGAAGGCCACCAGACGCACACCCGACCAGGGCTCGGTGCCGTCCACGAGCTGTTCGGGGAAGACCCACCGGTTGGCCGCGTCGCGGACCGCGTCCAGTAGGGCCGGTCCCAGGACCCGGTGGTCGGCGTGGTTGAAGCCGCCCCCGCCGTCGAAGTGCTCACGGAAGTTGATCGAGACGATCGCCTCGGGCCGGTACCGTCTGATCGCCTCCGCCAGGGCTCTGCGCAGCGGCAGCCCGTACTCCAGCATGCCGTCGGGGAAGTCCAGGAACTCCACCTCCGTCGCCCCGACTGCCGCGGCCGAGGCCCGCTGTTCGGCCATGCGCACCGGCGCGCAGGAGCGGGGATCCATCGTGTCGATCCCGGCCTCGCCCTTGGTCACCAGGAGTTCGACCACCTGCTTGCCCTGCGAGGTCCACCGGTGGATCGCCGAGGAGGCACCGAACTCCAGGTCGTCGGGGTGGGCCACCACCGCCAGGAGACGGTCCCAGTCCTCCGGGAGCCGTCCGGGGGCGCCGTTCTCTCTCATCTGTGCCATGCAGGACACATTACGGAACGGAGCGCCCCCGGGCACGTTGTCCACAGGGACGTTCTCCTCGGTCAGACGGGTGTGGCCCCACCGGTGTCCGGGCCGGAACCGTTGGGCGAACTCCCCGCGTTGCCACGCTGGGCCGCCTGCTGTGCGGCCCGCTGCTTGGCCGCGGCCGCCATCTGTTCCTGGACCTGCTTGGGCACGGTGATGGGCAGCAGCTCGTTGGGGGGCACCGGCTGGTCGCCGCGCACCACCACGATGCCGGCGAAGATCCGCTCCACCTCCGACATCATCTCGGGCTTGGTGGCGCCCTCGCCCCGGATGACGCCGCGCAGCACCCAACGAGGGCCGTCCACGCCGATGAAGCGCACCCGCTGTCCGAGCTGTCGACCGTCCTCGGTCTTCTTCCCCTTGATGGGGATGACCGCCTGGAGTTCGGGGCCGAAGGTGCCGTCGTGGTCCTCGACGCGTCCGCCCTGACCGGTGACCTGAGTGCGCAGTTCCTCGCGCATCTCGCCCCACAGGCCGGAGGACTTGGGCGCGGCGAAGGGCTGGACCTGGAGGGCGGTCTTGCCGCGCACCAGGGTCACGCCGATGATCTTCTGCTTGCCCTGGCCGTCCTGGGCGACGTTCACCTGGATCTCGGTGCCCTGTTCCATCGGCAGCAGCATGCTGCCCAGGTCCATCCGCTTGATGTCGGGAGCGTCCTCGGTCGAGTCCCAGGGACCGGTGGGACGGTACCGGTCCTCGTCCTTGACGGGCTGACCCGAAGGACGCTCCGGTTCCACCTCGTTGTCGAACGAGACGGCCCCGGCGGCGCCGTGGCGCTCCTTGGAACCGGACTGCTCCCGCCCGGCTCTCTCGGTCTCTTCGTCCCGCTTCTTACGGCGGCGTCCAAACACGCCTTCACCTCTCCGCTTCTTCATGGGTCCCGGGATCACACCGGGGTGTCGGGGGACGGTCACCGCAGCGCGGCGTGGCCCCCGGTCGAACCGAAACCGCCCGATCCCCGCGCCGAGTCCGGCAAGGTGTCGGCCTCGACGAACTCGGCCCGCTCCACACGCTGGATCACCAGCTGGGCGATCCGGTCACCGCGCGACAGCTCCACGGGGGTGCGGGGGTCGGTGTTGAGCAGGGTCACCCTGATCTCGCCCCGGTATCCGGCGTCGACGGTGCCGGGGGCGTTGACGATCGTCAGACCGCTGCGCGCGGCCAGACCCGAACGGGGGTGCACGAAGGCCGCGTACCCCTCGGGCAGGGCGATCGCCAGTCCGGTGGGGACGGTCTCCCGCTCCCCCGGTTCGAGGACGACGTCGACGGCGGTGTACAGGTCCGCTCCCGCGTCGCCCGGGTGGGCGTAGGCGGGCAGCGGGAGGCCGGGGTCCAGGCGACGGACCGTGATCGACACGCGGGTGCCTTCCAGGGATGAGGTACTCACATTCGCCGAGCCTATCGCTCCCGGAACGCTGCCCGGGTGTCCAGCGTGCCGTAACGACTCCTCGCGGAGGTCATGTGGGCGACGGACCGATGAACGATCCCGTACCGACGAGGGCGGGGCGGCTCCGGACCGATGTGGTCCGGAACCGCCCCGCCCGACGTGGTGCGTTCGTTTCGCCCGTTACCCGGCGGCCCCGTCCTCCTCGGCGGGGGGCAGGGTCACCTCGACGGAGAGCTCGCCCTCGTCGGTGGCCCGGAAGTCGATCCCGGCGGCGCGACCGGCCGCGGCGATGTCGCCGGCCGCGGCACGGGCCGACTCGGCCCGCTTGCCGGAGACCACGACGTGCTCGACCTCGGCGCGCATGGACAGCTTGGCCTCGGACTTGGCCTTGCGCACGGCGCGCAGGACCTCGGCGGTGGCGGCCAGGACGGCCGGGTCGCCGTCGGCCGCGACCGCGCGGTACTCGGCCGCGGACGGCCAGGGGCCGGCGTGCACCGAGCCGTCCTGCCACCAGCTCCAGACCTCTTCGGTGACGAAGGGCAGGAAGGGGGCGAACAGCTTGTGCAGCGCGCCCAGGGCGATGAGCAGGGCGGCGCGGGCCGAGGCGCCCTCGGCGGACTCGGTGTCGTAGGCGCGGGCCTTGACCAGCTCCAGGTAGTCGTCGCAGAAGTCCCAGAAGAAGCGCTCGGTGCGCTCCAGGGCCCGGGTGTGGTCGTAGGCGACGAACGCGGCCGTGGCCTCCTCGACCACGTCGGCCAGGGCGGCCAGCATGGCCCGGTCCAGGGGCTCGGTCACCAGGGAGGCGTCGGTGTCGGCGTTCTCACCGGCCACGGACATGACGAACTTGCTGGCGTTGAGGATCTTGATGGACAGCCGGCGGCCGATCTTCATCTGCCCCTCGTCCATGGCGGTGTCGGTGCCCAGACGGCCGCTGGCCGCCCAGTACCGGACCGCGTCGGAGCTGTACTTCTCCAGCAGGGCGACCGGGGTGACGACGTTGCCCTTGGACTTGGACATCTTCTTGCGGTCCGGGTCCAGGATCCATCCGGAGATGCCGGTGGTGCTCCAGGGCAGGGTGCCGTTCTCGAAGTGGGCGCGGACCACGGTGGAGAACAGCCAGGTGCGGATGATGTCCTGGCCCTGGGGGCGGAAGTCCATCGGGAAGACCCGCTCGAACAGGTCCTGGTCGCGTTCCCAGCCGGAGGCGATCTGCGGCGACAGCGAGGAGGTCGCCCAGGTGTCCATGACGTCGGGGTCGCCCATGAAGCCGTTCGCGCGACCGCGCTGGTCCTCGGTGTAGCCCTCCGGGACCTGGGAGCTGGGGTCGATGGGCAGCTGGGCCTCGGTGGGCAGCAGCGGCTCGTCGTAGCGCGGGTTGCCGTCGGCGTCCAGCGGATACCAGACCGGGAAGGGGACGCCGAAGAAGCGCTGGCGGCTGATCAGCCAGTCTCCGTTGAGGCCCTCGACCCAGTTCTCGTAGCGCTGACGCATGTGCTCGGGGTACCAGGTGAGCTCACGGCCGCGCTGGAGGAGCTGAGCCCGGATGTCCTCGTCCCGGCCGCCGTTGCGGATGTACCACTGGCGGGTGGTGACGATCTCGAGGGGCTTGTCGCCCTTCTCGTAGAACTTCACCGGGTGGGTGATGGGCTTGGGGTCGCCGACCAGGTCACCGCTCTCTCGCAGCAGCCCGACGGTGCGCTCGCGCGCGGTGTGGACCGTGGCGCCGACCAGCGTGGCGTAGGCCTCGCGGCCGGCCTCGGAGTCGATGCCCTTGGGCGGGTCGGCGATGATCCGACCGTCCCAGCCGATGATGGGGCGGGTCTCCAGCTGGAGCTCGCGCCACCAGGTGACGTCGGTGGTGTCACCGAAGGTGCAGATCATGGCGATGCCGGACCCCTTCTCGGGGTCGGCGAGCCGGTGCGCCTTGACGGGGACCTCGACGCCGAAGACCGGGGTGGTCACGGTGGTGCCGAACAGGTCCCGGTAGCGCTCGTCGTCGGGGTGGGCGACCAGGGCGACACAGGCCGCGAGCAGCTCGGGGCGGGTGGTCTCGATGTGGACCGGGGTGCCGTCGGGCTTGTGGAAGGCGATCTTGTGGTAGGCGCTGGGACGCTCGCGGTCCTCCAGCTCGGCCTGGGCGACGGCGGTGCGGAAGGTGACGTCCCACAGGGTGGGGGCCTCGGCCATGTAGGCCTCGCCGCGGGCCAGGTTGCGCAGGAAGGCGCGCTGGGCGGCCGCCCGGGAGTTGTCGTCGATGGTGGCGTAGGTGTGCCGCCAGTCGACGCTCAGGCCGAGCCGGCGCCAGATGCCCTCGAAGACCTTCTCGTCTTCGACGGTGAGCTCGTCGCACAGCTCGATGAAGTTGCGACGGGAGATGGGGATCTGTCGCTTGGCGTCGGGCTTCTCCGGCGGGCGGAAGTCCGGGTCGTAGGGGATCGACGGGTCGCAGCGCACGCCGTAGTAGTTCTGGACGCGGCGTTCGGTGGGCAGACCGTTGTCGTCCCACCCCATCGGGTAGAAGACGGCCTTGCCGTTCATGCGCTGGAAGCGCGCGACGGTGTCGGTGTGCGTGTAGGAGAACACGTGCCCGATGTGCAGCGAGCCGGAGACGGTGGGCGGCGGGGTGTCGATCGAGTAGACGTCCTCGCGGCCGCGGGTGCGGTCGAAGTGGTAGACGCCGGACTCATCCCATACGTCCACCCACTTCGCCTCGATACCGTCCAGCGAAGGCTTGTCGGGCATGCGGAAGGAATGAGAGCGGTTGGCCATGAGGGCAATGTTAGTGCTCTCGGAGCCATGGTCGCTCCCGCTTTCCGGCACCGTGACCGGGGTCGGGAGGCGGTCGCCGCCTTCGGCGGGGACACCCCGTCGCGCGGGCGCTGCGCGGGACCGGCCCGGCGTGACAGTATTCCTCACGCAGACGGTGCGTATCGGCACGCACCATCGTACGCACAAGGGAACGGTGAACGATTCACATGGCTAAGAAGGACGGTGAGGTCGGACCGGTCGTCCTCGGACTCGTCGCGGGCTTCGCGGCGGAGTTCGTCACGCGCAAGGCGCTGACCTTCGCCTGGACCCGCGCGACCGGTGAAGAGCCCCCGACGGACCTGGAATCGCCCGAGGTGAGCCTGGGGCGCGCCCTGAGCTGGGCCGTGGTCGCCGGTGTCGGGGTCGAGGTGGCCCGCGTGCTGGCCGTACGCGCCGCCCGCAAGCAGTTGACCGGGGGCGGTTCCCAGGAGAGCGGCTCGTGAGCCTGAACGCTCCCTCGTGACCCTCCCGGCGCGAACGGGTGGCGGTGGACGGCTCACCCCACCGGGGTCCTCCCGGTGTGGGGTCGGCCGTCCACCGCCCGCGGGTCCCTACGCCATCACCGTGCGAGCCCCCGTGAACGGTGGTGACGTCCTCATCGTGCGGCCGAGGGCGGATCCTCGAACGGCGGGCCCTCGGAAGTTCGGACTCGGCGTGCCCGGTAGGGGGACACGCCGGGTCTCGCCGCCCACCGGTCGATGATGTTCGAGGCCGCACCGGCCCCCGTCCCTGACCCCGTGACCGTCCTGGGACCGTCGGGGGTCGGGGATCCCGTATCCGCCCGTATCAGGCGCATTCCTTGCAGACGAGCTGTCCGGCGCGCTGCTCCGCGAGCTGACTGCGGTGGTGCACCAGGAAGCAGCGCGAACAGGTGAACTCGTCGGCCTGGCGGGGAAGCACACGGACCGCGAGCTCCTCGCCGGACAGGTCGGCACCGGGCAGTTCCATGCCCTCGGCCACCTCGTCGGGGTCGACGTCGATGGTGCCGGTGCCCTTGTCCACACGCCGCGCCTGCAGTTCCTGGAGGCTGTCCTCGTTGATGTCCTCGTCAGTCTTGCGCGGGCTGTCGTAGTCGGTGGCCATCTCTGCTAACTCCATCCCCCTCGTTTAGTGCCTCGTCGCGCGGGTGTAACGCTTGAGAGACCTTCGTTGTGCCCGATTCGGCCGATGAGTTATCCCGATGTTCGCGAACGGTGCCCCCTCCCGGGTCACTGTTCGCTGGTCGGTAGCACTTTCCTGGGAATGTGACCGAAGGCGGCCAAGGTTCCGTGGCCCCTCACGCGTCGTTCCTTCGTGTACTACCCAACGTCGGGCGTCTCCTAGACCTGAAAAACGCGTTCGCGCCCATATGCCGGATCGGTGTGAACACTCCCCCGGATATAAGCGAAAACCAAGACATGCCCACGTCAGGAGGGATTCCCTCCGTGTCCACGCCCGGGGAAGCATACCCACCCCGAGTCGAGCCCCGTGACAGGGGTGGGCGTGTCTTCGGACACGTATAAATACCACGAAGCGGAGTCGGACGCAGCTTGGAGACCCTTCGGGGTGCGAACGGGTCGTGGAAAGGGCGTCGGCGGACGTGGGGGCGGGGGAAGGACGGAGGTCAGCGACGCTCGTTCCCCTCGCCGCCCGGACCGGGCGCGGGCGGCAGACAGACGGTGATGACCAGACCGCCGCCGGCACGGGGCCAGGCGGTGACCACGCCCTCGTGCGCGCGGACCACCGAGCGCACGATCGACAGGCCCAGACCGGCGCTGCGCCCGGAGCCCACACGGTCCGCGGAACCCCGCCGGAACGGCTCGAAGAGCCCTTCGATCTCGTAGGCGGGGATCACCTTGCCCGAATTCTCCACCTGGACCGCCGGCATGCCCTCGTACATACCGCTGCGCACGGTGATCTCACCGTCGTCGACGTTGTACTTGAGGGCGTTCTCCACCAGATTGGCGACCAGGCGTTCCAGCAGGACCGGGTCTCCGACGACCGTCGCCGGGCGCAGGTCGCGCCGGATCGACAGACCGGAGCGGTCGAGGTCGCCGGAGAGCTGGCTGAGCACGGTCTCGGTGACCTCGCCCAGGTCGACGCGGGCCTTGACCTCCAGCTCGCGGTCGCTCTTGGCGAGGAAGAGCAGCCCCTCGATGAGGCGTTCGTGGCGGGCGTTGGTCTCCAGGAGGGTCTGGCCGACCGTCTTGAGGTCGGCCGACACGTCGGGCGCGCTCAGGGCCACCTCGAGCAGGGTGCGGTTGATCGCCAGGGGCGTGCGCAGCTCGTGGGAGGCGTTGGCGACGAAACGACGTTGTCCGTCGAAGGCGCGGTCCAGGCGTTCCAGCATGCCGTCGAAGGTGTCGGCGAGTTCGCGGATCTCGTCGTCGGGCCCGGACAGGGCGATGCGCTCGTGCAGGGAGCGTTCGGAGAGGCGACGGGCGATGCGGGTGATCTTCTGTAGGGGGGACAGGGCCCGCCCGGCGACCGCGTAGCCCAGGGCCACCGCCAGCAGCCCCACCAGGAACAGCGCCAGGAGCGAGAAGCGGGTGACGTGGGTGAGGACCTGCTCGATGTGGTGGCTGTGCTCGATCAGCTCGGCCAGGCTCTCCTCGGCGAGGAGGGCGTTGAGCAGAACCGCGACGACCAGGTAGTTGACCAGGACCAGCAGGGAGCCCGCCGCGAAGAAGAGCATCCCGTAGATGAGCGTGAGGCGGGCGCGCAGGCTGAGGTTGTCGGTGAAGCGGTGGACCGTGGCGTGGGCGGCGGAGCGCTCGGTCGTCTGACCACCGGGGGCCACGGAGTTCAGGCTCCGCCAGGTCCCCGTGTCACCGGGGCGGGTGGCCTCCACCTGCCCCGGTTCCGGACGCTCGCCCGGTCTCACAGCCGATACCCCGCGCCGGGGATCGTCTGGATGACCTGGGGGCCGCCGAGTTTCTTGCGCAGGGTCATGACGGTGACCCGTACGACGTTGGTGAACGGGTCGGCGTTCTCGTCCCAGGCCTTCTCCAGAAGGCCCTCGGCGCTGACCACGGTGCCCTGGGCGCGCATGAGCACCTGGAGGACCGCGAACTCCTTGGGCGTCAGCGAGATCTCGTTCCCGTCCCGGTACACCTGGTGGTTGGCCGGGTCCAGAGTGATGCCGTGACGTTCCAGGACCGGTGGCAGGGGCGGCGCGGAACGACGCCCGAGGGCGTGCACACGGGCGACCAGTTCGGGGAAGGCGAAGGGTTTGGCGAGGTAGTCGTCGGCGCCCAGGGTGAGCCCCTCGACCTTGTCCTGGACACCGTCGGAGGCGGTGAGCATCAGGATGCGGCCGTTGTAGCTCTCCTCGACCAGGGAGCGGGCGACGTCGTCGCCGTGGGTACCGGGCAGGTCGCGGTCGAGTACGACGACGTCGTACTCGTTGACCGCCGTGTACTCCAGGGCGGTGTCACCGTCGTAGACCACGTCCACCGCCATGGACTCCCGCCGCAGTCCGACCGCGACCGTGTCGGCCAGGACCCGTTCGTCTTCGACCACGAGTACGCGCAACGTTGTCCTTCTGGGGGGTTCGGCACATAGAACAAAAAAAGGGGGCCGCTGCCGGCGCATCCCCCAACACACCGGCAGCGGCGTTCTTGGTCCCGGCCGCGTCATCCGTTCTCCCACGGTCGGGGTAAGGACACGGTAAACCCGAAGGCCTTCATTCGCGTCCTCGCCCCCGTACGAGACGGGCGCTGGGCCGGGAGTCTCACGACCCCTGTTGTGTGCGGGGTGGCCGACGCCGACGAATCCCCCAACCGTCGGCGACGACTCAACCCCGCACATCTCAAATCTGACACATCAAGAATAAGAAACAAGTAAGCACAGGAGCCTCAGGGAAAATGTGTCGTGGGACACTCTTGCCCCACGCTTCACCTCTCTTCGCGGAGCGCCGCGTTCACCCGTGGCCTCGGCCCGCGCGAGGGGTCCGTGCTCCACTCCGGTCACGAAGGGATCACACGGGGGACCCGAGGTTTGACGCGCGTCACAGTGCGGTAGAGGTAGAAGGCACGCGTGGACACCGGATTCCGACTCCGGACCGCGACGAGCGTTCGTGTCACAAAGTCGTGACGTCTTCTTTCCGTGCCACGCGCAGGCGTGCGCACAACGATGTGCACCGAGGCATCGACATGCCCCGGCGCCGACCCCTGAAAGAGGTGCAATGGGCGAGTTCATGGCGGAGATCAAGGTCCGTATCAACGAGACCTACCGGTCGCTCCAGACGGCGAAGGCCGCCGGGGACGACTTCCTTGCCGAGACGCACGCGTCGGAGCTCGAGGATCTGTACCGCATCGCCGACCGCAACGGTATCGACGCCCGCTCCTAGGGCTCCGGCGTCGTCGTCTCCCCTCCTCGGGGCCGGCCACGACGGCGACGCGCACAGGGGCGGGCCCTCTCCGGACCCCGCCCACCCTTCCCCCGGTTCGACCCCGGGCACGGTGCACGTGCCCGGGGTTCGTCGTGTCGGGAGGCCTACGGGTCAGCCGTCGGTGTTGGCCCCCAGAGGCGTCACCAGACCGTCCAGCTCCTCGTAGAGGCCGGGACGGGCCACGATGACCAGGTCGTTCGAGGGCGGGCCGCCACGCGCCCCGCCCACCCGCAGACCGGCCTCGGAGGCGACCAGGCCCGGGGCGGCCCAGTCCCACAGGTGGAGTCCCCGCTCGTAGTAGGCGTTGTAACGACCCGTGGCCAGACCGGTGATGTCGACGGCGGCCGATCCGCCCCGCCGAATGTCGCGGATGTGCTCGATCACCCCGGTCAACACCTTGGCCTGCTGGAGTCGACGCTCGGGGAAGTACCCGAACCCGGTGGCGACCAGGGCCCGGTCCAGCGGCACCGTGTCGGGCGCGCGCAGGGTCCGCCCCTCCAGGCGCGCTCCCCCGCCCAGGACCGCCTCGAACATCCGGTGATGGGATGGCAGACAGACCGCGGAGGCCACGACCACGCCATCGATCTCCGCGGCGATCGCCACCCCCCAGTCGGGGCTTCCGTACAGGTAGTTGACGGTGCCGTCGATGGGGTCGACCACCCAACGCACCCCGCTGGTGCCCTCGACCCCGCCGTCCTCCTCGCCAAGGACCGCGTCGTCGGGACGGGCCGCGAGCAGGCGATCGCGGATGAGTCGTTCGGTGGCCCGATCCATCTCCGTGACGACGTCGGTGGGGCTGGACTTGGTGTCCAGGACGGTGATGCCCTCCTGCCCCTTGGCCGCGAACGCCCCGGCCTCGGCCGCCACCTCGACCGCCAGATCTCGCAGTTTCTCCCGGTCGTGGGTGGACTGGATGGTGGTCACTGCTGTCCTCTCCGCTCGTGGACGCCCGGACGGTCGTGCCCGGGCGGCTCTTCCCGCACCCTATGACCCGGGCCCCGCCCGGCCACGGGCGGACCTCGGACACGGGACGGGCCCCGACACACCCGGTATCGGGGCCCGTGGCCACGTGGTCGATCAGAGGAGTTCGGGCTTGGCCCACTCCTTGCCGTGGACGTGGTGGTCCAGGAAGGCGAAGATCGTCTCGTACCAGATCTTCGCGTTGCCCGGGGTCAGGATCCAGTGGTTCTCGTCCGGGAAGTAGAGGAACTTGGCGTCGACCTCGTGCAGGAGGAGGTCGCGCCACAACCGCAGCCCCTCGCCGATCGGCACCCGGTAGTCCTTGTCCCCGTGGATGACGAGCATGGGCGTCCGGATCCGGTCGGCGCTCAGGTGCGGGGAGTTGAGACGGTAGCGCTCGGGCTGCGCCAGCGGGGTGCCGAACTCCCGCTCCCAGACCGGCGGGTAGTCGGTGGTGCCGCTGAACCCGTCCAGCTGCCACAGGGAGGCGTGGGAGACGATCGCCTTGAACCGGTCGGTGTGCCCGGCGATCCAGTTGGCCATGTAGCCGCCGAAGGAGCCGCCCATCATGGCGGTGCGCTCGGCGTCGATGTCGGGGCGCGCCACGGCCGCGTCGGTGATGGCCATGACGTCGGCGTGCGTGCGCGGACCCCACTTGCCCCAGGCGCGACGCAGCATGTCCTGACCGTAGCCGGTGGACAGGGCCGGGTCGGGGAGCAGGACGGCGTAGCCGCGCGCGGCCAGCAACCACGGGTTCCAGCGCCAGGTCCACCCGTTGAAGCTCATGTACGGGCCACCGTGGACCCAGAGCATGAGCGGGGCCGGCGACTCCTCGGAGGCCTCCTCGGGCAGCACCAGCCAGGAGCGGATCCGGGTGCCGTCGTCGGCGGTGGTCTCGATCTCGGTGAGGGTGCCCGGCATGCTCAGCTCGGAGCCGGGAGTGCGCAGCGGGGTGGGCTCGCCGTCCACGGCGTCGGCGTCCAGGCGCACCGGGGCGGGCGGGGCGTCCCAGGCGTCGCGCAGGGCGTAGACGTACCGGCCGTCGGGCGAGGGCGCCAGCCCGCTGTAGGCGCCGTGGTCGCCGGTGACCCGGGTGAGTTCACCGGTGGCGACGTCGACGCGGAAGACGGGGCGGCGACCGTTCTGGTCGGCGACGAGGAAGACCGTCGAGGAGTCGGCCGACCAGGCGTAGTCGCGCGGCCAGAGCTCGTGGTCGGCCAGCAGGTCGCGGCCGGCCCCGGTGGCCAGGTCGGTGAGCCACAGGGTGTGGTCGCGGGGTTCACCGTCGTAGGAGCCCTCGGAGCCCGCGTGGAGCAGTACCCGGGTGCCGTCCGGGGAGACCAGGGGGCCGCCGAACTCCAACTCCTCGTCGGGACCGCCCGCGATGGTGCGCCGTTCACCGGTGGCGGTGTCGATGGCGACGACCTCGTCGCGGTTACTGCCGCCGCCGGCGGGGACCGACCAGGAGGTGATCAGGGTGGAGCCGTCCGGGGTGAGGGCGGGAGAGGCGCCCAGAAGGGACAGACCGGCGTCGGGCGTCAGGTCGCGGGGGTCGCCGAGACGGGAGTCCTCGTCTCGGGGCGGTTCGGCCACGAACAGGCGGGGGTGGTCCGGGCCCACGTCGCTGTCCCAGGAGCGCACGGGCAGGGCCTCGTGCAGGATCGCGGTGACCCCGGCCTCCTTGCGGGCCTTGCGGGCCTCGGCGTCCTCCTCCTGGTCCTCCGAACGGGGCAGGACCCGGCCGGTGAAGGCCACCAGGCCGGACTCGCGGGCGACGGTGAAGGCGCCGACGCCACCATGGGTGGAGGCGATCTGGCGGGCCTCGCCGCCGTCGACGGGCAGCAGCCACAGAGCGGTGCCGGACTCGTCGGAGGACTCCGCCTCGGGGTCGGGCCGGCCGCTGACGAAGAGCAGCGAGCCGTCGGGCAGGAAGCCCGCTCCGGCCTCGCCCTTGGTGGAGCGGGTCAGCCTGCGGGGAGCGGTGCCGCCCTCGGTCTCGGGACGGGCGTCGATCTCCCACAGGGCGTTGCGGAAGGATCTGCCGTCGGGGGCCAGGTCGCTGACCGGGGCGACGAGGCGGGTGCCGTCCGGGGACAGGCTCAGCCCGTTGACACGCCGCAGTTGGACGTACTCCGACAGCTCATACCAAGAACGAACCAAGACAGACACTCCTGAACCGACGACTTGTGGTCGGAACCGACCCTATCGGCCGTCGGTGACGCCGGTCACCACCTTTTCCCCACCTCAGAGGGGATCAACACTGTTGACCTCGGCGTCTTTTCCGGCGAGAGGATCCGATCCTCTTCGGAGCGCCCGCGTGAGACCCGGGGCGGGCCGGAGGACCGGCCCGCCCGGAGCGGGGTCAGTGCTGCCGGCAGCACTTCTCCTCGCCGTCGGAGCAACGGGGCAGGTCGCCCAGGCGGGCCGGTTCGGTCCCCTCGGTGTACTCGCGCACCAGAGCGGTGACCATCGAGACGAACGCGGGGTGGGTTCCGGGGCTGAGCGCGCGCTCGTAGCCGATGCCGAGCTTGTCCGCGGTCTCCCGGGCCTCCACGTCGAGGTCGAACTTGACCTCCATGTGGTCGGAGACGAAGCCGTGCGGGATCACCACGACGGCGGGGACGCCCTCGGCCGCCAGTTCCTCCATGCGGTCGTTGACGTCGGGCTCCAGCCAGGGCTGGCTGGGCGGGCCGCTCCGGCTCTGGTAGACGACCTCGAACGGGTATTCGCGGTCCAGGCGGGCGGCGACCAGACGGGCCACCTCGTTGAGCTGCGCGCCGTAGGCGCCCTCGGGGCCGTGGTCGTGGCAGGAGCCGCCGCTGGCCTCGGCCATCGCCGTGGGGATGGAGTGGGCCGAGAAGAGCAGGTGCGCGCCCTCCCTCTGCTCGGCGGGAAGGGCGTCCAGCGCCTTCCGGGTGTGCTCGACCAGGGGGTCGACGAACCCCGGGTGGTCGTAGAAGGGGCGGATCAGCTCGACCTCGGGGGCGTCGTCGCCGAGCTCGGCCAGAGCCCGGTCGATGTCCTCGTGGTAGGCGGTGCGGCTGGACCAGTTGCAGTAGGCGGAGGTGGGCATCGCCAGGATGCGGCGGACCCCGTCCTCCTTCATGCGGGCGAGGGTGTCGGTGAGCATCGGAGCCCAGAACCGGTTGCCCCAGTAGACGGGCAGGTCCACACCCTCGGTCTCGAAGTCGGCGGTGACGGCGGCGAGCAGGTCCCGGCACTGCTGGTTGATCGGGCTCACCCCTCCGAAGAGGAAGTAGTGCTCACCGACCTCCGCCAACCGCTCGCGGGGGATGTTGCGCCCGCGGGTGACGTTCTCCAGGAACGGGATGACCTCGTCCTCGCCCTCCGGTCCACCGAAGGAGATCAGCAAAAACGCGTCGTAAGGCCTCATGCACCCCATGAAACCAGCTCCGCCGGACCTCCCGGCCCCACCCCCGTGTTCCGGGGCGCGACTCCGCGCGAGACGTGACCAGGACCATTCCGACTCTGGTCACACAAGTGACCGACCGGTAATGTCACCGCATGACTGATGTGTTGTGGCACACATGGGCCGACACCCATCGGGCCAGCCCCCGACGGACGGCCACCCCCGACGACACCGACGCGGTGGCCGCCGCCGTGCTCTCCGCGGCCGAGGAGGACCTGCGCGTACGCATGGTCGGCACCGGTCACTCCTTCACCGACGTGGCGATCACCGACGGCCTGCTCCTGTCCCCCACCGCCCTGACCGGCCTGCTCTCCCTCGATCCCGAGGCCGGCACGGCCACCGTCGCGGCGGGAACCCCCCTGTGCGACTTCAACGACGTCCTGGCCGGGCACGGCAGGGCCCTGGCCAACATGGGCGACATCGCCGTGCAGACGGTCTCCGGGGCGGTACAGACGGGCACCCACGGGACCGGGCGCGACGCCGGCGGTCTGGCCTCCCAGGTGGTGGGCATGGAGATGGTCCTGGCCGACGGATCGGTGGTGGAGTGCTCGGCCGACCACGAGCCCGACCTGTTCCACGCCGCCCGGGTGGGATTGGGCGCCTTCGGCGTCGTGACGGCGTTGACCTTCGCGGTGCGCCCGGCCTTCCTGCTGCACGCCAGGGAGGAGCCCATGCCCTTCGACGAGGTGCTGGAACGGCTGCCCGAGCTGCGCGCGGGCAACGACCACTTCGAGTTCTTCTGGTTCCCCCACACCGGGAACACCAACACCAAGCGCAACAACATCGCGGAGGGCCCCGCCCGCCCGCTGTCCCCGTTCAAGGCCTGGCTGGACGACGACTTCCTGTCCAACCGGCTCTTCGAGGGGATCAACCGCGTATGCCGCCGTTTCCCGTCGATGATCCCGACGGTGAACCAGATCAGCTCCCGCGCCCTGTCCGCGCGCTCCTACACGGACGTCTCCCACAAGGTGTTCGCCTCGGTGCGGAACGTGCGCTTCGTGGAGATGGAGTACGCGATCCCCGTCGAGCACACGGTGGACGTCCTGCGTGAGATCCGCTCGATCGTGGACCGCGGCGACCACCGCGTGAGCTTCCCCGTCGAGGTGCGTTTCGCCCCCGCGGACGACGTGTGGACATCGACCGCCTACGGCCGTGAGACCGCCTACGTCGCGGTGCACATGTACAAGGGGACTCCTCACGAGTCCTACTTCGCCGACCTCGAGGCCGTCCTCACCTCCGTGGGCGGACGACCGCACTGGGGCAAACTGCACACGCGGGATCGCTCCTACCTGGAGGGCGTCTACCCGCGGCTCGGGGACGCTCTGGCGGTGCGGGAGCGGGTGGACCCGCACCGCCGTTTCGGCAACGCCTACCTGGACCGGGTGTTCGGCTGACCCGACCCACGCGCGGTCGGGGGCTCAGCCCGTCGGGAGGGTCTCGTCGAACGGGGCGACCTCCCCGGTCCCGCCGTCACCGTTCCCGTTCCCCGTCCCGGGCTCCACCGGTTCCCGGGGTTCCGTCGGTTCCCCGCCGCCCGGGGGTTCCACCGGGTCGGTGGGCACCTCCGAGGTCCCGGGCTCCCGACCGCCGGGGTCGGTGTCGGGGGCCTCGGTGCCCTCGGTCCCCGTGCCCTGCTCCGGAGTGGTCTCGGTCGGCGGGGCCTGTCCCGTCCCCTGTTCCCGAGAGCCCTCCTCCTTCCCCGGGCCGTCGTCGACCGGGGCCTCGGTGCCCTCGTCCTCGTCGTCCTCGACCGCTGGGGCGGAGTGCCCGCCCAGGATCGAGGGCGAGGTGTGCTCGGTCTGTCCTTGGGTCCAGGCCGTCAACGAGCGCCCGGTGAACAGCTCGAAGGCGAGGATCACCAGCATGACCAGGACGAACACCACACCGGCGGGGATGAGGATCGCGCGAAGTCCACGCTTGGGGCGTTCCTTCGCATCGCTCTCCCCGAGGTCGGAGAAGTCCCCCTCGTCGTCCCCGGCCCCGACCGCGTCCATGCGCGAGGTCGGGTCGTCCAGGCCGCTCAGGGAGGGCAGCGCCATGGTCCGGGTGGCCTCGGGGTCCTCCGGGGCCGGTCCGTCCACGTCCATGGCCGGTTCCGGCCGTTCGACGAGCGTCCGGGCGCCGTGGTGTCGGCTCTTCTCCGCGAACTCCTTGGCCTGTTCGCCGCTCCGGGTGATCCAGTGCTGGATCACCGGGGTGACGCTGGTGCTGAGCACGGCCATCACGGCGGTGCCGATGACGGTTCCGTAGACGTTCAGGTAGGAGGCGGCGGTGGCCGCGGTGAGCGTGGCCACGCCCGCGCCGGCGACCTGGGCCACGCTCAACTCGATGCCTCTGCGCCGCCTTCCCTCCCCGGCCTCCTCGTCGCTCCCTCTCCGATCCTCCCCCTCGGCACCGGTCTCCGGCCCGTGCTCGGGTCGAGCCATGGTCTCGTTCCCCTCCGTAGGCCGCGCGGGGGCGCGGCAGGACACATGGTCATGGGATGGGCGTGTGATGGGGCATACATCCACGCAATCCCCAAACTTCGCAACTCACCCACAGGTGGACATATCACCCTAGTTGGAACCAGTCGGTGATAACGCCATCAATGAGGAGGTGTCACTTTATGGCATCCCTCGGCGTGTCGATTTGCCTACGACAAGGGTCGTCATGTCCGCATCGAACGCGAGATCCGAGGGTTCTCCCACCCCTGGGGCGATTCGGGGTGCGCGGGATACCATCACCGCGGAGCCTTCGCGCGGGATCGGCGACATTCCCCCACGATCGCTCCCGGTCGCGCAAGGTTCAGCGTGTCAAGATTGGCAACGGAAGCGACCGCGAGGGCCCCGGACCCCCGGGGTGGCTCCCACCGTGGTGTCCACCACGGACCGGGAGGCGGGCACAGTTCGGACATGCCGGGCGCGGTACTGGCCGAACAGTTGTCGGCCGACCAGACTTGGAGAACGCGAGGGACGGTCATTACCAACCCTCGACGGGAGGCGAAAGGGAGAGCGATGCACGAGCTTCGCCTCGTGGCCGTGAGCGAGGACGGCACCTATCTGGTGCTGGCCAGCCCCGGCCGTGGGACCCGTTTCACGCTGCCCGTCGACGACCGTCTCCGTGCCGCCGTACGCGGCCAGTTCTCCCGGCTCGGCCAGTACGAGATCGAAGTGGAGAATCCGTTGCGCCCCAAGGAAATCCAGGCCCGCATCCGGTCCGGCGAGACCGCGGAGGCCATCTCCGAGATCTCCGGGATACCGATCGAACGGGTGCGCTGGTTCGAGGGACCCGTCCTTCAAGAACGCGAGTACATCGCCCAGCAGGCCCAGCGCGCCACCGTGCGCACACCGGGCGACGCCACCCCCGGTCCCTCCCTGGAGGAGATCGTCACCAAGAGGATCGGCGCCCACCAACTGGAGACCGGCGACGCCGTGTGGGACTCCTGGAAGCGGGAGGACCGTACCTGGCAGCTCAAGCTCGTCTTCCTCCACGGTGGCGAGGAACGTGTCGCGCACTGGCTCTACGAGCCCAGACACCGGAGTGTCACCCCCGCCGACGAGGAGGCCGCCCGGTTCTCCTCGCCCGAGCCTCCGGTCGTCTCGCCCGAGCCCGGGGCCAACGTCACACCGTTCGCCCCCCGCCGCTCCGAGGCGCCCACCGACCTGCCCCGCCTGGACGCACAGTCCACCGCCGAGCGACGCAACGAACACGTCGCCCCGCGTCGCCTGTCGTCCGCGCAGGACACGCCGTTGGACGATCCCCTACGTTCGGCGATGCCCAGAGGCGAGCAGCCGGGGGTCCCCGCCCGCGAGGAGACCCGTCGACCGGCCGAGCGTCGTCCCGAGCGCGCCCCCGACCGCGGTCCGTCCCTACAGGAGACCCCGCCCGCGGCCCCACTGCCCGGGAACATCTCCTCCGAGCCCGTCCGGAGGCGCCCCGCGCCGCCGGTGGAGCGTCGCCCTCATCCCGAGCCCTGGCAGGAGCCCCAGACCGCCCCGGAGCCCGCCCCTCGTCCCGTGAGCGGGTTCGAGGACCCGTTCGAGCGTCCCGCGCCCCGCCACCGTCCCGACCCGCCTCCAGCGGCGCCGGAACGTCCGGCGGCCCGCGCCGTCGTCGAGCCCGAACCCGAGCCCGCCCCACCGCGTGCTCCGGCGCCCGAGCCCCAGCGGCCCCGGCGCCGTCGGGCCACCATCGACCTCGACGACCAGGGCACACCGCGTCGAGCCGCCGAACAGCAACAACCGGCCGCTCCGCCCGTCCCGGCCGCCGCCGACGGTACCTCCGGCGGGGCCGCCGGCACAGCCAGGCGCAAGGGACGGGGCCGCCGCGCCTCGGTCCCCTCCTGGGACGAGATCATGTTCGGTTCGAAGAAGAACGAGTAGGGTCCACGACCCCGTACGCGAGGGGGCGGCCACCGATCGGTGGCCGCCCCCTCGCTTCCGTCCTCGCCCTCGGCTCAGCGAGGCGGCTCTCCGTCCTCGCGTACCAGGAAGGGGCGCACCATCTCGGGGGTGATCCGCGCGGCGAAGTCCACCGACTCCTCCTGGGCGGCGTCCTGGGCCGTGTAGCCGCCCTCCCCCGCGCCCACCGCCAGCTCGAGGTCGACCAGTCCGGAGCGACGTTGGAACGGCGACTGGGTCCAGCTCCAGCCGATCACCGCCGACCGTTCCACCGTGGCCTGGGTCCGCCGCAACGAGCCCGAGCGCACGCTCACCAGCTCACCGTCGTAACCGTGGCCCAACGAGCGATACCGGTCCACTCCCAGAGGCACTCCGAGCAGGGCCAGCACGCCGGCGACCACCGACGGCCACACCGGCTCCAGGGCGATCGCGGCCACCGCCACCGCGGCGAACGGCAGGACCGCGCGGGTCAGCCGTCGGTACAGGGCCGCCCGAGGATGGGGTGTCAGCCGACCGCGGAACAGGCCCAGGGCCCGATCCACGACCTCCTCCACCCTGGGCCTGGGGCCGATCGGCAACAGGACCGCTCGATTGGCGGTGTCCCCCAGCCCGGTGACGATGGCGCGCAGACTCACCGCCCGTCGTGTGCGTTCGAGGGGGTTGTCCAATAGTTCGTAGCCGCGGACGCGCCTTCGCTCCAACGTCACGCTGCGTCGGGTGAACAGTCCGCGTTCGGCGATCAGCGACCCGTCCCGCCCGCGGAGCGAGAAGCCCCAGTGGGTGAGGGAGTAGGAGACCACCGCGAACACCGGCATCAGCAGAATCAGGGCGCCCGCGAACACCACCGCGAACACCAAGAGGAACCCTCGGTCGCTGGTCGTCACCCAGTCCACGAGGAAGTCCGCCGCCCTGTCGCCGACCGCCTGCTGGGCCATGCCGAACAGGGTCGCCAGGACCGCGAACGGGGTGAGCAGGTACCCCAGGGCCAACGCCCCGTACAGGTACCAGCTCCAAGGCATCCGGAAATAGGTCGTCCCGGTGTCCTCGGGTTCGGGAACGGTCTCGGGGGCCGGGGCCGGCTCGAGGGCGCTCCCCTCCTCACCCGCGACCGGCTCCGTCTCCTCCCGATGCCGTTCCAGGAGCACGGCCTTGCGGTGCAACAGGACCCGGCGCAGACGTTCGGCCTCGGCCACGCTCACCGCGTCGAGCTTGCCCTCCTCACCACCGCCGGGGGAACCGGCCGCCGCCTCGATGCGGACCACGGCCACACCGAGCATCCGGTGCAACAGGGTGCTGGTGACGTCCACGCCCCGGATCCGCTCCAGCGGGATGGTGCGCGTGGAACGCCGGATCAGGCCGCTGCGGATCTCCAGGCGTTCCTCGCCGATCTCGTAGCGGAAGGTCCGCCAGGTGACGAACCCGCCCACCAGCAGCCCGACCACCGCCACACCGGTGGCCGTGAGCACCCACGGGTTGAACCCGCCGACGATCAGCCCGGCGGCGATGGGCACCAGCAGGCTCCTGAGCTGGTTGATCGGGCCCACGACCAGGCTGCGCGGGCTGAGCCGTCGAGCGTTCTCCGCCCCGAACACGGGGGCGCCCCCTCCGGTCCCCCACCAGTCGCGCGGGGCCTCGGAAGCGCTCTCGGTGACCGGCGATCCGGACCGAGGCGCCCCGGTGTCGTCCTCGGCCCCGTTCTCCGGCGACCCCGAGGCGGGCTCCGGTTCCCCGGCGGAGGGCCACCGCGGCGGCCCGTCCTCCGGTCGGGGACCGGCGGCGGTGCCGCCCGGCGCGACCCAGCCGCCGCCCTCTCCGGGGTCGGCGGGCTCTCCGGGGTCGACGGGCTCTTCGCGGTCCGAGGGCTCGCGGGGTCCGATTCCGTTCTCTCGTTCCATCAGGTCGCGTCGTCCCGAAGCGTGCCCGCGCGCGCGGCCAACTCCTCGCTGAGCACGCGCGCCTCCTCCGCGTCCAGCCCCTCGATGGTCGACGAACCGGCGTAGGAGGCCGTCTGGACCTCCAACGTGGCCACACCGAAGATCCGCTCCAACCAACCCTGGGTGTGGTCCACCGTCTGAAGACGGTTCACCGGGACGAGCTGCCAGTGGCGGGCGATCCAGCCCGAGCGGGTGTAGACGACGTCCTCGGTGACCTCCCACCGGTGCACCCGATATCGCCATGAGGGCACGATCGCGGTCCTGAGCAGGGCGTACACGAAGTAGACGGTCGGGAGCATCCAGGCGTTCTCCCGCGCCCATTCGGGGATCCAGGACCAGGGCAGGACCCCCACCGCCCAGGCCAGGACGCTGAGCAGGACCAGGTTGATCAGGCCGCCGAGGATCGACCGCACCGTCCACACCCCGATCGAGCGGCCGCTCACCCTGCGCAGGGGAGGGCGCAGACGGGCCGCACCCGTCGTCGGTTCGAAGGGACCTTCCGGCGGAGGCACGGCGTCATGGGGAGGGGTGTTCATCACCCCACCGAGTCTAGAAGGGACGGGCGGACGCGCGGACGGGCGGGGAAGGCCTCGTCCGGCCCACGCGTTCCTCCGAGAAGACGGCCCATCGGTCATCGCTGACATCTCGGGGCGAGGGAGACGTGTACGCGTATCAGCGGTCTGTCAGCGCGGCCGCCCAGACTGGGCGCAGACGCTGAAACGGAGGAACTCATGACCGACGCCATCCGCGCGGAAGGTCTGGTCAAGGTGTTCAAGGGCCGACGTGCCCTGGACGGGGTGGATCTGACCGCCAGGGCGGGGGCCGTGCTGGGCGTCCTGGGACCCAACGGGTCCGGGAAGACCACGACCGTACGCATCCTGGCCACCCTGCTGAGACCGGACGGGGGCCGCGCGTTCGTCGACGGCTTCGACGTGGCCGAACAGCCGCACGAGGTACGCCGCAGGATCGGGCTCACCGGACAGTACGCGGCGGTCGACGCCGAACTGACCGGGACGCAGAACCTGGTCCTGATCGCACGCCTCCTGGGCTTCGACCGGGCTCGGGCCCGGTCCCGCGCCGCCGAACTCCTGGAACGCTTCGGGCTCTCCGACGCCGGAGGCCGGGCCGCCAAGACCTATTCCGGCGGTATGCGCCGCCGACTCGACCTGGCCGCCAGCCTGGTCGGCCGGCCGTCGCTGCTGTACTTGGACGAGCCGACCACCGGTCTGGACCCGCACAGCCGCAACGAGTTGTGGGACGTCGTGCGCGACCTGGTCGGCGACGGGGTGACCGTCCTGCTCACCACCCAGTACCTGGAGGAGGCCGACCAGCTCGCCGACGACATCATGGTGCTCGACCACGGCAGGGTGATCAGCCGGGGCACCCCCGAGGAGCTCAAGAACCGCGCCGGAGACCAGGTGCTGGAACTGCGCACCGTGGACCCCTCACAACTGCCCCTGGCCGTCAAGATCGTCGAGACGGTGACCAGCGCCCCGGTCGGCGACGACGGGCTGAGGCTCGGTGTCCCCGTCGGCGACGCCGCGGTTCTGCCCGAGGTGGTCCGCCGTCTGGACGAACAGGGCGTGGCCGTGGGCGAGTTATCCCTGCGCAGACCCAGTCTGGACGAGGTGTTCCTGGCCCTGACCGGACGCACCGCCGAGGCCTCGCCCTCGGACGAGGAGACGAACGAGGAGACCCGAGCATGAGCGCCGTGACCACCCGATCCTCGGCGGCCTCACCCGAGAACGTCCCGCCCGTCCCCGACCGGGTGGGCCTGTCGGTGACCGTTCGCAACGGGCTCCAGCTCACCTGGCGCAGCATCGTCAAGCTCAGGACCAACCCCGAGGAGGTCCTCGGGTTGATGTTGCAGCCGATCATGTTCGTCACCCTCTTCGTCTTCGTCTTCGGGCAGGCGATGATGGGCGACTGGCAGACCTACCGTGACTTCCTGATGCCGGGGATCATCGCGCAGTCGGTCATCTTCGCCACGATGGGCACCGGCTTCACCCTGAGCCAGGACGTGGAGAAGGGCATCTTCGACCGCTTCCGTTCGCTGCCCATCGCCCGCTCGGCCCCGCTGATCGGCGCGGTCCTGGGAGACCTGGTCCGCTACGCGATCACCGTGGTGATGGTGCTGCTGGTCGGTCTGGCCATCGGGTTCCGTCCCGACGGCGGCGCGGTCGGCGTGGTGGTGGCCGGGGCGTTGATCCTGGTCTTCGCCTTCGCGCTGTGCTGGATGTCGGCCTTCGTCGGCATGCTCGCCCGGACGCCCATGGCGGTCCAGTCGTTCGCGATGATCCTGCTGTTCCCGCTGACCTTCGGCAGTTCGGCCTTCGTCGCCCCGGACGACATGCCGGGGTGGCTGGCCCCGATCGCCGCGAACAACCCGGTCACCCACGTCGTGGACGCCATGCGCGGGCTCATGCTGGGCGGCGACGTCACCGGACCGGTCACGTGGACCCTGGTCTGGGCGTTCGCCATCACCGCGGTCTTCTTCCCGCTCGCGGTGTGGGCCTACCGACGCCGTACCTGAACCGCGTCCTCGCGTGGAGGGGCCGGCGGGCACACGCCCGCCGGCCCCTCCCTCATCACCGGGCCCAGGTGTCCATCTCCACGTCGTCGGGCACGATCCGCTCCAGCCACTCCCCCACACGAGCGCTCGCCTCGGGCGTCGGTGTGTCCACCCCCTCCGACCACAGCCGGGCGAAGCGGGCCTCGCCCAGGACCTCGACCAGACGTTCCCCCAGGCGCAGGGTCCTCGGCCGTCGTGAGGGGAGCCCTCCGCGCAGGGTCGCCGCGTGGCCGAGCAGCAGCACCGCGCGTTCGGGGTCGCTGTCCACGATGATCCGGGCGAAGATCTCCAGGATCTCGCTCTTATAGGTGCTCAGGCCCCGTCCGGCCAGCCACCAGGCCCGGCCCGCCTCCTTCCAGGCCCGTGCGACGTCGCCGTCGGACAGGGCCACGTCGGCGGTGAGCCCCCGCCAGGCGGGCTCGATGTAGATCGGAGCGAGCCCGCCCAGTCCGACCACGACGGGTTCGGTCTCGTCCACCAACCGACGTGCCTCCTCCTGTCGCCCGGCCGCTTGGAGCCACATCACCCGGGTCATCCGGAACGTGACCAGGTGCTCCTTCTCCAGCGGGGTCTCCGTGACCGTCTCCAGGTCCTCCTCCGCCGAGGCGATCCGGCCCAGCTCCACGAGGGTCTGGGCGCGCAGGATCCGGAAGAGCGCGACGATGCCCCTCAGCCCGCTCCTCTCCGCGAGCCCGATCCCCTCGCTCAACAGATCCCCACAGCGCTCCGGATCGGTGTGGAAACAGACGTCCACGAGCTGGGCCAGGGCGTTGCACTGCCCCCACGCGTCGCCGAGCGCGCGCATCCCCTCCAGGGCGAGCCCCGCTCGTTCCCGGGAACGCCCGATCTCCCCGAAGGTCGCGTCGAGCATCGCGGTCATCAGGTACAGGAGCGCTCGGGTCCAGGGGTCGTCCGCGCCCTCCAGTTCCTCCTCCAACCTCACGCGCCAGGGCCCGTCGACTCGCCCGTCGGTGATCGCCCCGTAGACCAGGCACAGGGCGAGGGACGGATGCCTCCCGGTCTCGCGTTCGCCGACCCGGAGCAACCGCTCCACCTCGGTGAGGACGGTGAGGATGCCCTCCCGTCCCCTCTCCACGCCCTCGTCCAGGCTGAACAGACACATGGCGTAGGCCGTCTCCCGCCCCCGGGGGACCTCCTCGCCGACCAGGTCGAGCGTGGCCTCGGCCCACCGGTGGTTCCGGCTCCGCCCTCCGTCCAGGGCCCAGTACCACTGGGTGTACTCGACCAGGTCCAGGGCGAGTTCGGCGTCGCGCCGATCGACCGCCCAGCGAAAGGCCGCGTGGCAGTCATCGATCGCCGTTCCGAGCCGGGCCAGCCAGGAGGCCTGCTCGGGACCGCGCAGTTCAGGATCCGCCCGACGCCACAGGTCGACCGCGTAGCGGGCGTGGGCCTCCCGGACCCGCTCCTCCTCACCGCTCTCGGCCAGGCGTTCGAGGGCGTAGGCGCGGACCGTCTCCGATTGGCGGTAGGTGGGCGGCGCGTCGTCGCGCACCGGGTTCTCCGCCACCACCAGGGATTTGTCCACGAGGGCGAACAGGACCGACCACACGTCCCGCCCGAGGACCCCGCCCTCGGCCTCCTCCCCCGGGTCGGAGCCCACCCGTTCGACGGCCTCCAGTCCGGCCCCGCCGGGGAAGACCGCGAGGCGGCGCAACAGCCGGCGTTCGGCCTCGTCGAGCAGCTCCCAACTCCAATCGACCACCGCCCGCAGGGTGCGATGGCGCGGCAGGGCCGATCGGCTGCCGTTGGTGAGCAGGCGGAAGCGGTCGGTGAGGCGTTCGGCGAGTTGGCCCGGGGTCATCATCCTGAGCCGGGCCGCCGCCAGCTCCAGGGCCAGCGGCATACCGTCCAGCTCGCGGGTGATCCGGACGACGTGGGCGAGGTTGTCCTGGGAGACCCGGAACCCCGGCCTGACCGCCTCGGCCCGTTCGGTGAACAACCGCACGGCGGAGCGGGTACGGGCCCGTTCGAGGTCGTCACCCTCCGGCGGCAGGTCCAGCGGCGGCACCGGCAGGAGGACTTCGCCCGGCACCCCCAACGGTTCCCGGGAGGTGGCCAGCACGCGAAGGCCGGGGCAGCGTGCCAGGAGGGACTCCGTCAGCGCGGCCGCCTCGGCGATCAGATGCTCGCAGTTGTCCAGCACCAACAGGAACGGGCGGTCCCCCAGGTGGGAGGCGACCCGTTCGGCGGGGTCGAGGTGGGCCGCCCCGGTGTTCGCCCTGATGACGGCGTACTCGCGCAGTTCCAGGGTGTCGGCGACGACCTGGTGCAGGTCGGTCCCCTGCCCCACCGGGGCGAGCTCCACCCAGCGGACACCGCCGGAGACCAGCCCGGGGTTCCGTTCCGCCAGGGTCTCGGCGGATTCCGCGGCGAGGCGCGTCTTGCCGGCCCCTCCCGGGCCGATGAGGGTGACCGTTCGGGATCCGGAGAGACGTTCCACCGTCGCCCCGACCTCGTTCTCGCGCGGAACGAAGTCGGTCAGAGGTCGAGGCAGACGGACCGAGGGCGCGGCGGGGGGCCTGACGTTCCTCTCGATCGTGTTCTCCGGAGCGGGCGCCGTTTCCCCCCGGAGCAGGTTCAGGTGGACCCGCCGCAGACGGGGCGAGGGATCCAGCCCCAGTTCCTCGGCGAGCCGCGCGCGGAAGGCCTCGTACGCGTCGAGGGCCTCGGCGACACGACCGCCGCCGGCCAGAGCGCGCATGAGCAGCTCGATCGGACGCTCACGATGAGGGTCGCGTCCGGCCACCGCCTCGGCCTCCGGCAGGGCCTCGGTGTACCGCCCCAGGTCGAGACGGGCCTCCAGGAGGTCCTCCTCGGCGGTGCGGTGGATCCCGGCCAGACGCAGGGCCACGTCCTCGGCCCGCCCCCTCGCGGTGAGGTCGGACAGGGCCGGGCCGCGCCAGAGGGAAAGGGCCTCGACCAGGGCCGCCTCGGCCTCCGCCGGGCGCCCCGACGTCAGATGCGCCCTCCCGGACCCGGCCGACGCCTCGAAGACGTGGAGGTCCACCTGTTCGGGGGCGATCTCCAGCCGGTAGCCGGAGCCGTCACCGTGGATCCGGGCCTCCTCGCCCAACGCCCGACGCAGCCGGGAGACCAGGGCCTGAAGCGCGTTCCCCGCGGCGGCGGGGGTCTCGTCCCACCCCCAGATGGTGTCCGTGAGCCGTTCGACACCGACGGTGCGCCCGGGATGGAGCAGGAGCGACACCAGGAGGGCGCGCAGACGCGCTCCTCCGACGCCGACGGGAGCCCCCGCGGCGTCGTGTACCTGGAGAGGACCGAGAATGGAGAACCGCACCGCCCCATGATGACCGATACGCGGTCATCACGCCTCTCGGTATCGGTGTCGCCGACGTCTCCTCCCCGGATCGCCTCCGGAAGGTCCCTGGGTCCTCTCCGACCGCAGTAGGGTTCGCTCAGGGCCGTGTGACGGTGTCGGGGACGGCGCCGCTCCACACGGTTCCACCGTGACGGGCGCCGGGGTCAGCCGGGTGCCGGATCCGGTGCACAGCGAGTCTCGCCTTACGGCCCGAAAGTCCAGCAGGAGCCCCATTTTGTTCCCGGTCTTGCCTTCCACCCGGACCACCGTCTCGCGCGGCGTGCCCCGCACACCCCTCGGTGCCCGTGCGGGCGCAGCGGCGGCGGGGGCCGCGCTGCTCGCGTCGACCGGCTGCGGCGTGCTGAACTCGGAGCTGAGCGGCGAGATGCCGACCGACATCAACGTGACCAGCCCGATGATGCAGGAGGCCCAGCCGCTCCCCGTCGCCTACACCTGCGACGCCGACGGCGATCCCGTCTCTCCTCCGCTGAGCTGGTCGGGGTTGCCCGACGACGTGGGATCGATCGCCCTGGTGGTGGACGACCCCCAGGCCGCCGTCGTGTTCTGGGTCGTCCACGACCTGGATCCGCAGTTGGTGGAGCTGCGCCAGAACTCCGTCCCCGCCGACGCCAAGATCGGTCAGAACAGCGCCGGCGAGGCGTCCTACGGGGCCCCCTGCCCCTCGGAGAACGACGCGCACGAGTACCGCTTCACCGTGTACGCGCTGAGCGGCACCCTCGACCTGCCCGAGGGAGCCCCCTTGGATTCGATCCTGGAGGGTGTCGCCGAGCAGGCCATCGCGCGGGGCACCCTCGTCACCGAAAGCGAGTGATCCGGAGCCCCGATCGGCGCCCCGGTCACCGTCCGTGTTCCGGGGCGTCCGATCGATCGGAGGGCGCGAAGACGATCCGAGGAAGGCTCCGTCGCCCTCTGCACACAGAGCGCAGCAGCGCATACAGTGGGGTCGTGCCCCTCGCCCCTTTTCAGATGACCGATTCCCGTCCGTCCGCCGCGCGGCATCCCCTTCGGAGACCGCGGTGGAGCATCGGCGCCCGCGTCCCGTCGACCCCGTGGGCCCGGCGTTCCACGGCCGCGCGGAACCGGGCCGCCGTTCCTCCCCGGCCGGTCACCGGCGTGTCCCGGGCGTGACAGACCTCCCCAAGGTAGTGCGTACACCATGACCTTCACCGTCATCATCATCATCATCGCCGTCATCGTCGTGCTCGCCGTGCTCGTACTCATCCTTCTGGGCATGCGGGCGCTCAGCCTCGGCTCACGGGACGACGACTACGACGACGAGTACGACGGCGTCGACGACGACCGCGACGAACCCCGTGGACGGGCCCGGGACGAGGAGCCCGAGGACGAGGGGGCGCGGCCTCGCGGCCGGAGGTCGCGTCAAGGCGGGGAACGGGCGGAGCGACGTCCCCGGGGACGGAACAGGCGACGGGACGACTGGGAGGACGACGACTCGGCGGGACTCTCCGACAACGACTTCTGGTCGAGTCTGAACGAGGAGGAGCCGGATCGCCCGCGTTCACGGGGCAGGGACGAACGCGAGACCGCGAACGTCGATGACCGGTTGGACGACGGATACGACGACGGTCACGACCACGACGCCCTCCCCGACGAGCCGCGTCCCGCCCCCACCTCGGAGATGCCCGCGACCCCCGCGGACTCCACCCCGGACCTGGCGGTGCTGGCCGGACTGGGGCAGAGCTCCACCCCGACCCCTCCGCCGGAGCCCGCCCCCCGCTCCGTCTCCGCGGACACCGGCTCCGAACGACCGGCGCCGCCCTCCGCCCGAGAGCCGCTCTCGCCCGCCCCCGAGCCGCCCCCCGCTCCGCCGGCGCGGGACGAGGACCCTCTGGGGCCGGGTTCCTGGACGCCGCGTCCGCCCTCGACGGGCGACCCCTTCGAGGGCCGTGAGCCCCTCTCCCCCTCCGAGCGGCCCCTGGCCTCCGAACACCGTTCCCCCTTCGACTCCGGCACGATGGACCGGCGCGACGTTCCCCCCTACACCCCGGACCCCTCCCCGACGGGCGGCGGTCTCGACCCCCTGGCGCCGGGCTTCCGTTCCGGGGCCGCCCCGACGGAGGACCTCGGTTCCCCGATCTGGTCCAGCATGGACACCGGGACCCACCGGCGCCCGGAGCCGCCCGTGCCGGGCGGACCCGGGGTCGGCGGCCCCTCTCCGCTGTCCGATCCCCTCGCGGGAGGCCCGACGATGCCCGGGACGCCCTCGCCTGGATCGTCCCCCGATCCGCTGACCGGCGGCCCGTCCTCGGACGTGTTCCGTTCGACCTCCTCCTACGGCACCGGTGCCCACTCGACGGGCTCCTTCGACCGCTCGGGGTACGACACGGGCTCCCTCGACCGTTCCGCCTACGACACCGGATCCCACCGCCGCGGC